>CANQNC010000006.1 GCA_947625145.1 uncultured Clostridia bacterium
ATCGCCACGATTGCAAAGGCGATCACCGCGGTCCTTGCCGTCATAGGTATATATATATTGATCAGACTTTTGCCAAGGCGCATTCGCAACTTTTTCGGAGCGATTGCCGCTTGGGCTTTGTTTTATACGCTTTTCAAGAGCAACTGTTACGACGAATACGCCTTTGCGCTGATCTTGGGCAGGGCGCTCATTCCCATGCTGCCGCGCATTTTGGGGGCGATCTTGCCCGCCGCTTTGGTTGCGTTCGCGCTTTCCCGCGATCTTCCGCAAAGCAAAGGCGAGCGCGTCACGCCAAGCGTATCCCGCCTGCGCGACGTCCTACGAAAAAACGGCGAAACGGCTTCATTTTTGAGTCGAAGCCCCGTGATGACGCAGTGAGACTTTCCGCACTGCAAAAAAAAATGAAAGGAGAGATTGATTATGTTGAAAGTAAAAAACTTAAAAAAGATATATCCCAAAAGCGACAGAGTTGCGGTCGACGACATTTCCTTTGAGCTTCGCCCGGGTGAGATATTCGGGTTTTTGGGGCAGAACGGCGCAGGCAAATCCACGACCATCAAGTGTCTGACGGGCATTTTGCCATTTGACAGCGGCACGATCGAAGTGTGCGGCTACGATATCGTAAAGGAGCCCATCAAGGCGAAGATGAACATGGGCTATGTGCCCGACAACCATTCGGTCTACGAAAAGTTGACGGGCAGGGAGTACGTAAACTACGTCGCCGACCTCTACAAAGTCCCCGCGGATCTGAGGCGGGAGAGGCTTCAAAAGTATTGCAAGCTTTTCAGGTTGGAGTTTGCGATAGACAAGCAGATCAAGTCGTATTCGCACGGCATGAAGCAGAAGATATGCATCATCGCCGCCCTCATCCACGAGCCCAAACTTTGGGTGCTGGACGAACCTATGATGGGGTTGGACCCTCAGTCCACGGCGGAGATCATCGCCCATATGCGCGAGCATTGCGCAAAGGGCAACACCGTGTTCTTTTCAAGCCACAACCTCGACCTCGTAAAGAAGCTGTGCCACAGGGTGGCGATCGTCAACGAGGGGCATTTGATAGACCTTTTCGACCTCGCGGGCAACGAGGAGAACAAGGCGAATTTGGAGGAGAGATTCTTCCGTATTACGGGCACCTACGACGCGAGACTGTTTGAGGACTACGTGGCGCAGGAGAGCGCGGATATGCGCCCGGATCTTCCCGTCGAGGAGGCGAGAAGCGAAGAGAGCGCCGAAAACAGCGCGCCCGAAAGCGAGGAGACGGCGGAAGAGAAACCGTTCGAGCTTGAAGAAGCGCCCGAAAGCGCCGAGGAGAAGCCCGAACAGCCAAAATCCGCGCGTAAGTCGCGGTTGTCCGAGCGCGCCGAGGAGATCGGAAAGCCCACCGAAAAGGAGTGAGTTATGAAGGGAGAGATTTCATTTCAGAGCGTAAAAACGCTGTTTAAGCTGGATCTGCGCTCTCGCTTCGGAACCACTCGCAGACGGGGGATAAAGTACAGGCTGTTGCAGGCGGCGAACATACTGTTCTTTTTGGGCGTATACGCCATACTGCTTGCGGCGATGTACTTCCTCGCCAAGATATTTGTGGAAAAATCCGGGCTGAGGCTTGAGTTTTTGGTGATCGTCAGCATGGCGACCATTGTGATCGCAACCGCGGTCTCCACAAGCACCGTGATCAAAAACCTCTATCAAAACGGCGACAACGAGTTGCTTTTGCGCTTCCCCGTAAGCGGAAAGGAGATCTTGCTGTCAAAGTCCATTTATTGCTTTTTGCACAATCTGATCGTGTGCGTATTGATGATGTTTCCGCTGTACGTCATGTTCGGCGTGGTCACGCATGCGCCCTATTACGACTATTTCGCGTACTTTGCGGTGACGCTTGTGGCAAGTCTTTTGCCGTTTGCGATCGCCAACATCATCGCCGTGCCCGTCATGAAGTTGATGAACGCGGTCAAAAATCAGTTTGTGCTTGTGTTGATCTTCACCATCATTCTGCTTTGCGCGGCATTTGCGGCGTATTTGCTGTCCCTTGAACGCGTGCTTGTTTACATGCGCGATTCAAATCAAAACATCTTTTCGGGTGGCATGATAGAGCGCTATCGGGCGTTTGCTTCGGGCGCGTATCCCTTCAGGTGGTACGCCGAGCTGATCAACGGCAGACGTTACGGCGAGTTGACTTCGGGAGGCCTCGCGCTGAGATTTTTGTATATCGCTCTCATGACGGCGGCGTTTTCGGTGGCGGCGTACTTTATCACCGAAAAGCAGTATTACAGGACCATACTCTACGGCATCGAAACGCAAAAGGCGACTGTCAGCCGCAAGAGCAAGGACGTCATGCGTCCGCAGTGGGTGGCGTTGCTCAACAGAGAGTTTTATCTGATCTTGCGCAGTTTCAACTATTCCTTCCAATATCTTGCCATGGCGTGCGCGGCTCCTGTGATGGTGTTTTTCTGCAACAGGCTTGCGGCGGCGCTGGGCACGGCGAGCATTGGTCAGCAGATCATGCCGGGGCTTACGCTCATGGTCATCATCATCTTCATCACCATCACCGTGTCGTTTGCCTCCACCTGCATTTCGCGCGAAGGCATGTGCTTTTATCACACAAAGGTCATTCCCGTCAGCTACACTAAGCAGGTGGCGGTGAAGTTTGCCATGTACGCGGTCGTGGCGACGATCTCGGTCGCGCTGTGCTGTGTGGTTTCGGGCGCGTACTACACCTCGGAAGCGGGAGGACATCTGCTGACGGCGGTGGATATGGTCGCGATCTTCTTCATCGCGGAGATGATAGTTGTCGGGCTCACAAGCCTTTGCATATTGGTGGACGTCAAGTCTCCCACGTTCAACGTTTCGGGGGACGGAGAGCTTGTCAGCGCCAACAAAAACGTTGCGATCGCGCTTATCGTGGGCATATTTATTGCGGTCGTGTACGGCATTGTCGCGATGGTGTTCAACTTCATCCCCATCGTGATAGGCAACACCTTGTTTTCCATCAACACCATTTATATCATACTGTCGCTCGTCTCCCTCGCGTTTATGGGAGGCTGTCTGGCGGGGCTCTTCGTCAAGCTGGAAAAACACTATGCGCACATCGTGCCGTAAGGAGGGAGTATGAAAAAAGTGATGATTGGTATCTTGATTTTGATACCGATAATTATATTGCTGATCGTGGCGATCGTAGCCAACCTCGTTGCCACTGTCGCGTGGGTCGCCGTCGAAGATATCACCCTCTATGCAAAGGGGACGGAAAGGCCGATAAGCCATCTTGAACTGCCCTTCGAAGAGGTCGCGGGCAAGACTTTCAAGCTGGAGGATTATATCTCGGTGAAGGTCAGCCCCGAACGCGCCAACAGATACACGGTCAGTTGGAGCATTGACGGCAAGATCGTCTACGACGACGAGGCGTACGAGCAATCCTACAAAAATTACGTAGACAAAAAGGACGAGGACGAAAACCTCGAAGAGGTGCTCCCCGCCGTCATGTTTGTCAACGACCAAAACGTGGAAACTTCCTCAAACAGCACGAGCGCCTGCGTGGTCAGCTCGTATTGCTCTTTCTACGTGAAGGTGCAGGCGGAGCAGAAAAGCGCGGTCATACCCATTCGCGTCGTGGGCTTCGCCGTGGAGAGGGTGGACCTCAAAAACAAGGACGGCGAAAGTTCGACTTCGCTGAGAGTCGGGCAGTCCGAAAGGGTGTACGCCAACTATTCGCCGCTTGACAGCATCGTGGAAGATGTGAAGTGGAGCAGTAGCGACAGCGACGTCGTGTCTGTGGACGGCAACGGCGTCATCACCGCGCGCTCGACGGGCACTGCGCAGATCTACGCGGAGGCGGCGGTTTATCGCTCGGAGGACGGGAAGTACGTCAAAAACGTCGTTCCGTTCAATGTGACCGTCACCGAGGGCACGAGTAGCGTTTGGGGAGACGTGCTCTACACGACAAAAACAAATCTCTCTCTCGAGGAGTTGGGGCTTCCAAATGACGCCACCCCCAAGGGAGACGGCTGTATCGTCGCGGGCGGCATAGTCAATGTCAGGCACAGCGGAGCGGTGTTGACATCGCAAAAGGGAGACTTCACCATCTTCCTGTGCGACGAGGACGATATCGCAATTCAACATTCCGAGTTGTTCAATTACGCCAAGGACGACGATTTCGTGCTTGCCGTGGGCGAAAATCCTCTTCGACTCACCGCCGTGTTCAGGGACAGCGCCAAGGCAAAAGAGGGCGCTCCCGAGGGCGTGACGTGGGATTCGTCGAACAAGGCCGTCGCCACTATAGGCGCGGACGGAGTTGTGAGAGCGCTATCCAGCGGCACGACGACCATTTCCGCCGAAAGAAACGGCAAGAGAGCGGAGTTTACGCTGAACGTGCAAAACAAGGTCAGCACGCTGAGGCTCAAAACTTCGGACTCCTCGTTTAAGAAAGGGCTTGCGCAGGAGACGGTGTTCGCCTCCGAAAAGTTTGTTCAGCCCGATCTCGACAACACTGTCACGGCAAACAGCACGCTCATACAGATCGTGGGCGAGCCCGGCGCGGACGAGGCAGGCAATTTGCCCTCCGAGGAGGAGTTGAGGCAATTTTACAACGCGTATTGGTTTGAAGTTGTAAGCGGCGCGGAGTTCGCGTCCTTCAGCGGCAGGACGCCCAACGAGCTTGTGTTTGACTCGCAAGCGCTCGAGGGCAAGGGCAAACAGATCGTCAAGGTCAGGGTGAGGGCAAAATATCCCAAGTACGAAGCGGTCTCCAAGTTCACCACCGAGGAGGTCGACGTCAAGGTCATCTACGGCGTGGAAGTCTCCACGGGCGAGGCGCTTTCGCGCGCGTGCGATATGCAGGAGGCATACGCCAAAGCCGCGGACAATGTGATGCCCGTTGAAAAGGTCTTCACGACCACGACGGCAGAAGGCGTCACGTACGAAGTGCAAAATTCGGAATACAGCAAAAAGACCTACGCGATCGTGCTTGCAAATGATATAGAGTTCCCCAAAAATTACGCCAACGTCGATTTGGACACCTGCTTCGTGCTCAACGGCGATCTGTATGGCAACGACCATAAGATCTCCGCGACCAAACAGCAGAACAGCAAGAGCTCCAATTGGAAGAATTGTCTTGTTTTCGTTCAGCGCAGCAACGTCACGGTCAGCAACGTCACCATCAGGGCGAACGAACTTGACGAGGGCGAACAACTCAGCGCGTCCAACAAACTCAAGGGATATCCATTGAGGATAGGATGTATGGGAGGCGTCAAGGCGAGGATCTTGAATGTCCTCGTGGAGTACACCGTGCTTGAAAACGGAAACAACGGCATACGTCCCGACGACTCTGACTTCACGCTTGACGGCGTTGTGATGCGCAACATTTCAAACGTCGGGATTTACTCTTACGCGAGGATAGAGGACGGCCCCAAGGACGATATCTTCGAACTGAGCTATGTCAGGATCACCGCAAACAATTGCGCGTTTGCAAACGTTTTGGGCCCGACAGTCTCTCTCGCCTACGAGCGCTACACCATAACCGACGACAAGGAGTGCAGATTTGTCAAAGGCGATCCCGAAGCAAACGCTCGCTTCTTCCTTGAAAATATCGCAAGCAAAGGCCACAACCTCACCTTCAAGCAAACGGGCTTTTTGGATATCTACAATTGGAAGAACGTCAACGAAAACATAGACTTCATAGACACGGGCAGCGATACTTACAACCAGATCATATCCGTTTTCGCGGGCGCCATGTGCAGAGAAAACCCCGCGTTTAAGCAGGGGTTGTACGATTACGGCGGGGAGAAATGGTTCAACTTGGGCTTCTCGGTCTTTGGAGTTTCGGTGTCGCAGGGCATCCTTGACGAGCCCACCTATACGGATCTTTCCTTGGAGGATGACAGGATATTCTCGATATATTCCAAGGATCTGAAGTCGGTCGGAAACGCGGAGTCGGATATCGCAGTCGAGATATTGAAGACAATGGAAATCAAATTGTACGCCTACAAAAACACCTCGGATCTCACTCCCGCCACGGCGCTTGTGATCAACGACGCCTTCATAAAACGGCTACATTCCTAAGTTGCCAAGGCAAACAAAACCAAAAAAGGGACTTTCAAAGTCCCTTTTTTCATGTGAAATTTGTCCGCGTATCAGTCCAGCGCAAGCACGGCGAATTTGAGATATCTCGTCTCCTCGACCGCGGGCAGGAAGGGATGATCGGGGGATTGAAAGCTCAAATGCACAAGCCTTGCGCGCCTGCCGCTTTCGCGCGCGGCGTCTTGAAGCATGCGCTCGAAGAGGGTCAGGGTCATGTGTTGTGAGCATGAGCAGGTGACAAGAAATCCGCCTTGCTCAACCAGTTTCATGCCGAGTATGTTGATGTCCTTGTAGCCGCGATAGGCGTCCTTGACTTCCGCCGCGCTCTTGCAAAACGCGGGAGGATCCAAGATGACGGTTCCGAATTTTCTCCCTTCGCCGCGCATTGTCCTGAGCGTTTCAAACACGTCCCCTTGAAGGGTCTCGATGTTGTCAAAGCCGTTTAACGAGGCGTTTAGAACCACATTTTCAAGCGCGGTTTGGGATATGTCCACCGCGGTCACATTGCGCGCGCAGGTCGCGGCGTTCAAGGAGAAGCCGCCTATATTGCAGAAGCAATCCAGCACGTCTTTGCCCGCGCAAAACCTCCGCGCCGTGAGGCGATTTTCCTTTTGATCAAGGAAGTAGCCCGTCTTTTGTCCGTTTTTCACGTCCACGGAAAGTTTTATGCTGTTTTCCACTGTCAAAACCCTGTCGGGTACCTCGCCGTACAGCACGCCTTTTGCCTCGCTCAGCCCCTCTTTTGCGCGTATTGCCACGTCGCTCCGCTCGTATATCCCCTTCGGGTGGAACAGCTCGACCAAACACTCCGCGATCAGCGCTTTGCGGCGGTCTATGCCGAGGGACGTGCACTGCACGACAAGTATGTCCGCATATCTGTCCACGATCAGGGCGGGCAACCCGTCCGCTTCGGAAAAAACCAATCTGTAACAGTTGTCAAAGCCGAGCGACTTCCGCATCTCGTCCGCTTTTGACAGCGCGGTCAAATAGAACTGTTTGTCGTCCGTTTCGTCCTCTTTGCGCAAAAACACGCGTACCAAAATTTTGGACAGATGATTTATATATCCCTTGCCCATAAATCTCCCGTCGTGCGTGTATACCGTGGCAAGCGACCCGTTTTTGTCCTTGCCCTCTATGCGCTCCACCTCGTTTGCGTAAACTCGGCTGTGCCCGTCAAGCAAATCGCGCTCCTCTCCCTTTTTCAGATACACCGAATACGGCATATGTCCCTCCGAATTCCATTTGGACTTGACCTACGCTGATTATATATCCAAACCCCTCGCGAAAGCAACGCTTTGAGCAAACGGATTTTCGGAAGAGGGGATATCTTGACGTTCGGCATATCGTTGGCAACGCGAGATACGAAAAAAGAAGTCGGGATACGTCCCGACTTCCGTGCAAGATATGCGATTTTGTTGCCTAGCTCTTCCTCCGCGCTTTCGAATTTGAAAATCAATATTTGAAGCGTTCCTCAAAGAAGGCTGGCAGGGCGTCGATTGCGATGCGGATCTGCGCCATTGTGTCGCGCTCGCGCACTGTCACACAGCCGTCCTCCAAAGTGTCGAAGTCTACGGTCACGCAATAGGGTGTGCCTATCTCGTCCTGTCTGCGGTAGCGCTTGCCGATTGAGCCCGAGGCGTCGAAGTCGCAAGCAAAGCGCTTCAACAGGGAGGAGTAGACCTCCTCCGCCTTTTCGTTGAGCTGTTTTTGCAAGGGCAAAACGGCGACCTTGACGGGCGCGATCGCGGGGTGCAGATGAAGCACGACTCTGACGTCGCCCTCGCCCACCGTCTCCTCGTCGTAGGCGTCGCAGAGGAATGCCAAAAACACTCTGTCCGCGCCGAGAGATGGCTCTATGACGTAGGGCACGTACTTTTCGTTTGTCGCGGGATCCACATAGCTCAGATCCTTGCCGCTTGTCTTGATATGTTGATTGAGGTCGTAGTCGGTGCGGTCCGCTATGCCCCACAGCTCGCCCCATCCGAAGGGGAATTTGTACTCGAAGTCCGTCGTCGCCTTCGAGTAGAAGCAAAGCTCCTGCGCGTCATGGTCGCGGAGTTTGAGGTTTTCCTCCCGCATGCCGAGCTCGAGGAGCCATTTGTGGCAGAAGTCCTTCCAAAATGCAAACCATTCGAGGTCGGTGCCGGGCTTGCAGAAAAATTCCAGCTCCATTTGCTCGAATTCGCGTATGCGGAAGATGAAGTTGCCGGGGGTGATCTCGTTGCGGAAGCTCTTTCCGATTTGTCCTATGCCGAAGGGCACTCTCTTGCGAGTGGTGCGCTGTACGTTTTTGAAGTTTACGAAGATGCCTTGCGCGGTCTCGGGGCGGAGATAGACCGTGGACGTGCTGTCCTCTGTCACGCCGATGAAGGTCTTGAACATCAGATTGAACTTGCGCACGCCCGTGAAGTCGGATTTGCCACATACGGGACAGGGGACGCTGTGATCGCGAATGTACTGTTCAAGCTGTTCGTTGCTCCAACCCGCGATGTTCTCTTCCTCGCCGTGTTTTGCCATATAGTCCTCAACGAGGTCGTCCGCGCGGTGGCGGGATCTGCAATTTTTGCAATCCATCAGCGGATCCGAAAAGCCGCCGAGATGCCCCGAAGCCTGCCACGTCGTGGGATTCATCAAAATGGCGCTGTCCAGCCCCACGTTGTAGGGATTTTCCACCACAAACTTCTTCCACCAAGCCTGCTTGATGTTGTTTTTCATGGCGGCGCCGAGAGGACCGTAGTCCCACGAATTTGAAAGTCCGCCGTAGATCTCGCTGCCCGGATACACAAAGCCGCGATTTTTTGCAAGCGCGACGAGTTTGTCCATTGTCAGTTGAGCCATGTTTACCTCGCATAAAGAAAATTCTTCTAAAATGATAAAGAAAATCACAGGCAAAGTCAAACGTTTGAACACACTTTGTCCCGCCGTCCCGCGGCGAAAAAAGCGAAAGCCCCTTGCATTGCAAGAGGCTTAAGCCCGTCAACAGGTCCGACCTTTATTTGCAAAGGCAGGAGAGGATGAGGATGAGCCAGATGATGTCGCAGCTGTTCATTGAGCATCCGCCGCCCGATCCGCCGCAGCCGCATCCGCCGCAGCTGTTGAGGATGAGAAGAAGCAGTACGAGATCGCAGGTGTTGCAACCGCATCCGTTTGTGCCACCGTTTGTAAAGAAATTCATTGTATGTACCTCCGAAAATTTTAGGATCGCTCCTACATTACCTTACGCTTTCTCGAAAAAATGTGTGACTTGGCATGGAAAAACTTTGCGGCAAATATAATTTTTGAGTGGAACACTTGAAGCGCATCATAGGGCTTGCGGTAGGGGTCTTTTGCACGCTGATCGTGGCGGGGCTGTGTTCCTATTGCTTCGGGGACGGCCTCGCGTGGTTTTATCGGCTGCAGCTTCCTTCCTATGTGGTGAGGGGAGGGTGGTTTTCGGCGTTTGTGGCGATATGTTACGCCTCCTGCATCCTGTCGATAGGCAGCCTCGTCGAGCACAGACATATCTTCCCGTCCATGATATTTTTCGGGATATTGGGCTTGTCCGCTGTGCTGTTTGTGTTTGTGTTTTTCAACCTGAAAAGCATAGTCGGCGGGCTTATCTTCATCACGATATGCCTTGCCATGTCCTACGTTCTGTTCGTCAGATTTCTCACGAAAAATCTTCGGATGGCGCTTTTGTTTTTGCCCACGCTTATCTTCAACATCTACGGCTTTTTGTGTGTGGTTGCGCTGTAAAAGATCCCGTCCGAGGGACGGGGTGAAGGATATCCGAATTTGATAGGGAATGTTGCAACTGTTTGAAGAAAACCTTGTTTAATTGAGCCGGGTTCGGTCGGAAATTTTGATTTAGGTTGAAAAGTTCGGGTTAGGTGACAAATTGGTGAAAAGTTCGAGTTTTGGCGGAAACTTCCTAATACGCGTAGGAAAAGAGCGTTGACTGTCGCGTACGGCAAAGTCATACCGTCGGGCGACGCGACGCCTACGTTTGGTTTGCGTTTCGGCGGCAAGTTTTGGCGGAAATGTCGCGGGCTTTTGGTCAACCTTCTTTTGCTTCGTCCGCCTTCGCCTTTGCCGCAAGCACGGCGCGCGCAAGCTGATCCGAGCAGGACGTCCCCCGCCTGCCGCATTGTACGCCGCCGAGCTTATTTTGGATCTCGTCCACGGTCATGCCGTCCACAAGTTTGGATATGGCTTTGAGGTTGCCGTTGCAACCCCCGTAAAATTGCACGTTGGTCACGACGTCGCCGTCTATGTCGAAAGTGATGATCTGCGAGCACGTGTTTTGGGTCTTGTATTCGAATTTCATATCAAAAGCTCCTTTGCCTTTCCGTCGGATTGCCGCAAGCGTGGTCAAACGGAGGCGTTTCCATGTATACAGGCGTATTTATATCGTACGGCGTATCCATATCGCGCGCCAACCTTGTCCATGCCATTATACGGCAAGCGTATCCATGCAATTTGAATTTATACAATAAAATCCGAAATGTCAACAAGTTTTTGGGAAGTTTCGGATAGCGGGGATTTGAAAAGTCAACGTCGAATGAGGAAAATATTTGGGAATGTTTCAAAAACCCTACGCTTTGCTGTTGCGTTTTTGTCCGTTGCTTTGCCTGTTGTGTGTTTGTCCGTTGCTATGCCCGTTATGTTTTGCCTACCCTTTGCACTTTTTCTGTTGTTCTGCCTGTTTACGGAGCGCGGATAGCGGGGCCTCACGGCGGCGCGCAGTTTCATAAAAGGGGCGGGGAAAGCATATCTTTTGGCATGAGATCCTCTCGAAGACAAAACGCGTTTGCTGTGTGCGCGATAATCCTATGTTTTGCGCTGACGTTGGGGCTGTGTTTTTTGCTGTCGGGCAAGGGATTTTTGAGCGTATTTTCCTTTGCGAAGGGGGATGAGAGCGTCTACGCCATCGCGGTCGGGGGATATTCGGACATGGAGATCGCGCGCAGTTACGCGGACGTCGTGCGGCTGAAGGGCGGCGCGGGATATGTCTACTCCGAGGATGGCGAGATAGAGATTTTTTACGCGGTGTATCCCTCGTCCGAAGAGGCAAACGCGGTGCTTTCCGCGCTCGGGGAGGGCGCGTATGTCAAGCGGATAGACATCCCCTCGTCCAAGCTGAAGTGGGCGGGAGAGCTGAAGCCCGCGGTGAAGGAGGCACTGGGGTATTACGGCGTGGCGTTCGACGCGCTGTACGCGCTTGGCAACGCGCTGAATTCGGGAGAGCGGTCACAGCAGGACGCGGCGGTGGACAGAGACGTGCTTGCCTCTCGTCTCGAGGACATAAAATCGACATTCTATTCGGCTGTATCACTGAAAAACGGGGAGGAGATCACGCAGGTCAAACTTGCCATCATCACGGCGCAGGCGCTTGTTGGAAACATCCGTTTGGAGGGCACGGTGGCGACGGCGGCGGCGTCGGTGAGATATCAACTTGTTCAGCTTGCGCTTTGCAGGCGTGCGCTGATGAAAGCGATATGAGGATTTGCGCGCGGGAAACGCGGAGGAAGTTTGCATTGAGAGCGGAAAAGGGTTGAGAACGTCATAAAAAGCGAGGGAGCGACGGAAAGAGTCGGACAAATTACGCTTGCCATAAACGCGCAATTGGGATATAATACAATTTATGGCATACACATCACTTTATCGCAGATATCGTCCCGACACGTTTGACGGCGTGATCGGGCAGGACCATATCGTACGCACGCTCAAAAATCAGCTTGCGATGGGCAGCGTGGGGCACGCGTACATTTTCACGGGGACGCGCGGCACGGGCAAGACGTCTGTGGCGAAGATATTTGCGCGCGCGGTCAACTGTTTGCATCCCGTGGACGGCTCCCCTTGCGGCGAGTGCGAAAACTGCAAGGAGCTGTCGCGGAGCGGCAATTTCGACATTTTGGAGATAGACGCGGCGTCCAACAACTCGGTGGAGCAGATCAGGGAGCTGACGGACAAGATAGGCTTTCCGCCCACGATAGGCAAATACAAGGTCTACATTGTGGACGAAGTGCACATGTTGTCCACGGCGGCGTTCAACGCCCTGCTCAAGACGTTGGAAGAGCCTCCGCAGCACGCGATCTTCATACTTGCGACGACGGAGATACACAAGATCCCGTCCACGATACTTTCGCGTTGTTTGCGGTTTGATTTTCGCCTTGTGCCCGTACAGCAGATTGCGAAGCGACTGCGTTTCATCTTTGACGACATCGGCGTGGCGTATGAGGAAGAGGCGTTGCAACTGATTGCCTCGGCGGGCGGCGGGAGCGTGCGCGACGCGCTGTCGCTTGCGGACATGTGCGTAAGCTATTGTGACGGCAAGATCACCTACGACGGGGTGTTGGAGGTGCTTGGCGCGTCCGACCCGAAGAGGCTGAAAAAGCTGGCGGAGGAGATCGCGGACGGCGACGCGGACTCTGCGCTTCGGGACGTGGCGGAGCTTTGCGACCTTGGCAAGAGCGTTGCGATCTTGGCGCAGGACATCGCCACGCTTTTCCGCAACGTGCTTTATATCAAGCTGTGCAAGGACGCCAAGACGATCTTGGGACTTCCCGAGGGGATATACGCGGGGCTAAGCGAGCTTGCGGCGAAATATCCCGCCGAGAGATGCATGGACATTTTGAAGATCATGAGCAAGCTGGAGGGCGAGTTGCGCTACACCTCACAGCACCGCATACTGTTTGAGGCGGCGGTGGTGCAGGCGAGCCTCGGAGGGGGCAAGCCCTCGTTGGAGGAGCGCGTCGCGCGGCTTGAGCGAGCGGCGAGTCAGAGGAAATCGGGTTTTAATGCCGCACCTGTCCTTGACGCCAGACAGGTGTGGGTGTATGTGGCGTCCGAACTGAACAAGCGCAAATACACCTTGCTTGTCAGCGCGCTGAACGACGCGGGGATGAGCATGACGGACGCTGAGTTTGTGCTCAGCGTGACGGACAGGGGCACCGAGCGGCTTTTGGAAGCGCCGGGGGCTATGGAAGCGCTGAGGGCGGCGTTTGCCTCGACCGAGCAGGCGGGCGGGCGGGCGCTTGTGATAAAAAAGGAATATCAGATCGCGAAGGAGCAGGTGATCCCCGTGCTGAAAGAGCAGCTTGGCGACTTTTTGGAGATAAAGTGACCAAATTCGACAAAGAGTGACAGAATATTTGCACATGCGACAGCGTAAATCGACATGTATCGACATAACCCGACATGAGGGTGCATAAATCTACACGAATAGGCATAAGCCAACACATGACGACATAAAACTACGCGGTGTAAAGGCAAAATCCGCCGAAAAGTGGCAAACAGTGCGAAAAATCGACAACATGTGACAAGATAAGTCAACGTGTGACGGCATAAATCGACACGAAGTGGCATAAGCCGACACGAAGCGACGTAAACAGACATGAAGATATGTAAACATACAAAATACGCAAAATATCGACGTAAATCAACGGAAATATGCGTAAAACGACATGAAGTCATCTAATACGACAGAATACGACGGCAAACGGCATGTCGCGACAATGTATGACATAATATGACATAAAACAGTAGGATATATCAATATATAACAAAATATAGCGGCATATATCAAAACAAATCAAAATACAACTTAAATCGTCAAAAGGCGACTTAAATCGTCAAAAGGCGACTTAAATCGTCAAAAGGCGACAAATCATCAGGAGGTGTGTATGGGACACGGATACGGCGGCTTCGGCGGAGGCGGCAACATGCAACAGGCGCTCAAGCAGGCGCAGGCGATGCAGAGGCGTTTGCAAGAGGCTCAGCAGAAACTTGCTGAGGAAGAAGTGACGGGCACAGCGGCTGGCGGCATGGTGGAAGTGACGTTGACGGGGGACAAATCTCCCGTGGCGGTCAGCATCAAGCCCGAGGCGGTGGATCCCGACGACGTGGAAATGTTGGAGGATCTTGTGCTTGCGGCGCTCAGCGACGCGCTGAAAAAGGCGGACGACCTTACGCAACAGATCATGGGGACGATGGGCAACCTTGGAGGCATGTTTTAAGCTATGAAGTATATCGAGCCGCTTGCAAGGCTTATCGCACAACTCAGCAAGTTGCCCTCTGTGGGCGAAAAGACCGCCGCGCGCTATGCCTACGCCATACTCAACGGCTCGGACGAGGACGCGGAGGAGCTTGCCGACGCGATACGTTGCGTGAAGCGAGAGGTGCATTTTTGCAAGATATGCGGCAATTACACCGAAAACGAGATCTGCGACATATGCGCCGAGCGCAAGGCAAATGTGATTTGCGTTGTCAAGGAGCCGAAGGACATCATCGCCTTCGAGCGCGTGAAGGACTTCAAGGGGGTCTACCATGTGCTTGGGGGAGTGATATCCCCGCTTGAGCATATCGGGCCGTCCGACCTTCGCATCAAGCAGTTGCTTGAAAGGCTGGACGGGGTGGAAGAGGTCATCCTCGCCACCAACCCCGACGTGGAGGGCGAGGCAACGGCAATGTATCTTGCCCGCCTCATCAAGCCGCTTGGCGTGAAGTGCACGCGTATTGCGCGGGGGCTTCCCGAGGGGAGCGTCATCGAGTACGCGGACGAAAGCACGCTCTCGCGCGCGCTGTCGTCGAGGATAGAGCTGTAAAAACAGAGCCGTAAACAGCGGGGCTTTCGAGACGTTGGCACGAAGCGTTCCAACAAAGCGGAGTCCCCGAAGCGAGGCCTCTAAAGCGTATTCCAAGGCGTTTGCACGAAAAGGAGTTTCCGAAGCGTTTTTTCGAGGCGTTCCCGCGAAGAAAGGCTTCCGAGGCGTATTTCAAGGCGTTTGCACGAGCGTATTCGTTTTACCCCCCCCCCGTATTTCTTAAGATTTCTTTAGAAACCGAATTGTTTTTGCAATTCGTTTGCATTTGCCAAATTTTGAAGATACTATAAAGGTTGATGACGGCGCTCATCAACTTTTTGCATGCAGGCGAAAACCGCGGCAAAATGTTGGCTTCGTCACGGATATTGCGCAACATATCGCGCAAAATAGTTTTTGAAAAGAGAGGAGTCTTTTTTATGAAAACGTTGAAAAGCAGGGCAATCATTGCGATCTTCGCGGCGGTCATCCTTGCGTTGTCGCTTGCGGCGGCGCTTAGGACAGACGGAGTGTCCTTTGCGGCGACCACGTACACCGACAACGAGCAATCCAACGGCTTGGTTGTGGGCACGTCGGAGGGCGAGACTGACAATGCGTCGGGCAAGCTGTGGGTGGTTGAGGACACCACCGACGACAAACAGAAAAAATATGTCGCGCAGAAAAACAGCAAAACGACTCCGTCTCTTAAATTTACAATTGAAGGAGAAAAGTATTTTTCTTTTGAATATTTGATAACTTACACAAGAGACACTTATGCGTATTTTACGGTAGATATCGACAACGTACAGTGTTGCAAAGTAAATTATAAAGGTGCAGATACAACTCCGCAGGAGTATATAATGAAAACCCACGGAGATGGGCAACATACTATTGTAGTGTGGGCAAACGGGGCAAAAAATGAAACCGACAGATATCTATGTGACATATATTTTCAAAATTTCCGCCTGCGCGAGGATAATGATTTTACAAAGCACAACCTTAAAATGGATTACAATGATAAGGTTTTGGCGACATACGTTGTAGAGGGCGGAAACGGCGGTTGGAACGGGGATAAAGACACCGAAGAGCAAATCAAAGCGGCGGCGACCTATCTTACCCCCAATCAAGAATATCCTCTTCCCGAAGGTATTTCTTTTTGCTTTATTTCATTTCCCAAAGCTTACGTTTCATCCATAAGCGGGGAAGAAGTCAAATCCCCTATATTATCGAAGCACATTCAATCTGCCGACGGGAAGAAGCAACTGTCAAGTTACGGCGGAGCCGCCGAAGTTTACGTGACAGGTTGTAAAATCACCAACACGGGAATAAGGCAAGCACAAAATGACCATGCCAATACAGGCTCTATTTTTTGGCAATGCGCCGGTTATGATTTAAAAGATATCACCTGCGAATATGCGCCAACGCCGAAAGTGTTTTATGTGGAAAACGGAAATGAGGACGACCAACATTTGTTGGAATACAACCAAACAGTTGCCCTTCCGTATGGGAAATTCTCCCTCCCCATCCGCATAAAGACTGTGCTCGAGGATTATCAAAACTACTACCAAGTCAAAGTGGACGGAGTTGCCGCGGACGTGACATGGAAAAAAATGGGGGATACAATCGGCACTTCCGTGGAAGTGAAACAAAGCTGTACGGTCACGGTGTCGGGCTGGTTTGGAGCAGAGTATAGTTATACGAAAAGCAATTCTTCTTCCAACGAATTGGGCACGGCATATCTATTATCTAACGGGGAACCTAATGAATCGACAATAGAGAAAGAATTGTCCTTTTCATTCAACATTGACTTAGAAACAGAACATGGCTTGAGAGACGTGCTTGCAAGCGCGGACGCGGACATAGAAGTCATTCAGGACGCAACCTATGCTTGGTATCACGATCAGGACAGAAGCGGAGAGGGCGGCATGGCGTTCACCTCGGGCATTTCGGGAGCGCGCGCGGTCAAACAAAAGATCTCGCAACTCGGGTTTACCGTCAAAGGCAACGGCGTGTTGATCTTCGACTTCCAAATCGACGGGGTAGGAACGAGCACCGGCACAAAAAACAGTTGGGCGGCGTACAATGTAGGCACACAGGTGGCGGCTTCAAGTTGGGCTTCCAGCACATTAAGTAGTGGTCAAAAAAAAGACTTTCACGCCTATTATGGTTTCAACAAAGCGAAAGCAACAAACATTGCATTCGGTTTGTCCGCCAACAATCAGCATAATCATGCCGGTGAAGTCAATAAGGAGTGGATAGATGCGGCATATGCAGCGCAAAATGCAAAATATAAGATGCCGGAATACTTTAGTGTTCCGGAGGAATACTTTAGTGCTACCACCACTGTCACACCCTCCCTGAATTACACAATACAAGAGACGACGGATTCCGAGTGGTATCGCTGTTCCATAACCTTCAACGACAAAGAGGACGCGGAGGAGACCACCATATATATCGCGCATGCGGTTTACGCCGTTTCAACAGGATATACACCTGCGAACGGCTTCGGCGGGGAGCGCATGACCATCCGCAACGTCGGCTATTATCCTTCCGAAACCAACGTCAAATTTTCCATGACGGACCAAGAGGGGACGGATACAAGCGCGGGCGGTTCGGTCTCGGTCACCGCGGACGGCAAGGAGATATCTTTGCAAGAGGACGGCACTCCGAAGCTCGACACTCCCATAGCGCGAGGCGCGCGCGTGACGCTCAAAGCAAATTTGAGTTCGGACTATTTCTGCTATGGCTGGCAGGAGATAATCGACGGGAAGAAGAGGATATTTGCCTACGGCGATACGGCGACCTATTCCGTGCAGTCGAAAGAGGTGCAGATTGTCGCCATTGTCGCAAAGCAGGGAACCTACGCCGTGCGCCACAACGACGTGTTCTACAAAACGGCGGACATTCAACAAGCTCTGGACGCCGCGGAGATCGGCGAGGACAAAAACGTCATTGCGGTGGACAACGTAACAGTGAAGACGGCTCTGAAGGTCCCCAAAGGGGTCAACTTCGTCATACCTTACAACCTCAAAGGCGGTTGGACGGAAGAGGGCACAAACAAGACGGCGGGAAGTCGCGTTTCTTGGGCAAGCGGCTCCTACAAACAGCCCGTCTACAAGTTCGGCATAGAGGGCGTTTCAGTCACCGTCGAAGGCAACTTCTATGTGGGCGGCGTAATACACTATCCCGATCAATCCGCGCAAGGGCATACCTCGGGCGCGTACTCCGAATTTGTCAACGACGGCACAGTCACAGTCGCAAAGGGCGGCTTGATGGACGTGTACGGCAGGGTCACGGGCACAGGCTCCATAGACGTAAAGTCGGGCGGAAAGCTGACGCAACCGTTTTTGATCTGCGACTATGCGGGCGGCAACAACACGCAGGATCTGTTCAATCTGACTCCGTCCCAAACTCCGTTCAGGCGCTACGCCATGGTCAACATCCAATGCGCGGGCGGCTACACCATCGAGTACGGCGGCGAGCTGTTCGGCCACGCAAGCCTCTATTTCTGGAGCAGTATCCACACGCTCGATCAACCCTTCATCAGCTATGTGGGCAGTGTGGACGGCAAGTCGGGCACCACAACTTTGATCAACTTGAAGTCGGGCGCAAACGCGCATGTCGTCTATGACGATAAGCATCTCCGTCCCGCAGGCGGAAGCAACACCGAGGACGTGGGCAAAACCACCGTCACGGTCACGGGCGGCGCGACCGCGGGATATATGAACTTCGACCTCGGCATCAACACAAGCAAAGTCGCGTTCTCCATCCCCTACAACTACGAGCTTGTCCTCGCGGGCAACAAGGCGCAATATGAGATGAATTACGCCTACAAGCTGATGCCCGGCGCCACATTCAAAGTCGCCGAGGGCGCAACCTTGACCTTGAACGCGGACTTCTATGTGTACGACGGCCTCGTGCAGTCCGCAATGAGCGGCAAGAGCTATCCCACAGCGGATCAACTTCATGACGCAAAATATCCCACAAACGCAAACTTCATCGTGGACGGCACGCTGAAGATCACAAATCACAAATTCTTGGGCGCGATCCAGACCTCGGGCGCTTCGGGCAGAATTGAGGTCGCTTCGGGCGCGACCCTTTCGGGCGACATCGTGGACGGCGGCTTGACGGGCTACGATTGCAACTACGCCACATTCTCAACTTCCGCAAGGGTCTACGGCGACGGCAAGATCGTTGCCATACAAGCGGGCAAAAACTACGTCGCAAAGGGCGGCGCGGCTTGGACCTTGCCCTCTGTGGAAGTTTCCTACGAACAGACAAACGGCGCCTCGCACAAGGGCAAAGGCCACAACCTCGCAACCGCAAATACGCTTGAAGCCGACGTCGTCGGACAGTGGATGCTCGAGCACGCTTCGCACTCCTACGTGTGGACGTTGACGGACGGGCAAAAGCCGTCCAAGGATCACCCCGTCGCAAGCGCTACGCTCGAATGTACGGTGTTCGGCTGCGACCACTCTCAAGAGTTCAAGGTTCTGTTCGTCACGGACGTCCTCGGCAAATTGCAGTTCGAGGGCAAGGCGTTTGACCCAAGTCGGCTTGTCGGGGAAGGCTCCCTCGCCTACGCCATGTTCGCAGGCGTCGAGCTTAGCGCGGAGTTTGTGCAGGCAAACGGCGACGCTTTTGTCGGCGAGGTCAAGGACATCGCGGACTACTTCGTCAAATTGTCGGGCGAAAACGTGCTGTTCTATGCCTCGGGCGACGCTCCCGTGATGGAGGGCGATCAACCCGCAAACAGCCATATCTTCGGCTTCAGCGTGTCAAAACGCGAGGTCAAAGTGCGCCTCTTGCCTCAATCGCAGGTCTACAGCGGCGCGGAAGCCGTCGTATCAAGCGCGCAGGGCACGGGCTTCGAGATCACGGACGGCAGCTTCGCGGATGGCTTCGACCCCGGCATAAACGTCAGCTTTGCGGAGGGCGGCGACCATATCAACCACAAGGCGTACGGCCTTACGGCGGATTGGTCTGACAAAGATCACTACGACATCCAAATCGACCAAAACGGCGCAACGCTTTCTGTCACTCAGCGCCGGATCACTGTCAAGATACTCAACAAATCAAAGGAATACGACGGCACGACCGTGGTCACGGGCAGCGCAAAGGACGTCGACTTCAGTGTCATCGGCGAGCTGTGCGCGGTGGACCCCGCAATAAGGCTGTCTGTCGAGGCGGCGGACAAAAACGCAAAAACGTACCATATCGTGGGCGATTGGGACAACAAAAACTACGGCGTCTCCTTCCAAGGCGAAAGCGGCGAGGATACATTCGGCTTGTACGAAGTTTCGCCCGCAAAACTGACAGTCACCTTCAAAAAGAGCGCGCTCAGCCGCGTGTATGACGGCGCGGTTGTGACCTCTCTCACGTTCAAGCCGCAACAAGACTATACGCTGTCAAGGGCGCTGTTCGATCAAGACGCGCTCACTGTGTCCGCCACTGTCCAAAACGCCAAAAACGTCGGAGACTATGTGCTGACCGCAAGCGGCGACAACGCAAACTACGAGCTTGCGTTCGAGGTCGAGGAAGAGGGCGAACTGCAACTCTCCATCTCTCGGCGCCCCATCACGGTCACCGCAGAGGACAAAAACTCCGCATACGGCGAGGACCTCCAACCCTTGACCCTCAAAATAGACGGCGCGGTCGCAAGCGAGCTCGAACAGCTCAAAGCGCAGTTCGAACTCTCCACGGACGCCGCTTCGGACAAGGAACCCTCAAAATACACCATCTACGTCAAGACAAAACAGGACGCGGATATGGCGCTTCTCGGCAACTATCAGGTCACTCCCGTAAACGGCGAATACACCTTGAATTACGCCGAATTTGCGGGCATCAAGTTCGATTCCGACGAGGTCACATACGACGCGCAACAACACAGCGTCGCGGTCAGCGGACAGCCCGAAGACTCAAAGGTGACCTACTCCTACGACGGACAACAACAGGGAACTCCCTTCTTGTTCACGCAAAAAGGGCTGTACAGGATCTCCGTCACAGTCACGCACGAGGGCTTCGAGCATCCCTTCACGGCGGAAGCCACGCTGGAAATCAAAGCCGCAAAGCTGACCTTGACGATCAAAAACACGGGCAAGATATATGACGGCGCCGCACCCTCCGTCCTCGCAAAAAAGGACGAAAGTTGGAGCGTAAAACAGGGCACGCTGTATCCAAACGACGACCTCGGGGTCACCCTCACAGTGGATGGCGCCGCTTCGGCGGGGACATATCAGATCACGGGCAGTTGGGACAACCAAAACTACGACGTCACCTTCCAAAGCGAGGACGGCGAAAAGGTTTACGGCGAGTATACCATCAGCCCGCGCCCGCTTAAGATCACAGTCAAAAATCAATCCAAGGTCTACGACGGCGACGCGCCCGTCCCCTCAAACGCGTCGTGGGAAGTCAAGGACGGCCAAATCGCAGATGCGGACAAGCAGTCCTTCTCTCTGACCATCAGGCTCTTGCAGGCAAGCGCAGAGGCGAACGACTACAACATGATTGCGCAAGCCACCGAACTTGAAAATCGCAACTACGCCATCACTTTCGTCAACGAAAAGGGCGAAACTATGGACGAAAACGGCGCCTACGCCGTGTTCTCGGTGCAAAAACGCGCGATAACTGTCACCATCAAAAACAAGTCGAGAGTGTACAACGGCAATGTCGCCTCCGTTGACAGCGTGAAGGACGCGGATTATGTCGTCGTCGGCGATCTGTGCAAGGTCGCGCCCGATATCAGACTGTCTGTCGAGGCGGCGGACAAAAACGTCAACACCTACCATATCACGGGCGATTGGGACAACAAAAACTACGACGTCACCTTTCAAAGCGAGGACGGCGAAAAAACATACGGCGAGTTTGAGATCACCGCGGTGAATGTCGTGGTGCAGATCCTCAACAAACAAAAGCTCTACGACGGAGACCCCGTAAGCGTGACAAGCCTCGAAAATTCGGATTGGCGGCGCGCGTCGGGCGACCTCGTTGGGCAGGATACGCTTGGCGTAATACTGTCCGTCGCGGCGGAAAGCAATGTCGGCGAATATCGCATCACGGGCGATTGGACCAACAAAAACTACGCCGTCACCTTCAAGGGCGAGGACAGCGACAACAATTACGCAATTTTCAAAGTCTCGGTGCGCGACATATCCGACGAGCTCGCGCTGTCCGTGGGCGGAGCGACTGAGCAGGACGGCAGGATAGAAGCCGTGCTGTCGGGCGCAGAACTCGCCCTTGCGGCAACTTCGGGCGATTGGCTCGCCGAGTTGTCCGTCACAGTGGACGGCGTGGAAACGGCGGCGCTTGACAAACTCGGCGCGTACGTCGTCACTGTCAGCGTCAAGGCAAACGACAACTTGACCGGGCAAAAAACCTTCGCCGTCACAGTGCGGGATCAAAACGGATACACCTCGCAAAGGCTTGTCGACGCGCTAGAGGCGCTGAGACTGATCGACATCTCGGAGGTCGACGTGTCCAACTTCAAGGCGGAGGACTTCGAGATCCTGCAGGCGATCGCGGACGCCACCGCCGAACTCACGCAAGAGGATCTGGCTCAGCTCGACGGCGAGGGCCACGAGGACGACAAAAAACTTTATCAAAATATGATGGCGCTTGTTGAAAGCTACAACGCTATCCTCAGCGGCGCGGACGGCGTGATCGAAGTCGCAAAAGAGATTGCAAACGCACCCATCAAGGCGCTGTTTGAACTGCTCGCCGCCGCGGCTTCGCTGATCGCGCTCGCATTTGTGGGAGGGAAGAGAATATGAAAAAAGCACTTTTGACATTTGCCATTGCGGCATTGGCGATATTTGCGCTTGTCGGATGCAATCCGATCGACGGAGCAGGCTCGGTGGACGCCACGGTCCGCTTCGAGGACGCGTTTAAGGCGGCATTGAGCGCCTCCGAGATCAATCAGACCATCTCGGTGACCGCAAGCGGCTTCGAGGGCGAAATATACCGCCTCGACAAGACCTTCACACAAACCGAGCAGGGCTATCACGCGTCGGGCGAGGAGTTCAAACTGAACAAGGTCGAGTCGGGCGCATCTCCCTCCACAACGGTTACGATAGACGAGGATCTGCAAAAGCCCGAAGTGTTCACAAACTCCATCTCGCTGTCCATAGACAGCTTTAAGCCCGGCTTCGTGCTTGGCGGCAACAAGCTGACCGCGCAGGTGCTCGACGACAAGGTGGACGAGGTGTTTGCCCTCGAGGCAGGCCACGCGCCCATTTCCGATCTGAAATTGGAAATCGAGATCATGGGCAACAACGTGTCCAAAATGACCGCGGACTTCGTAAGCGGGACGTACTCCGTGAAGATCGTCTTGACCTTCAAATATTCCCAAGCGGCGTAAGTCGGAATTTTTCAAACCAAGGGTCTTGCTTCGGCAAGGCCCTTTTTGCATTTGCAAGCGGACGAGCGAGCGCATATCTGTCGCGTAACAGCATATATTTGCGTTTGTTTTTGCGTTTGAGCCGCGGAAAGAAATCGTTCGGCGGTGATTTTGCCTCGCCGAGCAAGGCGCGCTTGATAATCCCTCGCAATTGTGTTATACTAACTAAAATCGCATCAAGAGGTTTTTTATGCTGCTTGCAATCGACATAGGCAACACAAACATCAAATGGGGCGTGTTTGACGGCGACAATGCCGTCGCATATTGGCGCATATCCACCGCGCTCTCGCGCACGGCGGACGAGTACGCCATGGTGCTGTACGACCTTTTGAAACAGCAGGGCGTGGATTTTTGCGACATTCACGCGGCGGTCATGTCCTCCGTCGTCCCTCAGCTCAACTACACAGTGGCGCACATGTGCAAGGACTATATCGGCATAGAGCCTATGGTCGTCTCCGCCGCGCTCAAGACGGGGCTGACGTTCGGCTACGAACAGCCCGAACAGCTCGGAGCGGACAGGATCGTGGGCGCCGCCGCGGCGTTCAGATTTTACGGCGGACCCCTTGTGGAAGTGGATTTCGGCTCGGCGACGACTTTCAACCTCGTCACCGCGGACGGCCTCTTTGCGGGAGGGGCGATAGCGCTCGGCATAAAGACCGCCGCAGACGCGCTCGCTTCGTCCGCCGCAAAACTGCCTAGGATAGAGCTTGCCACCCCAAAAAGCGCGATAGGAAAAAACACGGTCGAGTGCATGCAGAGCGGCGTTGTGTTCGGCTTTGCGGGATTGGTCAACGGAATGGTGCGGAGATTTAAGCAACAAAAAGGCTTTGAAAACGCGCGCGTTATTGCCACGGGAGGGCTCAGCCGCCTCATCTGCGACGCGGAGCCCGGGCTTTTTGACGTCGTGGACAGGGAACTTGCGCTGAAAGGGCTCAAATACCTCTATGACGTCAACAGGTGAAGCATGAGCGGATTTCGCGGATTTGCAAGATCGGCGGGAGTGACGCTCGGCATTTTCTCCCTGCCCTCGGAATACGGCATAGGCTGTTTTTCCTCGGACGCGGAGGCGTTTGCGGAGCTGATCTCGGACATGGGCTTCCATTGGTGGCAGATCCTGCCTTTGACCGCTCCCGGGGCGGGCAATTCGCCCTACGGCGGACATTCCGCGTTTGCGGGCAATCGCCTTTATGTCTGTCCCGCCGCGCTGAAAGAGCAGGGACTTTTGAGCGAGAGCGAGGCGGCGGCGTGCAAGTACGCTGGCGAGCCGTATCGCGCGGATTACGATTTTGCGAGGCTCAATTCGGAAAAATACCTTCGCCTTGCGTTCAGCCGCTTGAACGAGGAGATATCCGAGGATATCCGCGAGTTTGAGAGGAGAGAGGGGGATTGGCTTTTCGACTACGCGCTGTTTATGGCGCTTGCGGCGGACCGCTCGACCTGTTGGTGGAGATGGGAGGAGCCGCTGAAATACAGGCGTCCCGACGCGCTTGAAGCCGCCATGTGGGAGTACAAGGATGACGTTGACTTTTATATCTTCGAGCAGTATGAGTTTTTCAGGCAGTGGGATATCCTGAAAAAAAAGATAAACAAACGCGGAGTGGACATCATCGGCGACATGCCCTTTTATCTGTCCCTCGAAAGCGCGGACGTCTGGGCGCGTCCCGAGCTGTTTCAACTTGACGACAACATGTTCCCGCGCGCGATCGCGGGGGTCCCGCCGTCCGCTTTTTCAAAGGAAGTGCAGGTGTTGGGCAACGTCCTGTATGATTTCGACAACATGCGCAAGGACGGATATCGTTGGTGGCGCAGGCGCACAAGTCACTGTCTCAGACTGTACGACGCGCTCGTGCTGGACCATTTCCGCGGGTTTTACAACTATTACGCAATTCCCGTTTGCGACTATCTGACGGCGGCAAACGGACGCTTGGAAGAGGGTCCCGGGGAGGAACTCCTCTCCCTCATGCGCGAGGACAACAAAAACGCGCTGTTCATCGCGGAGGACCTTGGAGATATGGACGAGGATTGCAGAAAATTTATCCTTTCCGAGGGTATCCCCACGATGCGGGTTTTTCAATTCGGCTTTGACGGCACGCCGAGCATGCACATTCCGTATCGCTACGAGCCAAACACAGTGGCGTATTCGGGCACGCACGACAACAATACCTTGCTCGGCTGGCTGTATGAGCTTGGCGACAGCACGCGGGACTATGTGCTTGAATATTGCGGATTTCAAGGCGCGGGCTGGGGCGCGGGCGGCCCGAATTGCGGATCGACAAAGGCAATTGTAAAGACTCTTATGATGTCGTCAAGCTGTCTGTTGGTCTTGCCCTTTCAGGATCTGCTCGGCTATGGCGGCGACGCGAGGATAAACGTCCCGGGCACTCTCGAGGGAAATTGGACGTTCAGATTGCCGTATCATCTGATGGCGACAGTGGACAGGGACTTTTATCACAACCTGATAAGCGTTTACGGCAGACGCGGCAGAGGGGGCGTATGATAGTTTTGTTTTTTGTCAGGGGAAACGCGGACAGCGACGCGCTTGTCAAAGTCTGCTATGAGCACTATCGCCAACTTGTCGGAGGGGACCTTCCGCCCGAAGCGAATGTGTTGCGCAAGCCGAACAAAAAGCCGCAACTTGACGTAGAGGGCGTGCACTTCAACCTCTCCCATTCGCACGGGGTATGCGCAGTCGCAATGTCGGATCGCCCCGTGGGCATAGACATAGAAAAGCGCAGGAAGATAGACCCGTCCAAATTCCGCTTCCTGAACGCGACCGACGAGGAGACCTTCTTCAAGCAGTGGACGGCAAAGGAGAGCTATCTCAAATTTACGGGCGAGGGCTTGAGCGGCATAAGCGGCGAGATCCCGCCCACGGTACATACCGAGCACTACGAAATCTTTGACGGATACACAGTTTGCGTTTGCAGTGACGAGGAACAGAGCGTTGTGGCATACGAGCTGGACCCCGCGTCCATAAATTGATCTCATCGGGCTTTGCCCGCAAGGAGGATAAAATGATATTGGAAAAATTGAAGGAAATTCTTCACGAACAGCTTGGCGTCGCGCCCGAAAAGATCACGGCGGACAGCGACATAATGCAGGACTTCGGCGCGGACAGCTTGGACGTCGTGGAAATGCTTATGAACGTGGAGAGCGAATGGAATGTCATCGTGGACGACGACGAGATCGCAAATTTGCACACTGTCGGGGACGTGGAACGCTTGATCCGCGCGAAGATAGGCTGAGCTGTTGCCATCGGGTTTTCGGAAAGATCGTCAAGTTGTTTTCGGAAATACCGCCGAATCGCTCTCGGAAAGACTGTCGATTTTTTCGGAAAGGCTGTCAAATCGCTCTTTGAATTGCTTTCGGAAACTCCGCTTTGAAAAATCAGCGGGGGATGTCGAAGGAATGTTTTAAGATGAAGGGCGCGATGTCCTCTTTGCGCGAGGGGATATACAGCGCGCTCGGCGAGTCCCCGACAAACGCCTTCGATGGCTCGTCCAAAAGGCTTGCCGCAAGCATGTCGCCTAAAAGCGCGCTTGTCAGCAGGATATCGGCATGCTCTCTGCGCGAGAGGATGTCCGTCACGTCCGCCATTTTCAGGGGGACGGAGGGGTAGTCCTCGTTTATGTCGCTTACGATCTTGCGCCAAAGGGAGGATGTCAACAGCCCGCGCCTGTCCGCAAGCGTCAAGGGTTTGCCCTCGCGCTCGGCAAGTTCGTAGGCAACGCGCGCGCAACGCTCTATCTCAAGCTCGCTTATCAGTTCTGTGTCGAACGCCGCTCTTCCGAACTCCTCCGTCCATTCGTATCCCCGCCTCGCTTGATAAATGCCCGCGCAGTCGGACGCTATGGTCACGCCTCTTGAGGCGCGAAGCTCACAATAAAGTTTCAGCGCGGATTTTACGCCGCTCAGGGCAGGGGTTATCCTCTCCTCCGCGATATCGCCCACGATCACCGCATGCGACGTCCTCGCAAGGCGGACAAGCTCCTCCTCGAAGCCGTCGGACAACACGTCGGCATACGCAAATTCAACCTCATGTCCCGCCTTTTTCAGCGCGCTTGAAAGGGACGGACATATGCCGTCTATGATCTCGTCGCGATTTGGATTTTTCAGCAAAGTGATTTTGCAATTCATGGTTTATCTCATCAAAACGCAAGCGTAAAACGCCGATTTTGCTTATTCTCCGTCGTTTTCGGCGTTGTCGCCGTCGTCTTGCCGCGTTTCTTGTTCGTCCTCGTTTTTCAAGTGTTTTGCGTTGTTGAAATGCGCGGGAGAGAGTATCTCGTGCACGCGCTGTTCGACCGCGGCTACGTCCTCGGCGTCGCCTTCGAAGTACAACACGTCGTCCGCAAGCAGCACCGTGTCCGCGGTGGGGACGATGGTTTCGCCCTCCCTCTTCAACGAGCTTATGCGCATATTTTCGGGCCAAAGCACTTCGCGTATCGGTCTGCCTTGCGCGGCGGAGCCGGGCAGAATCGTCGCGGAAAATTCGTGGTGACCGCGGCGGGCGGACAGGTCTTGAAGCAGATCTTCCATCATCACTTCGTACAGGGACTCGTGGCGGAATACCTCGCTGAGGATATAGCCCACGAACACGCCGAGCGCAACGGGCAAAAGTACCGTGGCTTGCCACGTGAATTCCACGACCATCAAAATCGCGGAGAAGGGAGTTTTTATGATGGTGGCAAACACAGTCGCAAGCCCGACGAGTGTGATGAGGTCCGCAAAGGCGGGGTTCATGCCCATCAGCACGCACAGCCTCGCCAACAGCGCGCCGAGGCAGGCTCCAATCGCAAGGGTCGGGAAGAAGATGCCCACGGGCATATCCGAGCCTGTGTTGAGGCAAAGCCCCGCCACGCGCAACACGATGATGACCACAAGCGTCGCCCAAATCGCCGAGTTGTTGATGGACAAAAGCCGCATCGGGTGGGCGCCTCCGTTTGTGCCCAGCGCCTCGATAAGCGCGTGTCCTCCGCCCATTGCATACACGGTGACAAGCCCCGCCGCTCCCGCAAAAACGAAGGGCAACAACATGCGCAAAAATCCGCCCAAGTGGGTCATTTTGCTCATCATCTTGCGCGTAAGGCGGGCGAGTTTGAACACCGCTATCCCGAAAAGCCCGCATATCAGCGCGGCAAACGCGACGTAAAGATAGGTGATCATTGGCGGATTTGCCACAGTGAAATTGACAAAAGAACTTGCCGTTTCAAGCCCCAACGCGCCTAACAGCAGATTGCGTGTGATGACGCTCGAGATCGCCGAGGCAAATGCGACTATCAAAATGGCGGGAGTGACGTGATGATGCGCCTCTTCCAAGACGAACACGACGCCCGTCAAAGGCGCGTTTGTGGCGACCGCAACGCCCGCGCACGCGCCGCCCGTGATCTGATAGCGCTTGTCCATGTCCGAAAGCCCCAGCAAGGAGCCCACGCCGTCTCCGCACATTCCGCCGATAAACATGCTCGGTTTTTCCATGCCCGAGGAGACGCCCATAAACGTCATCATCAGCCCCGCGGCGACCATGGAGGGGAGCGCTTTGTACCACTTGACATTCACAAGCCCTCTTGTGACCGCCTCGACTTGCGAGACTCCGTTTGAGCGGAGCATAGGCATCAGCTTGACCAGCACCGCCATCAAAAACGCGGCGAGCGCAAGCACGGCGAACAAAAGCGGAATGAAGTAAAGATGAGAGCGTATGTCGGTGTAAACGTTTTGCGTGAAATCGAGTATATAGTCCGCGGCAAGGTTGAAGAAGGTCACGATGACGCCGACCGCCACGCCCGTGACGACCCCTATCAGCGTCAACTGAACGCCTATCCTGTATAGGTTGTGCAAAAATTTCGACTTGACCATCTCTTCCTCTTCAATGTTTCTAAGATATTATAATAGTCGATTCGTTTTATTGCAAGGAAAAATTCAAAATTGTTGCGCCGCGCGACCTGTCGGGACATTCCTCCGCATGTGCGGAGCGCACAAAAAGTCGGCGCTTTGGAGTTTTTTCGATTGCGTATGCGGAGAGGACAAAAAATCGGCGTTTATGCGTTTTTTCGTTTGCACATGAGGCGCGAAAATTTTATAGAAATTGCAAACTTTTGAGGAGACGGAGCAGTTCGGGCAAAACGGAAAAGCAGGATTTTAGGCGCGAGATATTCGATATAAACCTCCCAAACGCTTGCGCGGAGCAAGGAAAAGCCGTTCTAAGTTTTATTGTCTTTTTCGTTTGCGCTTGTTTTTTGTTTTTGCGGAGCAAAAAAAAGCGGGCTCTTAGGGGAAGAGCCCGCGAAAGGAGACAAATTTGCGCTAAACTAAATTTATGATTATATACTCATAATATTACTCCTATATTGATCTGAAATAACATGTCTATATCATGCCAATCGTTACGCTGATATTACGCCGATATCATGCCGATCGCATATAAGTTTCTTGTCGATTTTGAGTTATATGCGGACAAGTTCGTATTCCCTCGAGCCTATGCCGTGCGCTGCCGCCGCCTCTATCGTATGCACGCCGTTGCGGCTTTCTATGCGCTCGAGCAGATGCGCTTGCCCGGGGTCGTCCTTTGCGGCGTATACGAGGTCAAGGCACGCCTGATCTATCGCCACGGGGTCGAGAGAGGTGAGTATGCCGATGTCCTTCATACACGGATCCTCCGCCACCGCGCAGCAATCGCAGTCCACGGACATGTTTTTCATCACGTTGATGTACGCGGCGTTGCCCTTGAAAAATCTGACCACGGACGTCGCGGCGTCCGCCATGGATTCGAGGAAGGAGTTGTGATCGCCCGTCCAAAGCGCGTCGGGATCGCCCGAGCCGTGGATATACGCCTTCCCGTACGACGAGGCTATGCCGATGGACAACTGCTTCAGCGCGCCGCCGTACCCGCCCATGGGGTGCCCCTTGAAGTGGGAGAGCACAAGCAAGGAGTCGTAGTTTTCAAGCCGTTTGCCCACAAAATTCTTTTTGATCACCTTTCCGTCGGGGATATCCAGCTCCATATCTTCCTCCGCGTCCAGCAGATCCACGTCGAAAAACTCGTTCCAGCCGTGCTTTTCGAGGGTTTTCAAGTGCTTTGCCGTGGTGTTGCGCTCGCCCTCGTAGGCGGTGTTGCACTCCGTGATCGTCCCGTGCACATAGTCCACAACGGGCTTCCAGAACGCGGGGCGCAGAAAGTTTTGATTGCCCACCTCGCCGCTGTGCACCTTGACGGCGACTTTGCCTTTCAGCTCAATGCCAAGCGCTTTGTAAAGTTCCAACACCTTTTCGGGTGTTATCGTGGAAGAAAAAAATACCTTTGTCATATTCGCTCCGTTTGATTGTTTATACTATTGATATGATAAATTATTGTCGTCAGGATTTCAAGAGATAATTCGTATTTTTTTCTCGTTTCTTGCAACAAACCGAAAAAATACCGATTTCTATCTTCAAAAAATCGAGGAGTAGACCATCATCCGAAATTTTCGCCGCGACAGCGCGTGGCGACGTCGAACAGTTGGGCGGACGACAAAATCAAAGCGGCGGAATGCGAAAACTTTGTTGCGTATAAAATCGTATTCAAAATTTTGATAAGTCGTTTGCATAGCCGCGCATATGAGAATTCTCGTATGCGGAAGAGGGGATATGAGAGTGGCGAGAACTACGCAGGCGGGAGTTTTCGGGCGAAACCAAGCGCAAAACGGCATAAAACCCGCAGACCATAAGAAGAGTTGAGAAACAGCGGAGAAAATCCCGTAAATCGCCTAAAAGTTGGACGAATATATCCCGCTTCCGACGTGTGCAAAACGGCGTACAAATGTTGATTTATTTGCAATTTGCGTAGAACAGCGCAAAACGGCATACAAAACGGGGAGAAAACTCCCCGTTTGAATGTGGTTGAGTTGTTGAGGCCTCGCTCAATAGTTCTCCTTTTTGAGTTCGAAATAGGATTGCGGATGATTGCACACGGGGCAGCGTTCGGGGGCGGCGACGCCGACGACGATATGTCCGCAGTTGCGGCACTCCCACACGTTCACGCCACACTTTTCAAACACCTGTTTGGTCTCAACGTTTTTCAGCAGAGCGCGATATCTTTCCTCGTGGGCTTTTTCGATCGCGGCGACCCCTCTGAACTGCGCGGCCAGCTCGTGGAAGCCCTCCTCGTCCGCCTCTCTTGCCATACGCTCGTACATATCCGTCCACTCGGCGTTTTCGCCCTCGGCGGCGTGCAGAAGGTTTTCCTGCGTATCGCCAAGTTCCCCAAGCGCCTTGAACCACAGTTTTGCGTGTTCCTTTTCGTTGTCCGCCGTCTTCAAAAACAGCTCGGCGATTTGCTCATAGCCCGCCTTTTTTGCCACGGACGCGAAGTAGGTGTATTTGTTTCTTGCCTGCGATTCGCCCGCAAACGCTTCCCAAAGGTTTTTTTCCGTCTTTGTCCCGACGTAGGGATTTTTTCTTGTTTCCATAGACATCTCCTTTTTGGATTGATGATTAAATCTTAAACCTTTTTTTCTTCCCGCGCAAGAGTCAAATTTGCTTTAGTCCGAGCAGATAATCCGCCGAGATGTCGTACAGCTTGCAAAGATATACGATCTGGTCGTAATTCAGCTCGAAAATGCCATTTTCAAATCGACTGTATTGCTGTTGAGTCATAAGCAACATTTCAGCCACCTGCGCTTGGGTGTAGCCGACAAGCCTTCTGCTTTCGCGCAGTCTTTTGCCAACGCTTTGTTTGATTGAACTGTTTCCCATATTTATATTTTTGAGTTTACATCACAAAATGTGTTGACTTACATCACATTATGATGTAAAATATCCAAAATGCAAAAAATGGAGGTTTATATGAAACAAATTTCTAAAAAGCTGTTTATTTTGATGGCGCTAGGCATGGCGTTGTTGCTTGCCACATGTCTTGTCGCTTGCAACGACGACGGAAAAAGAGCGGACAAGGCGGGCAACGAAATTGTCGAGGCGTGTATAAGCGAGGACTTCCTCGATCATTGGCTCGGTTTTGTCAGTGAGAAAAGCGCGGAGGAAGCCGGTTTGATATTGGAAGCTGTTGCCGATCCAAGCAGCTATAAGGCGGACTATATATGGGGAGCAAAGGTGGCGCTAGATTTATACTATCATATGGATGGAGAGAACGCGCCGCAAGAGTTTTATGTATTGTACTTTTCCGATGAAAAATCCGCTTCCGAGTTTGATAAGTCTGAAATATTCGGAGACGATCCATATCTCGACGTTCATCAGACGGTCAAGGGCAATGTGGTTTATCTCGAGACCGTAGAGGGATATATCGAGGACGTCATCTTTAAGACAGAGTTGAAGGAAAGCGCGATCTCGAAGAAGAAGCATGATTTTATTTACTCGTCTCTAAACGAAGTCAAAAATGAGAAATATATATACTTCGACTATGACACGTATGAATTTGAGTCGGACACATATGACACATATGAAGTCCGTGCCGATCTTGAAGGCAATATAGAAGCGTACTACTCCATCCTAAATGTAGAAGATAATGAAGAGTTTATCGAAGATATGGACGAAATGATTGAAAGCGGTTTGTATACGGGGTATGTGGACTTCACGCGCGAGGAAGGTTATGTATATGCAAAACTTGTGGACAAGCCCGGATTCAAATATGCTTTTATCAAAGACGATGAGGGCAACGATACGGACGCAATAGCGGTTTTCGGATATTGCTATGACTTATTGAAGGACGCAAATTTTGTCATCCCGTCCTATATCGACGGACATCCCGTCGAAGAGGTTACCGCGACTTGTATTGACTATTATGACTATGGCGATCCGGCTTCCTTGGATACCTTTCATTTGTTCAGCAATCCATTTAAGAGCGTAAAATTTCCCAAAACGATGAAACGTTTCGGCAACTATGATTTACACTTTTCCGACAGCATTGAAAAGATAGAAGTGGAGGAAGGCAATCCGTACTTCCATGTCAAAAACAACTGCCTTATTGAGACAGCCACAGGCAAGTTGTATTGGGCGTGCAAGGGCTTCGTCATCCCCGACTATGTGAAGGAGATAGGCTATCAGGCTTTTGCAGGCTGTAATATCACGTCTATTGATATCCCCGTCAGTGTGGAGAGGATTGATCTTTCGGCTTTTTACACTGTGAAAGTGTTAAATTACAAAGGCACAACAGATCAGTTCAAGGAAATTGAATGGTGGAATGGATATATGACTACCTTCACGATCAATTGCACAAACGGAACGCTTACATTGGAAAACGGAAAGATAATCTGAAACATATCCCGAAGAAAAAGCCGAGCGCCGTATGCAAATTGTCAAACAAGCGACGCTTTGCGGCGGCGCATATGGCGGATATGCGCGGTTCATATGCATTGTCCCGATGATTTTGTCGGTTCTGAAAAATCGGACTTTGCATATGAACTTTTTTCTGAGGCGTTGCGCTTGCACACATAAATTGCCGCAAACAAAAACAGCCGCATGCGCGACTGTATTTGCGAAAGATGAGAAAGTTTATATCACAATTGATTTTCAAAAGCGTTTTCACCTTATATACAAACTCCGCGCGCGATTTATTGGGGAAAGTGAAAAAATTTTTTTGATTTTTTGTTGCGAAAACAAATCTCACTTCAAATATCTGAGCACGACGACGGTGCCCTCCTCGCAATCCACGGTTATGTCGCCGCCCAGCGAGACGTTGGACAGCCCGCGGGAGTCAGAGGGGGTGAGCCTCAGCTTTTTCAGGGGATAGAAGAGGTTGTCCGAACAGGTGACGACCGCCTCACCGCCGAGAGGAAGGATGGAGACGATCTCCCCTTTTTCAGAGGGGATATGCCGCCTGCCGCGCACGACATACATGTCAAGCCCGTTGTCCTCCGCGGTCGCGGGCATGCCGAGGTCCTCGGACAGGCGCATGACGGCGAGGTTGCAGAGCATATGGTCAAGCCGCCCGCCCGAAACGCCGTAAAACACAAGCTCGTCCGCGTGCAGTGCGTCGTGGGCATAGCGGACGGCAAGTTCCCCGTCGCTCGCGTTTTTGACCGAATCGTGCTTGACGACGATCCCGTCGAAGTCGCGCGGCATGGACAGCGAATCGAAATCGCCGAGCAGGATGTCGCATTTGCCGTCGCAAAGCAGATATCCGCCGTCGCAACAGATGATTTTGTCCGCGGCGATCTTTCGCTTTATCGGCGAGCCGCAATTCAAGACTATCGCAACTTTCATAAACCAAATATAGCGCGCTAAGCGGATTTTGTCAATCCGAAACCGCGTCCCGTTTTGAAAGCGAGTGGGGCGCAATTTTTGCGTTTTGCAAAATGGTGCGCAAATCTTCTTGTAATGCGGGCGTTTTTGCGATATACTGATTTTAAGGTGGATATATGCGAGAATTTTGGCTGAAAAGCTATGACGATACAGACATTTACGTCACGCTCTGGGACGACGTTGCCGCTCTGAAGGGCGTGATACAGCTTGTGCACGGCATGGGCGAGTATGCGCGCCGCTACGACGAGCTTGCGGAGTTTTTCAACGGGCGGGGCTATATCGTGTTTGCGGACGATCACCGCGCGCACGGCAGGACGGAAAAGCCCGAAAACCTCGGCAAGCATTACGGCGACGTCTTTGTCAAAACGCTGCACGACGAGCTGTTTTTCAGGGAGTGGCTGAAAGGTCAATATGAGCTTCCCATCTTCATGCTTGGGCACAGCTACGGCAGTTTCCTCGCGCAGGCTTTCGCGCAGGCGGGCACTGACATCAAGGCGATCGCGCTGACGGGCAGCGGACATATGAAGTCCCGCTTTTCGGCGGGGGCGGCGCTGATCGCTCCGCTGAAGCTGTTCGCGCCGAATTGGCGCCCCAAATTTGTGGAAAAGATGGGCGCGAAGATGTACCGCTACGACGGCGAAGAGGGCAAAAATCTTTGGCTCAACAGCGTCCCCGAACGCAGGGCGGAGTTTGACGACGATCCCCTTGTCCATGTGCCCATGAGCGTCAATTTTTATTACAGCATGATGCGCAACACCTCAAAGCTGTATTCCAAGCGGGCGCTTGGACGGCTCAATCCCATGACCGCGATAGGCATTTTCAGCGGGGACGGCGACCCGCTCGGGGAATACGGAAAGGGCGTCAAGAGGCTGGACGATATGTACAGATCCGTGGGCATACAAAGCGAACTGCACCTCTATGAGGGCGCGCGGCATGAGGTGGCGTACGACCGCTGTTGCGAGCAGGTGCGGGAGGATATAGCCGAATTTTTCGACCGCTTTGTCATGTATCATCAAACCACGATATACGAAATTATGAACGAGGAGGAAAACCATGACGACGAGTATGTGTGGTGACGCAAAGATCGTCTTGCCGCGCGGGTTTGAAGTGGGACACTTCAACGACGACTTCACAGGCGTCACCGCGATCATTTCAAAAAGAGGCGCGCTCGGCGGGTGCGATTGCCGCGGAGGGGCTCCCGGCACGCGCGAGACGGATCTGCTTCGCCCCGAAAAGATGATGGATATGGTCAACGCCGTCGTGCTTTCGGGAGGCTCCGCCTATGGGCTTGCCTCCACAGTCGGCGTGATGGATTGGCTGAAAAAAGAGGGGTGCGGATTTAAGACCGCGGGGAAGATCGTCCCCATTGTTTCGGGCGCGGTCATCTTCGACCTAAACCACAAGGAATATCACTTCCCAACCGCGGAATACGGGTTTAAGGCATGCGAAAACGCCACAAAAACCCCAAGTTTCGGCGAAATAGGCGCGGGGAAGGGCGCGACTGTCGGTAAACTGCGCGGCTTGAAATACGCCTCGAAAAGCGGCATAGGCGCCGCCACAGTGAAGGTCGCGGGGCTGAATGTGACCGCGATCGTCGCGGTCAACGCGCTTGGGGATATCGTGGATCCCGATTCGGGGGAGATCCTCGCGGGCGCGAGAGGAAAGGACGGAAGTTTCATCAACACCGAAAAATGCCTCGCGTACGGCGAATTTGCAAAGCTGCTGTTCGGCACAAACACGACGATCGGCTGTATCCTCACGGACGCAAAGCTGGACAAGGTCGGCGTAAACAAGTTGGCAAGCGTCTCGCACAACGGGCTTGCCCGCGCGATACGCCCCGTGCACACCGACTATGACGGCGACACCATGTTTTGCCTGTCCACGTGCAAAAAGCCCGTGATCAACTTCGCTCTGCTGCAATGCGCGGCGGTGCAGGCGACCGCTCTTGCGATCTGTCGCGCGGCAAGGCCCAACGACTTTGCCTATCTGTCCGAGGTGGATGTCGAGGAGGATGAGGAGTAAGCGGCGGGCGCGTCCTCTTTGAAAAGGAAAGGCATATCCAAGCGGAATTTTGTCCCTGCAAATATGTATCCGAGCTGAACTTGTGCCCCGGCGGCAATATGTTCTAGTGGAAAGATATATTCGAACGAAAACGGATATCCAAAAAATCAAATTGAAAAAAGACGGCGATTTGCCGTCTTTTCGTTTTGGCAATTGACCTATGCGCTTTGCAACTCGTTCCCTGCTGTGAGAAGAGATTTACGAGGCGTTTTCCCTCAAAATACACATGATGTGCAAAGCGTTTGTTCGCAAATATGCGCAATTTGCTAGTCGGTTGTTTGTAGGATACGCGCTGTTCGCAATACGTTTTTCATCAAAACAAGTGTGATGAGAGGCGTTGTCCGCTGGCCTAGGTCACTCGGCTTTTTTGCCGTAGGCGAGTTTCAGGCGCTGTTCGCCCGAGAGGATGACCTTGCGGATGCGGATGTTTTTGGGTGTGACTTCCAACATTTCGTCGTCGTTCAAAAACTCAAGTGACTCTTCAAGGCTCAAAATGCGCGGGGTGTTCAGTCTCAGCGCCTCGTCCGAGCCTGCGGCGCGCATGTTCGAGACGTGTTTGCGTTTGCACACGTTCACGCGGATGTCGTCGCTCTTGGGAGACACGCCCACGACCATGCCCTCGTAGACCATGGTCTGCGGGGTGATGAAAAGTTGACCTCTTTCCTGCGCGTTGAACAGCCCGTAGGTGGTCGCTTCGCCCGTTTCAAACGCGACGAGCGAGCCCGTGTATCTGCGGGGAATGGGCCCTTTGTAGGGGGCGTAGCCGTCGAAAAGCTGATTCATCACGCCCTCGCCCTTTGTGTCCGTCAAAAACTCGTTTTTGAAGCCGAACAGCCCGCGGGCGGGGATCTTGAATTCCATACGTATCCTGCTTCCTATGGGGTCCATTGTGACAAGTTCGCCCTTCCTGACGCCCATGCGCTCCATCACGGAGCCGACGCACTCGGACGGGACGTCGATGAAAAGCCTCTCCATAGGCTCGCATTTTGCGCCGTCTATCTCCTTGAAGATGACCTTCGGAGTGCCCACGCCAAACTCGTAGCCCTCGCGGCGCATGGTTTCGATGAGGATGGAAAGGTGCATTTCCCCTCTGCCGCAGACCTTGAATGCGTCCGGCGATTCAGTCTGGTAGACCCGCAACGAGACGTCCTTCAAAAGCTCTCTGAACAGCCTTTCCCTAAGATGCCTCGACGTGACGTATTTCCCCTCTCTTCCCGCAAAGGGGCTGTCGTTCACGCAAAAGTTCATTTCGATGGTGGGCTCGCCTATCTTGACGAAGGGAACGGGGTCTATCTTGTTGGGGGAGCAGATGGTGTTGCCGATGTTGATATTCTCTATGCCGCTGAAGCACACAATGTCGCCCACGTACGCGTTTTCCACGGGCACGCGCTTGAGCCCCTCTATCTGGAAGAGATTGGCGATCTTGCTCTTGAAGGGGGAGATGCCGCTGTGATAGTCGCAGACGACGATCTCCTTTGCGGCGTCCACTCTGCCGCGCTCTATCCTGCCTATGCCGATCCTGCCCACATAGTCGTTGTAATCTATCGCGGAAACGAGAAGTTGAAGGTCCCCGTTTTCGTCCCCTTCGGGGGCGGGGATATAGTCCAAGATTGTGTCGAACAGGGGCTTGAGGTCCACTCCCTTTTCGTGGGGATCGCGCGTCGCCGTGCCCGCCTTGCCCGAGCAGTATAGGATTGGGCTGTCAAGCTGTTCCTCTGAAGCGTCGAGGTCCAAAAGCAATTCCAAAACCTCGTCCGCCACCTCGTCAAGCCGAGCGTCGGGTCTGTCTATTTTGTTGACGACGATGATGATCTTAAGCCCAAGCGCAAGCGCTTTTTCCACGACGAAGCGGGTTTGGGGCATAGGTCCCTCGGCGGCGTCCACAAGCAGGACAACGCCCGCGACCATTTTCAGCACTCTTTCGACTTCTCCCGAAAAGTCCGCGTGCCCCGGGGTGTCTATGATGTTGATCTTGACGTCCCCGTAGTGTATGGACGTGTTTTTTGCAAGGATGGTGATGCCTCTTTCCCTTTCGAGGTCGCCCGAGTCCATGACGCAAGTCGCCACCTGCTGATTTTCCCTGAAAGTGCCCGATTGTTTGAGCATGGCGTCCACAAGCGTGGTCTTACCGTGGTCTACGTGCGCAATGATGGCTATGTTTCTCAAATCCTGTCTTATCATAAAAGCCTCTTCTCCGCCGAACGCAAGGACGCGGCGTCTGAATTCAAGTTATAATAGCACATTTCTTTCGGCGTTGGCAATTCTATGAGCGCGTTTGACAAAAAATATAAAATATTTTTTCACGCATTGTATTTGGGCGCGCGTATGATATAATTTGTGCGGAGGACGATATGAAGAGTTTGCGTGAGCTTTACAGGATAGGAAGAGGCCCTTCCAGCTCGCATACCATAGGCCCCGAAAGGCTTGCGAAAATGTTTGAGGGGGAATATCCCGACGCGGCGGCATACAGAGTGACGCTGTTCGGCTCGCTTGCGCTCACGGGCAAGGGGCACGGCACGGACGTCGTTTTGAAAAAGACCTTGACAAAGCCCGCCGAGATCGTGTTCGATCGCGACACAAAACAACCTCATCCCAACACCATGCTGTTTTGCGCCCTCGACGAGGACGGAAACGTGGTCGCCCAAAGGACGGCAGTCAGTTTGGGCGGCGGCGCGGTGCGCATGGAGGGCATGCCCTCCGCGGAGCCCGAGGACGTGTATCCGCAAGACAGCTTCGAGGAGATACGCAGCTTTTGCGAGCAAAAGGGCATCGGACTTGACGAGTACGCTTTCGAGTTCGAGGGCGAGGACATAAAGGAATATCTGAAAGGAATATGGCGTGTCATGCAACGCTCTGTCTACGAGGGGCTGTCCGCGACGGGCGAGCTTCCGGGAGGACTTGGCACTCGGCGCAAGGCTAGGACGCTGTTCGATCAGGCGGGGGAAAACGAGGAGCCCGAGACCCGCGAAAACAGGCTTGTATGCGCGTACGCGTTTGCCGTGTCCGAGCAAAACGCGGCGGGAGAGACCATAGTCACCGCGCCTACGTGCGGAGCTTCGGGGATATTGCCCGCCGTGCTGAAATACGAGCAAATCAAATACGACCTTGACGAAGAGCGCGTCGTTCGCGCGCTCGCCGTAGCGGGGATCATAGGCAATATAGTCAAACAAAACGCCTCGATCAGCGGGGCTGAGTGCGGCTGTCAGGCGGAATGCGGAACGGCTTGCAGTATGGCGGCGGCTGCCGCGGCGCATATCGCGGGGCTGAATCTCGATCAGATCGAGTACGCCGCAGAGGTCGCCATGGAGCATCATCTCGGGCTGACCTGCGACCCCGTGGAAGGGCTTGTGCAGATCCCGTGCATAGAGCGTAACGCCGTTTGCGCCATGCGCGCCATCAATATCGCGTCTCTTGCCAACTTCCTTGCGGGCTCGAGGCAGATATCCTTTGACGCGGTGGTCAAAACCATGTATCTGACGGGCAAGGACATCAGCGCAAGCTATCGCGAAACTTCGGAGGGCGGCCTTGCAAAGACCTACGAGACCTCTCGCCTCAAAATGAAAAAATAAAGCCTCGCCAAAGAGCGGAGTTTTCCGAAAAATCAGAGCATAAGGGAAAGAGCGCTTGCGTGCTCTTTGTATAAGAAAAAGAGCGTTTGCACGCTCTTTTCGATTTTTGGGTTTTGTCTGTTTCGACTTATGCCTTTGCGAGGCAGAGATGCTTGAACAGCAGGCACCACACGATGTCCACCCAGCCGATGACCAAGCCAAAGAAGGTGACAAGGATCGCCGCCACAAGGGTAAGCGCATTCTTCGTCTTGATGAATGCGGACCATCTTACGAGGATCTCTGTGACCCAGTTGACAAACGGGATGAGAAGAAGGATGATTTGGACCAGTCTACTTTGTTTGTTGAACCATGTTGCAATCATTTTTTGTTTCTCCTTTTTGTATTTTGATTGTTAAAAATATTATACGTCTTTGATGAGTTCAATGTCAAGAACCGCTGAAAAATCTTTATAAAAATTTTTGCGATTTTTTCGGTCGGGAGCGGATATTGTCGATAGGTCGGGGGCACGCCGTATCTCCCTCTTTCAAAAACCGCATTTTGCTCGGATTTGTGCAAATTGACCGTTGAAATGCGGGAGGAATTATTGTATAATAAAAATACCGCGCGGCAAAAGCCATCTTATGCGGTTTGGGGGGAGTTATGTCGGACGCCGAACTCATTAAAAAGCCGAAGCGCTTTTTCGGGCTTACGGGCAACATGTGGGTATATGCGCTTGGAGTGATGGGCATCAACCTTGCGATAGGGCTTGTCAACAGCTATCAGGCGGAGTTTTTCAACAAGATCTTAAACGCCAATCTGATCGCGGTGGCGGTCATCATCCTCGTCGCAAAATTCGTAAGCATTTTTGCGGATATCATCATAGGCAATCTCATTGATCGAGCGCACTTCAAATCGGGCAAGATGCGCCCTTGGATCCTCATGTCCGCGTTTCCTCTCGCGGTGTTTACGATGTTGTCCTTTGTTGCGATCCCGTTTGGCAACTCCACGGGCGGAAACGTGGGCAAATATATCTACATTACGCTGATCCTCATCCTTTGGAACGTGAGTATGACGATGGCGGATATCCCCTCGCAGGGCATGCTGTCCCTTGTCTCGAACAACTCGAACGACACAAACAACGCCGCGGGCATGGCAAACACCCTCAAATCCCTTGCGCTTGCGGTGTCGGGGCTGTTTATCACCTTCATGTGCGTGCTGACGGGCAGCGGGGACGTCACGTGGCGCGAATATCTTCTGACGGCGGGCGTAATGTCCGCGATAGGGCTGGGCTTTCAGCTGTTTATGTACTTCAAGTGCAAGGAGACCGTGCGTTCGACGTCCTCTTCGGGCATGACCTTCAAGGAGATGTTCAGAGAGCTCAGACACAACAAACAGATCATGATCGTGCTCGGCACCTATCTGTTGGGCTTTGCGAGGAATATCGGCATGGGCATTGCCGTGCAGGCAAGTTGTATCCTCATACGCGACGGAATAGACCTGTCCTTCATTGGCATGGGCGTGCTGAGAGGGGATCAATGCAGTTGGGCGATTGGCATAACCTCCGCGATATCAAGCGCGATCTTCATTGTGCTCAACCCCGTGATCAACAAGAAGTTGGGAGAAAAGAGATATTTCATACTCTTCGGGCTGTACGGCTTTTTTGTCAGCTTCGTCTCCTTTTTGCTGTACGTTTTCGCAGGTCCCGCGTTCAGAGGGATAATCGCTATCTTGATATATCAATTCTTCATGGGCATATCCTTCGCGCCCAACGGCTATCTGCCCATGGTCATGACCGCGGATATCGTGGATTATCAGGAATGGAAAACGGGCAAACGGACCGAGGGCACGCAATTTGCCATCTTGTCCATGTCAAACAAGTTGTCAAACGCGCTGTCCGTGTCCATGGGATTGCTGCTGATCGGTGCGATCGGCTACAGTTCGGACAAGTATTTCGGCATAGTCAACGCGGGCGGGGAGGTCTCGACATACGTCACAAACGCCATGCAAAACAAGGCGTGGGCGATCTATTTCCTACTGCCCGGGATATGCATGCTTGCAAGCTCGATCCTTATGCTGTTTTACAAGATAGATGAAAAGACAAAGAAGCAGATGCGCGAGGAACTTGCCGCTCGTCACGCCCAAGATGAGCTCGACGCGCAAGCGGACGCGTCAGACAAAACAGAACCTATGGACGGCGAAGAGGGCGACAATGCGGAAAACAAATCCGAAGCGGAACACTCGGAAGCCGCGGACGAAGCAGAAAACGGCGACTCCGAAGCGGAAGGCGCAAACTCGGACGGCTCCGAGGACAACGCCGAGGAAGCGAACAGAGTCGAGGAAAGCGCAAGAGAGATCGCGTGCGACGCAAACGCCGCGCCGAACGAAGCAGAAGGCGACGCAGGCGCCGAGCAATAGGCTCTCCGCTCAAAACCTTGTCGCTTGACCATGTACGAAAGCCGAAGTCATCGGGCTTCGGCCAAATGAATGAAAGCCGAAGTCATCGGACTTCGGCTTTTCAAATCGTTTGAGTTTTGATAATTGTTTATTTTAATACGAGATTAGTTTTATACTATGATTTGTCGATCGTTTTCAAAACTTTTCGGCATTTTAATTTCTTAGTTTTTCACGTCTTCCCCGATTGTTTTGGACAAAAATCAAAAGCTTGTCAAATTACGTCTATCTGCTTGACAAGACCGAGAACCCGTTTTGGGCGCAAAAAACAAAGGCTCGTCAAATCGACAAGCCTATTTACAACAACAGTTTGATACGCGATTGCTTTTTACGGACTCGCTTACGCGAGTTTGTTTTTGCATCAGCTTGCGTATTGATGCGAAATCGTTGTCTTAAACGCTTGCGTTTCAATACGCGTTTTTACACGGGTCTGAGCTTAATGCGTTTGGCTCGCTTTGCGCCTTTCAGCGCAAGGGGACCTGTTCTTTTTGAGGAAGTTGTCCAGCCTTTCGAACACGCCTTCCCAATAGTCGTAATGGCGCTTTGCCACCGCGCGCATCGCAAACACCATTCCGACATAGATGGGCAACAGGACCGCGGCAATTGACAAAATGGCTTTGCCCATGTCCCACGTGATGTTGTTGTCGAGTTTGAAGAGGTCGAGGAAGAAGTCGTGGGGCAGGGGGATGAAGTATACGCCCAAAAAGATGAAGATCATCAGCAGGTATGTCGCAAAGTGCAACCACGTGAAGGGCAGGCTGACCTTTGCAAGCAACATGAAGCCCACAAAGGCTATGATGAAGATGAACAGCGTGGACATCTGATTCATGTTGAGAGGGGGATGGAAACTGCCCTCGAACAGGTTGCAACACATCAGCACGGCGATCGCGCCCAGAAGGACAGTCAAGCCGCCGGGCAGGGCGTTGCGCAACACCTTGGGCAAGAAGTGTCCCGTCACGCGGTCGGTGTTTGGCTCAAGCGCGAGCACTATGGACGGCATGCCTATCGTGACTCCGCCGATTATGGTCAGGTTGGACGGGTCGAAGGGCAGCGCGTTTGGCACAAACAAAAACAGCAACGCGATGAAGGTGTTGTAAAGGGTCTTCATCACGTACAGCGCCGCGCTGCGCTCGAGGTTGTTGATGGAGCGTCTGCCCTCGGCGACCACGCGGGGCATGGAGGCGAAGTTGCTGTCCATCAGCACAAGCGAGCTTACGTTTTTTGCGGCGTCGCTTCCCGAAGCCATGGCGATTGAGCAGTCCGCGGATTTGAGCGCGAGCACGTCGTTTACGCCGTCTCCCGTCATTGCCACCGTATGACCCGCCGCTTTCAGCGCATTGACGAGCGTCAGCTTTTGATCGGGAAGCACTCTTCCGAAAATGGTGTACTTTTCCGCCGCTTCCCGCACCTCTTCCTCGGTCGAGAGCGTGGACATGTCAATGATGTTGTCGCAATCTTCAAGCCCCGCGCGCATTGCGACCGCGCGCACCGTCGCGGGATTGTCGCCCGAGATGATCTTGACCTCCACGCCTTGTTCCTTGAAAAAGCGCAGGGTGTCGGGGGCCTCTTTGCGAATTGTGTCCGTGATGAACACAAACGCGACGGCTTCAAGCCCCTCGGGCAGGGAGTTTTCGCCGAAATTTGCATTTGAACTTGCCAAAAGCATCACGCGAAAGCCTTTTTCGGACATTTCCGCGGTTTTTTGTTTGATGTCGTCGGGGGCGTCCCGCAACACAAATTCGGGCGCGCCCAGCACGTAGCTCACGCCGTCGAAACGCGCTCCGCTCCACTTGCGCTGAGAGGAGAAGGGCACGGTGCCCGTCGCCTCGCGGGAGACTTCCAAAGATTTTGTGTAAAGCCTTATCGCGTTTATGGTGGCGTTGTCGTCTTTTAAGGCAGAGGTGAAGTCCTTCAAGATTTGCTTCAACTCGTCCTCGCCGCGTCCGCCCAAGGGAAGCACCTCGTTGACGTCCATTGTGCCCTCGGTGATAGTGCCCGTCTTGTCAAGACAGAGCACGTCCACGCGGGCGAGAGTCTCCACGCAATACAGATCCTGCGCAAGGGTCTTGTGCTTTGAAAGGCGTATGACGCTTACGCAAAACACTGTTGAGGCAAGCGCAACAAGCCCGCTTGGAATCATGCCGACAACGGAGCCGATCGTCGTGACGACGTACTCGTTCAGGGTTATGTTTCCGCCGTTGAATTCGCTTCCGCTTTGCAAAAAGTATTTCACCAAAAAAAGCGCTGTGCCTACGGGGACCACCACAAACGCCATCACCTTGACGATAAACATCAAGGAGCGCCATATCTCGGAGTTGGGCTTTTTGAAGTATTTCGCGCCCGCGGATATCTTTGAGGCAAAATTGTCCATTCCGACATGCTCGACTTGCGCCTTCGCGTTGCCCGCCACCACAAACGAGCCCGACATGAGTTTGTCTCCGTTTTGCTTCAAAACCGCGTCCGCCTCGCCCGTGATGAGGCTTTCGTTGACCTCTATACTGCCTTCCGTGACTATGGCGTCCGCGCAGATCTGACTGCCCGCTTCAAACAACATCACGTCGTCAAGCACGATCTCGGAGACCGCGATATCAAGTTTTTGTCTGTCGCGTATCACCGTCGCCTTGGGGGCGGAGATGAGAGACAGCTTGTCTATCGTGCGCTTTGCCCTGAGCTCCTGAAAAATGCCTATGATCGTGTTGAAAAACACAAGCAACAAAAAGCCGAATTGTCCCACGGCGTTCAAAATGTTGCCCTTCCAATCCACAACGAAGCACAATATGACCGCAAGCAGGATAAAGACAAAATTGAAAAACGTGAATATGTTTTCACTCAAAATTTGCGCGACGGATTTTGTTTTGATGTTCTGATCGCCGTTGACCTTTCCTTCCTTCACGCGCGCGGCGACCTCCTCCGAGGACAGCCCGATCTCGGGATCTGTGCGCGCTCTCGGAGCCTCTTCCTCTTTTTCGGCGGACAGGACGTCCTCTTTCACTGCTTCGGAATCCTCCATACAACCCTCTTGAAGAATGCTTAGCCGTTTTGTCATTCGGCATAATAGACATATTATAATAAAACAATATAACACAGCGCGCGAAAAAGTGCAATTGTTTGGGCGCAGGTTATATTCGGCTGAGTTCAAACATATCCTTTTGACATGAAAAAGAAACTGCTTTTCAGCCTTTTGGCGATCTTGATTGTGGCAACGCTCCCGCTTCTTGCGGCGTGCAATCGGCAGGACGAGACCGAGCCCAAGTCCAACATATGCCGCGAAACGCTCTCCTTTTATGCAGGCGAAAACGAAAATTTTTCCGCTACGGTGGAATTCGGCAGGCGGGAAAAGCAATTCATCGCCGACGGCAAGGCGACGGACGTGACGGACTTCGTTCAGCTTACTGTCGTCCCCTTAAAAAGCGGGGAATATGACGCGATAGCCTACGAACTCAAAGCGGAGGACAAGAGCTTGTCCGGCACGCTTGAAAAGCCCTCGCACGGCGAGTACAATGCGATCGTGACTTTGGATTTCGCTCCGACTTCCATTTGCCTCAACGCAGGGGAAACCTCATGCGAGATCCCTCTTGCAAACGTACTGACAGACTGCCTCAGCGCGGACGACGCCATAAACATCGCAAAAGACGCGTTCAAGGACAGACTGGAAAAGGAAGCCGCGGACGGCAAGCCCGAGCGCGAGATATATCTCAAACTGATCACGGGTGACCGCAAGACCTATTACTATTATGTCTCGTTTATCGGGGAAGGAGTGGACTATTGGGCGGCGCTCGTGTCGCCGACGGACGGCGAAGTCGTTTCCCGCAAATAGGTAAAACGCCTCGCGGATTTCCGCGGGGCGTTGCATTTTCAGTTTCCTCTTCGCGTGTTCTGCTGCGCGAGATCGCCTCATACAAGCGCAAAAAGCGCAAGGGTTTTTCTCCGCGCCGTATTTTGATCTCAAAACTTGACGGAGTTTTGCGGGGAGTATACAATGAAAAGGTCAAAGATGCGGCATACGCCGAAGCGCTCACAAATTGGCAAATTGTCTTAGGGCGCGCCGCGAAAGCGCCGTCTTTGCAAATACGGACCTTTTCGGAAAGATATGAACGAAGCGATCAGCGTAAAAGGACTTAAAAAATCATACGGCGACGTGGAGGCCGTAAAAGGCATAGACTTCCTTGTGGAAGAGGGGAGTCTGTTCGCCTTTTTGGGGGAAAACGGCGCGGGCAAATCCACCACGATCAACATACTTTGCACTCTGTTGCCCATGGACGAGGGCGAGGTGAAAATTTGCGGCTTCGACTTGAAAAGCCGACCCGACGAGGTACGCAAGCGCATAGGCGTGGTGTTTCAAGGTTCGGTTTTGGACAAGAGGCTGAGCGTGAAGGAAAACCTGTCCACAAGGGCGGCGTTTTACGGACTTCGCGGGGACGCCAAAAAGAAGAGGCTGTCCGAGCTTTGCGAGTTCCTCGGCCTCGGGGACTTCTTCAACAGGGCTTACGGAAAGCTCAGCGGCGGACAGCGCAGAAGAGCGGACGTCGCAAGGGGATTGCTCAACGACCCGCGCGTGCTCTTTTTGGACGAGCCTACGACGGGGCTGGATCCGCAAACGCGCAGGACTGTCTGGGGGCTTATCCACAAACTTCGCAAGGAGACGGGGCTGACAGTCTTTCTCACCACGCACTATATGGAAGAGGCGGAGGACGCGGACAGAGTGGTCATCCTCGACGAGGGCGCTATCGTCGCGGAGGGCACGCCCGTGCAACTCAAAAACGAGTACAGCTCGGACTTCATACGCGTGCATGCCGAGCGCTCCGCCGATTTGGACGCGCGGTTTGAGCGCTACGGTTTCGAGTACGTCTCGGGCTTTTACAAACTTCCCGTTCGGGACGCGGACGCGGCGAAAAAATTCGTCTTTGACAACGGGGATGTCTTGCGCGATTTCGAGATCGTCAAGGGAAATATGGACGACGTGTTTTTGTCCGTTACGGGCAAGAGGATATCGGGAGGGGAAAGATGAATCTGCTTGGAAATCTTGTGCGCCGCGGGCTAAAACTCTATCTTTCGGACAAGATGGCGGTGTTCTTGTCCCTGCTTTCCCCTATCATCATAATATTCCTCTATCTCATGTTTTTGGGCAATATTCAGTATGACTCCGTGATGGCGGCGCTTGACGGGCTCAAAGTCGGCGACGACGCCGTGCACGCCTTCATAGACGGCTGGATGCTCGCGGGCGCGCTTGGCACGTCCTGCGTCACCGTCTCATTTTGCGCGCAGTATATCATGATCGCGGACAGGGAGAGCGGGGCGCTCGGCGACATGCTGACATCTCCCATAGACCGCCGCTTGCTCAGCGTAAGCTATCTCATCGTCAATTTTGTCATCACGCTTGTGATCGTGGGGATAGTGTGCGCGCTGTCCCTTGTGTATATCGCGATCGCGGGGTGGTATATGAGCGCCGCGGACGTGGGCAAGCTGATAGGCATATTGTTGATATCCGTGCTGTGTTCAAGCCTGTTTACGACGGTCGTGTGCATGTTTATCCGCACGCAGTCCGCGCACGGCGGCGCAAGCGGCATACTCAGCGCCGCGATAGGGTTTTTCATAGGCGCGTACATGCCCGTCTCCGTGTTCCCCAAAGCCATACAATATTTCGTCGCGCTCATTCCGTCCTCGTACAGCGCGGGCATTTTGCGCAATATCTTCATGCGAGGCGCGCTCGAAGGCGTCGTCCGCGACATTCCCGCCGCCGCGGCGGAGACAGTGAGACAGAATTTGATGCAGAACTTTTCCATGCAAATGGACGCGTTCGGCAACACTGTGGGAGAGGGCAAAATGTGGATGATCTTGGGGATAGGCATTGCCATATTCGCCGTCGTCTACGTCGTCAATTACGCCGTCCGCCAAAAGACGGGCACGCTGTTTGCCTGCGCGAGTTTGCCGCAGCGGAAGAAAAAGAGCCTGCCGTCCGAGCAAAATTGACTCACTGTTCCGATTTGCCTATTCTAATATCATGATTTTGTCTGTTTTTATATCGCGATTTGCAAATCCGAATTTTCGGATTTGTCAATTCGTATATCGCAATTTGTCAATTCTTATATTGAGATATGTCAATTCTCATCTTGCGATTTTTCAATAGGTGTTCAAAACTTTTGCAAACTTATTTTTTGTTTCCCGCACTTTTTTGTTTTATGAGTTGTTCCCGCCCGTTTCGAGCGCAAAGATCAAAGGCTAGTCAACCTTACAAGCCTATTGCATGACGACAATTCGATATTCTATTCGATATTCTATGCGAGAGCAACATTCGGCGCGAGAGCAAAAGGCAAGCCCGCGTCTTTACGTGCTTTTGTATTTAAGGCGGCGATTTCGTCTTTCGCCGAGCTGACGTTTGAGTTTAAGCGCGCAATAGGCAAGCAGTTTCAGCGCGATAAGCGCGGTCAGCGCAACGCCGCACCAGCTTATCACGGGATACATTGAGTCCACGATCGCATCGAAGCCAACAAAGCTGATGGGGTAGGCTATCAAAAGGCAGAAGAACACGACGAATGCCCTCATGCCGTCTCCGCCAAGCGCGGACAGCCGTTTCGTCTCGGCAAGCGTGAGCCGCACCCTGTCCGACACCAATTTGAGAGAGGACACAAGCGTCGTAAAGATCGCAGTCGCTATCAATATTCCGCACAGCCACTTCAGCCCGAAGCGCTCCGCAACGCCGAGCACGGGCATGGACGAGGTCAATCCGTCCGCAAGCACGACGGTTTGAAGCATAAACAGCAGCCCGAACAGGCTGAGGCAGATGATCGCGCAGGAGAGGAATATCTCTTTGTAGCTGAGCTTCGCCCCCTCTTCCGAGAGTATCACGCCGCCCAAAAGCACGTCCAGCCCGCTGTAAAGCAACGGCTTGAACATGGAAAAGGGCAGGGAGTAGGGCTGAGGGTCCAGCTTGAAAAAAATGATCGCGACCGACATCACGATCAGCGGCACCATCAACGCGTTGACCGCCTTGATTTTTTCTATGCCCAGCACGACTATCGTTCCGCCCACGATCGCCATGACAAGCCCCAAAAGCGGCACGCCCGTCATGGAGCGAAGCACATATTCGCTTCCCGCAAGCATGGAGCACAGGGATATCCCCGCCGAAAAGAATATGCCGAAGCGGACGACCTTTCCTTTCGGCACGAGAGACAGCTTGCCCGCGATGAGGAAGAGGTATGCGAGCAGAGCCATAAATACGGAAGAAATCGCCACGTTCAAAGGAGACGCGCTCCCGAAAAACAGCGCCAACTCCTTGCCCGAAGAGAAGCCCGCGCCGATCGCCGTACCGATATACAAAAATGCGACTTTGAGCGATTTTTTCACCCTAAAATGTATGCGGCGCGCATTGCGCGTATACTTTGCGGGGAGGAATTTTGTTGATATCTTTTCTTTTTTGCGCTTTACGGCGAGGAACGAAACGCGCTGCGTTTGGGCTTGAAAAACGCGCGTATCCGTCCGTCCAAAACAAAAAACCGACTGTGCGTTTCCTCTGCGGCGAAAATGCGGATATGCGCGGAAAAAGAGGATAATGCCTTATTTTGCGTACAATAAAACCCCTTTTTGTCAATTGCGCATGCGTACAAAGGGGTTTTGTTTTTGCGTCAGATCCTCGCGACTCCCGTATCCCGCGCGGCTTTTGCGACCGCGGCGGCGACGGCGGGGACCACGCGCTTGTCAAAGGGCAGAGGGATGATGTTTGTTTCGCTGAGCTCCTCGGGCGGAATGAGATCCGCAAGCGCGCGGGAAGCGGCGATCAGCATCTCTTCGTTTATGTCCTTTGCGCGAACGTCCAACGCGCCTCTGAATATCCCCGGGAAGGCAAGGACGTTGTTGATCTGATTGGGAAGATCGCTTCGTCCCGTCGCCACGATCCTCGCGCCCGCTTCAAGCGCGACGGACGGCTCTATTTCGGGGGTCGGATTTGCCATCGCAAACACGATCGGGTCCTTTGCCATATGTCTTACGTCCTCCGCTTTCAGCGCGCCCGCCGCGCTTACGCCCACAAAGACGTCCGCGCACGTGACGGCGTCCGAAAGCAAGCCTTTTTTGCGGGAGGGATTGGTGAGCCTCGCAATGCGGCGTTGCGCTTCGTTGAACAAATCGCTGTCCTCCAAGATCCCCGCTTTGTCGCAGACGACAAGTTGTTTTGCGCCGAGTGCAATGAGGAAATCCGCGATTGCTATGCCCGCACTCCCCGCGCCGTTTATGACGATATTTGCCGTACGTATGTCCTTGCCCACCACTTTCAGCGCGTTTTGCAACGCGGCGGAAAGCACAGTCGCGGTGCCGTGCTGATCGTCGTGAAAGACGGGGACGTCGCACGTTTCCTTCAACCTTGCCTCCACCTCGAAGCAACGGGGGGCGGAGATGTCCTCAAGATTTATGCCGCCGAAGCTGTTTGAAATGTTGCGGATAGTGTTGACAAGCTCGTCCACGTCCTGCGTGGATACGCAGATCGGAATGGCGTCTATGTCCGCAAACTCCTTGAACAGCACGCACTTGCCCTCCATGACGGGCATGCCCGCTTCGGGGCCTATGTTGCCAAGCCCGAGTATGGCGGAGCCGTCCGTGACGACGGCGACCGTATTGTGACGCCTTGTCATCTCATAGCTTAGGGACGGGTCCTCTTTGATGGCGAGGCAGGGGCCCGCAACGCCCGGCGTGTAGGCGAGGGACAACGCCTCTTTGCCGTCTATCTTGACCCTTGAGGAGACTTCCAGCTTCCCCTTCCACTCCAGATGCTTTTTGCAAGACAGTGATTGATAGTCCATAAAAACGCTCCTTTGCGGATATTATATCGCAATAAGACAATTTGCACAACTCATTGCTTCAAAGTGTTGAAATATGGCGAGATTTTTAGTATAATCGGCGCATGAGAACAATTTGTTTTTGTCGTATCGTTGACGAGGTGGCGCGTATGACCGAGGCGTGCTTCGGCGTGACGCCGTCCTATCTTGCGGCTTTGCGGAGCGCAAGGGAGAAGGAAAGCTCTCCCGCCGCGGCGTATGCAATGGATATGTTGCTTCAAAACGCCCGCCTTGCGCAAAAAAATCGGCTTCCCGTCTGTCAGGACACGGGCATGGCGGTGTTTTTCGTGCGATTGGGGCAGGACGTCAGGATCGAGGGCGGGTTGCTTACGGACGCGATAGACGAGGGAGTGCGCAGAGGCTACGGCGCAAACGGCTTGCGCGCGAGCGTGCTGGACCCCATCACGCGGAAGAACACGGGGGACAACACTCCCGCCGTCGTGCATGTGGAACTTGTCGATGGAGACAGCCTCGAAATAGATTTTTTGCCCAAGGGCTTCGGCAGCGAAAACATGTCAAAACTGTATATGCTCACTCCTTCCGAGGGACGAGAGGGGATAAAGCGTTGCGTGACGGAGGCGGTGCGCGCGGCAGGGGCAAATCCATGTCCTCCCGTGGTTGTGGGCGTGGGGATAGGCGGCACTGCGGATATGGCGTGCGTCCTCGCAAAAAAACAGCTTTTGCGAGAGGTGGGCGCTCCGTCCGACGACGAGGAACTCGCCGCGCTTGAAACAGAGATAAAGGACGAGATAAACGCGTTGCGCATAGGAGCGCAGGGCTTCGGCGGGGATACGACCGCGCTTGCGGTGCACATCGGCAAATATCCCACGCACATCGCCGCGCTTCCCGTGGCGGTGAACATACAATGCAACGCCGCGAGGCTTGCAAAGGTGGTGCTGTGATGGAAACAAAAACCATACGTCTGAACGCTCCTTTCGACAGCGCGGAGCTTGCAAAGCTGAAAGCGGGGGACAGAGTTGAGATATCGGGCGTTTTGTACACCGCAAGGGACGCCGCGCACAAGAGGCTTGTCGCGTTGCTCGAAAAGGGCGAGCCTCTTCCCTTTGACATAGATGGGCAGGGGATATATTACGTCGGCCCGTGCGTGAAAGACGGAAGGATCCTCTCCGCGGGGCCAACCACGTCGTACAGAATGGACGCATACGCTCCCGCACTTTACGAGCGCGGGCTTGCTGCGACGATCGGCAAGGGGGACAGAAGCGAGGAAGTCTACCGTGCGATAAAGAAGAGCGGAGGAGTGTATTTTGCGGCGATAGGGGGCGCGGGCGCGCTGTACGCCGCTTGCGTCACGGACGCTCGGATCCTCGCGTACGAGGAGCTCGGCGCGGAGGCGGTGAGGCGGCTTGTCGTAAAAGATATGCCCGTCGTCGTCGCGATCGACTCAAACGGCGACAGCGTTTATCGCGGGAGTTTCGACTTTGGGGATTGAGCTTTGTTTTGCGCTCGACTTTCGGATTTGAAAACAGAGCGCTTTTTTGCCTTGTCCGCGTGCGGCGAATAGTCTTGACTTTTGTCATAAAATCTTTTAGAATAAAAAAAGTAATTTTTCGCGGAAATCTTCGCGAAAGCGGCGGGGTGGAACTGTGTTTGTAGGTGTGGATATCGGCGGCATGAGCATCAAAGCGGGCGTCGTGGACGGGTCGGGAAAGATCTTGAGCAAGGCGTCCTGCGAGTGCAACGGCAAACTGAACGAGTCCGAAATTGCGGACAGAATATGCGATCTTGCAACAAAGGTCGCAAACGACGCGGGCTTTGACATACGCGACGCGGAGGGCATAGGCATAGGCTGTCCCGGCTCGATTTACGACGAGGAGGGGATCGTGCGATATTCCTGCAATCTCAACCTCAAAAACGCGCCCCTCGCAAAAGACGTGAAGGACAGGCTGGGCGTTGAGGTCAAACTCGGCAACGACGCAAATTGCGCCGCGCTCGGCGAAACGCTGTTCGGCGCGGGGAAGGGCTGCAAAAACACAGTCATGATCACTCTCGGCACGGGAGTGGGCACGGGGATCGTCGCGGACGGACGACTTGTGACAGGCAATCGCTCGGCGGGCGCGGAGGGCGGACATATTCAGCTCAGCGTGGGCGGCGCAAAGTGCGGCTGCGACAAGAGAGGGCACTTCGAGGCGTACGCTTCCGCAACGGCGCTTATGCGCATGACCGCCGAGGCGGCAAAACGACATCCCGAAAGTTTGCTTGCCAAGCTCGCTGAGGGCGGGATAAGCGGCAAGACCGCGTTTGAGGCGGCAAGAGCGGGCGACAGGACGGCAAAAGCCGTGGTCAACAGATATCTGACATACGTCGGCATGGGGCTTGTGAGCCTCGCCAACATTTTTTATCCCGAAAAGATCATCATCGGCGGCGGGATATCCAACGAGGGAGACGCCGTGATGAGACCCCTTCAAAAATATGTGTCCGAAAACGTCTATGGCGCGGAATACAACCCGAAGATAGAGGTCGTCGCCGCAACGCTCAGAAACAACGCGGGCATAGTCGGCGCCGCCGCGCTGTTTATGACAAAACGCGAGGCATGATTTTCGTATGGATGAGTATGTGACAAAATTCAACAGACTGCTCGCCTCGGTGGAAAAACCGGGGAGATATTCGGGAGGAGAATGGAACACTCCCGACATGAGCGGCGAGAGACGGGGAGATATGTGCTTTTGCTTCCCCGAACTTTACGAGATAGGCATGAGCAACCTCGGCGTGCAGATCCTCTACGACGTTGTAAACCGGACGGAGGGCTTCAAGGCGGAGCGTTGCTTCGCGCCCGCGGAAGACATGGCAAAGGCGCTGAAAGAAGCCGATATCCCGCTTTTGTCCATAGAGACAAAAAAACCTTTGAAAGACTTCACCGTGGTGGGCTTTTCCGTGGGCTTCGAGTTGCTGTACACAAACGTGCTGTATATGATGGACCTTGCGCGCATCCCGTTCAGATACGCGGACAGAAAGCAGGAGGACCCCGTCGTCATCGCGGGGGGACCATGCTCGGTCAATCCCGAACCGTTTGCGGACTTTTTCGACGCCATCGTCATAGGCGAGGGTGAGGAAGCGGACATAGAACTTCTCAAAAGAGTGACGGAGGGCAGAGAAAGGGGACTTTGCAGAGAGGATATCTTGAAAAGCCTCCTCGACATAGAGGGCGTGTACGTCCCCGCGCTGTTCAAGGCGGGGGACAAGGTGAAAAAGGCGGTGGTAAGGGACTTTGAAAACGCGCCCTATCCTACAAAGCCCTTGGTCCCGACCATAGAGAGCGTGCACGACAGGGCCACGCTCGAACTGTATCGCGGTTGCGCGGCGGGCTGTCGCTTCTGCCAAGCGGGGTTTTGGTATCGCCCCATAAGGGAGCGCAGCGCGGAAAAATGCGCCGAGTACGCGAGGAGCATGATAGAAAGCACGGGCTTCGGCGAGCTGTCGTTGTGCTCGCTGTCCACAAGCGATTATTCCGAACTCGAAGCGCTCGAGGACGAGTTGAGCCCGTATTGCAGACAGCGCCGCGTGACAATGGCGCTCCCCAGCCTCAGGATAAGCTCCTTCAAGCCGGATATGGCGAGGGATTCCCGCAAAAACTCTTTGACGTTTGCGCCCGAGGCGGGCACGCAGAGGCTAAGAGACGTCATCAACAAAAACGTAAGCGAAGAGGAGATAGACAAAATATCCGTCGCTTTCGAGGCGGGCTACGACAGCGTGAAGTTGTACTTCATGCTTGGGCTTCCCACCGAGACGGACGAGGACCTCAAGGGGATAGCGGACATTTGCAGGCGACTCAAATCTTTGTACTTCCAAAAGCGCAACAAAAAGGGGCTGAACATTTCGGTCAGTTGCGCGGTGTTCATTCCAAAGCCCTGCACTCCCTTCCAGTGGGAGGCGCAGATATCCCTGTCCGAGATGCTCCGCCGACAAAACTATTTGCGGTCGCTTTTGCGCGAGATCAAGGGAGTATCCTTCTCGTGGCACGGCGCGGAGAGCTCGGTTTTGGAAGCGGCGCTTGCAAGAGGAGACAGAAAGCAATCGTACGTCATAGAGAGGGCGTACGCGCTCGGCGCTCGTTTCGACAGCTGGACGGAGAAGTTCGATTGGGGGATATGGCAACGGGCGTTCACGGACGTGGGCGTCACAATGGAGCAATACACCCGCGAGAGAGAGGAGGACGAGCCTCTCCCTTGGGACTTTATTGACGCGGGAGCCTCAAAAAGATATCTGCTTGCCGAAAGGAAGAAGTCGCGCGAGGGAGTCGCCACGCGGAATTGCCGCGAGGGTTGCAACGCTTGCGGCGCGAACAGGCTGGGAAGGTGCACGATATGCTAGTTTTCAAATACGTCAAACTCGAGGAGAGCAGATATATATCCCACATCGACTTGCTCAGGCATGTTTCGAGGATATTGCGGAGGGCGGGGATACCCGTCAAGCAGTCGCTGGGCTTCAATCCGCACGCGTTGGTCTTTTTCTCGCCCCCGCTTGCGCTTGGCGTAGGCTCGGTCGCGGAATATCTCGTCGCGGATACGGACATGGACAAGGAAGAGGCGTTTGAACGTTACAACGCCTCCGTGCCGAACGGCCTGCAAGCGACGGACGTTTTCGAGTGTGAAAAAAATCCGAATCTTCAAGCGCGGATAGTCGCCGCGGATTATGTTTTCGACGTCCCGTACGCAAGCCTTCCCCTAGGCGACGAGCTGTGGATAGAGTACGACAAAAAAGGGGAGAGGGTCAAAGAGAACGTGCGCGACAAGGTGCTCTGCCAATTTGAGCAAGACGGCAAACTTGCGCTCAGACTCAGCACGGGCGCGGTCAATCTTCGCCCGGACAGGCTGTTGGACTTTTTGAGGGACAGCATGGGAAAACGACTTGACTGTTGCGACGTGACGAGGACGAGGCAATATATCCTTGAAAACGAGGAGCTGAAAGATGTTGACAATGCGTTGCAAAACGCAAGCATAAATCGCTAAAACGGCATTTGATTTGTCGATTTTGCGCTTATAAACCGCGTGTTTTGCAAACTGATATACAACAACAAACTGACGCAAAAACGAATCGGAAGGAAAGATGAAACAACTGATCATTGATTACACCCCATATTGCACGCGAGCGGCGCTCGTGGAAAACGGCGAGATGATAGACTTTGCCGTGGAGACCACAAACGCGCACGGGCTGGTCGGCAATATCTACAAGGGTCGCGTGGAAAACGTGCTGGAGGGCATGAAGGCGGCTTTTGTCAACATAGGGCTTGAACGCAACGGCTTTTTGTATGTGGGGGACTCCCGCGTGGACAGGGACCGCATACAAAGCACGATGCCGTCGTCGTCGCGCTCCATAAGCGCGGGGGACGTGATCATGTGTCAGGTGGTCAAGGATCAGTTCGGCAACAAGGGCGCGAGGCTTGCGACGGACATCACGTTGCCCGGGTACTATCTTGTTTTGCTTGCTGGTTCGCACTTCATCGGCGTTTCCCGAAAGATAGAGGACGACGAGCGCAGGGAATATCTCGAACAGCTCGTGCAATCCATCTGTCCCCCCGACATGGGTTTCATCATCCGCTCGGCGGCGGACAAGGCGACGGACAGGGACATCGTGATAGAGGCGACTCAGCTTCTGTCCATGTGGGAGAAGATAAAGGCGGACTTTGCCAAAGCCCCCGAAAAGAGTTTGGTTTTTGCCGAAATGAGCCTTTTTGAAAGGGCAATACGCGACACTTTCAGCGAGGAAGTGGACAAAGTTGTCGTCAACGACGAGGGCGTGCGTCACGCGCTGGAGGGCAGGATAGGAAGCGCGAAGATAGAGCTGTATCAGGGCGAAAGAAGCATAATGGCGTACTTCGGGCTGAGTTCGCAAATAGACCACCTCTGCGACAGAAGAGTGGACATCTTGGGCGGCGCGTATATCGTGATAGACAAGACGGAAGCGCTGACTGTAATAGACGTCAACACGGGGCGATTTGTTGGAGGCAAAGACCTCGAGGACACGGTTTTCCGCACAAATCTCGCCGCGGCGGAGTGCATCGCCCGTCAGCTTAGGATGCGCAACATCAGCGGCATCGTCATCATCGACTTCATAGATATGGAGCTGAAGGAGCACCGCGAGAAGGTCGTGGAAAAGCTGAAAAGCGCGCTCAAACACGACACGCACAAGACGTCCACGGTGGGCATGACGTCCTTGGGGCTTGTCGAGCTCACCCGCAAAAAAACGCGCGTGGGCATGGACGAATTTATGCTTCAGCCCTGCAAGGAGTGCGGAAGCGGCTTTGTGAAGAGCGACCTCTCCCTCGCCTTTACGCTTAGGGACGAGCTGATCGACCGATTGCTTGCAAACCGCACGCGCACGGCGTATGTCGGCGTGCATCCCGCGATTTTTGCCATCGTCAAAGAGAGCAACCTCATGCAACGCAAACTTGCGACCTCTTGGGCGGACAAGGAGATATACCTGTATGTGGACGAAGGTTTGCGCAGGGACAAGTTCTTGTTTTCGGAGACCGCTCCCGAGCCTCGTCCCGCGATCTGTTGCAGGCTTGTGGACTTTGACGCCGCGCGGGAGCTTCCCGCAAGCGACTGACTCTCATAACGGCAACGGGCAAGGCGGCAATGGCTTTTCCGTGCGGTTCGTTCACATTTTACCTCATCGCAAATTATTATGTTTATGTCGTCGGGCGGCGATAACACGAAGAGTGTATCCGACCGCATTTGCTTCGCTGTCGCTTGCAAAACCCGAATATGTGTGCTAAAATTGCAAACGGTGATATGTTATGAAGGCTTGGCATATTCTGGATTCAAACGAAGTCAAACTTGAGGAGAGCGCCCTCGTCCGAAAGGAAGGAGAGGTGAAACTTAAGATCACTTCCATCGCGGTCAACGCGCAGGAACTTGCGTATCTCGTCAAGGAGGATTCTCCCATTTCCGTCCCCGCTCATTCGGCGATCGCCAACGTCAGCGAAGCGGACGAGGACAGCGGGCTGAAGTTCGGCTCGCGCGTGGCGATATCCCCCTTCTTCAACGTTGAGGAAAACGGTGAGACCATCGTCAAGACAGTGGGCGTGGACGTGGACGGATTGCTGAAAGATTTTGTTTGCGTTCCGCAGGAAAACGTGTTTCCCCTTCCCGACGGCATCACGGACGAACAGGCTGTGTTTGCGGACTATATCGCCATGGGCAACAAGGTTTTCGAGGAGATGGAGTGCGAACAAGGGGATTACGTCGTCATTGTCGGCGCGGGCACCTTGGGGCTTATCCTCTGCCAACTCGCAAGCTATTATCAGATGGTCCCCGTGCTTGTCGATCTCGACTCCGAAAAGCTGGAGCTTGCCAAAAAGTGGAACGTCAACTACGTGCTCAACCCCACCTTCGACAACCTCGAGCGCAGGGTGGAGCAGATCACGGGCGGCAGAATGTGCGAAGCCGCCGTCTTTGCTGGAGAGGGCGTGGGCTTGAACGCGGCGATACGCCTTGTCAAAAACAAAGGGGAGATCGTGCTTGCGGGATTCTCCTTCCACGAAAAGCACACCGTCGAGACGGACAGTATCCTCAAAAAACAGCTGAGGCTCAAAGGCGTTTGCAACGGCGAGGGGGAGATATCCTCCGCCATCAACCTGCTTGCAAACAAGATCGTTCGCACGGACGGCTTGCTCAGCGCCCGCTTCGACTTCGACAACGTGCCCAAACTTGTGGACGAATGCGTCAAATATCCTTTCAAATACTCCAACATTCTCGTGACCACCAACTGATTTGACCCGCGGGATATAGAGGCTTGAACCAAGGTATTGCAAATGTGGTTTGCAATACTTTTTCTTTTGCCGTGCTTGAATTTTGCCCCGTTTCGGCGTACGAATGGAAATTTGCATGTGAATAGAATTCGAATACGAATGTGATTTGCTTATAAATAAGGATCTTCATGCAAATCGAACTTCGCCTGTAAATATGAATTGAAATTGCGCTTGCGCCCAAATCCGTTTGCATTTGAAGGAAAATCATTTGAGTTTTTTTGTTCGAGTTTTTGATGTTTGTCGTTTTTGCATTTAGGAAGCGCGCAAAAGAGGGCGTATGCTAGCGTGTTTGATTGCGCGAAGCGTTTTCCTTTTGAGACAGTTTTCAAAAGTCTGTCATGCGGGCGGGAGTCGATGTCTTCCTCTTCCGCCATGCCGCGCGAGTTTTGTCTTAATTTGGGCGTAAGCGATATTGCGAGGGCGGCGGGAATATAGTTTGAATATGTTTGACGGATTGATATGCGGAAGAATCGCCGTGGCGATCGCCGACAACGTTTCGGAAAATACCCTTGCGGAGCTGAGGCTTCGGATAGGCAAGCCTCCGCTTGCGATAGACATATTCGGCGAGCGGAAGAGGATTGACGAGGCGGGGGATATGACGGCAAAAATTTTGGACGGCATTTTGACGCGCGCGACAAACATGTCCGTTTACTCCGTCAGCGACGAGCTTGTGAGAGGATACATCCCCTCGAAAAACGTCAGGATAGGCGTGGGCGGCGAGGGTGTGCTTGACGAGGGCAAGCTGATAGGCATAAAAAACATATCATATCTTGTTTTGCGGGTGCCTCGCCAGATAAAAAGCGCGGCGGACGCGCTGATAGACGGAATAATGGGCAAGGGTCAAAGACCTCGCGTCAAAAGCACGCTGATCATTTCCCCTCCGGGCGGTGGAAAGACCACTGTGCTTCGGGAGCTTGCGAGGCGGATATCCTACAAACTGAACGTGGTCGTCATAGACGAAAGATACGAGCTTGCGGCGATCTCGGACGGCGCGCCCTCCCTTGACATAGGCGAGTGCGAGGTGGTCAGCGGCGTCCCCAAACAGCTTGCGTACGAAAGTTGTGTGAGGGCGATGAGCCCCGACGTCATCATCACGGACGAGCTTTTCAAGGCGTCCGAGGCGGAGGCGATAGAGGACGTGATGCGTTGCGGCGTAAAGGTGATCGCATCCGTCCACGGCGACGGCGTGCGAAGCCTCGAAGCCTCGAAGGTTTACGCGCCCCTTCTTCAACGCTTCGAGAGGGCGATAGTTTTAGGGCGCTATCCCGCGGGAAGAGTTGTCGAGGAAGTTGAGCTATGAGCGGGACGCTCAGGCTTGTCGCGGGCGGGTTGCTCGCGTTGCTTTGCTGCTATGTGGGCGTGCTTATCAAGCGCAGATATCGGCACAAGGAGGAGTTCTACAAATCCGCGTGCGATTTTGCGACGTATCTGTCCTCCGAGATAGGCTTCAAAAAGACTCCCATCCCCGAAATCGCCGAAAAGTTTTCAAAGGGCAAGAGCGGCGCGTTCGAGAGCTTCCTGAAAGACGTGGTGGACAGGCTGAAAAGAGGGGAGAAGGTCACCTGCGACAATACCGAGCTCGCGCGCTTCAAGACAGAGGAAAAGGAGGAGATGCTTGACTTTTTGGGCTCGCTTGGCAAGACCGAGCTCAAAGATCAGCTTGCGCTTGCGGCGCGCTTTGCGGCGCGTATGCAGGAAAGACACAAAAAATGCGAGGAGGACAGCAAACGTCTGGGCGGAATGTACTTCAAGCTGTGCGTGCTCCTCGGGCTTGCGATAATTCTGATTCTTGCGTGAGGTGAATATGGATACGGACATCATCTTGAAGATTGCGGGCGTCGGGCTGTTGACGGCGATCGTGTGCGTGATCCTCAAAAAGAGCGACCGCGACGAGATCGCCACGTTCGCGACGCTTGCGGGGTTGATCATCGTCGCCGTCCTCGTCATAGACATGCTCGGCGGGCTGTTTGACACTCTCAAATCCATTTTGTCGCTGTATTGATATGATTTTCAGACTCGTCGGAATTGCGATAATCGGTGTGATAGTGGTGTCTCTTTTGCGCACCGCCAAGCCCGAATTTGCCGTGTTCGCCACCATTGCCACGGGGGTGGTGATGGTCATCACAATGCTTTCGGGGCTTGAAAAAGTCGTGCTTGCCTTTGACAAGATCGTGGACAAGAGCGGCATAGAGGACGGCGTGTTCTCCGCCGTGCTCAAAATCATCGGCATAGGCTATTTGACGGAATATTCTGCTTCCGTCGCGACGGACGCGGGCTGTGCTTCCATCGCGCAAAAACTGCAATTCGGAGGGAAGATAGTGATCTTTTTGATGAGCATGTCCATTGTCTCAGCGCTCGTGGACATAGTAACGGCGCTTGTGAACGTATGAAGAGGATATGCCTGAACCCGTTGCTTTTCGCGCCTCTCGACGCGCGGGAAGATGACAGGGCGCGAGGAAAAACCAAACGTCGGCTTCGCGCGCTTGTTTGCACAATCGGAGTTTTATCTCTTATTTTTGCAGTGATAATCTTTGTGTTTTGCGATACGAAACTCGCGTTCGCGCAAAAGGACAAGAGCGCGGCGGAGCTTGAAAAACAGCTCGGCGAGGCGGTGGACGACGCCATAGACGGGCTGGACGCGGACAAGTTGGAAGAATATCTCAGATCCCTTGGCGGCTATGAAAGAGAGGGGATAGGCATAGAGGACGTGAAGTCCGCGCTCAAAGCGCTTGTGCGGGGAGAGGGCGATTTCTTTTCGAGATTTCTCTCTCTGACGGGCAAGAGCGTGGGGAGATATTTCGCGGGCTTTTTGCCCGCTTGCGTGACCATGATCATCATATGCCTGCTCAACAACATGTTGGGCGGCCTCACCTCGGAGCTTTCCCGCGGCGGCACGACGGAAGTTGTGCATATGGTGTGCTATGGCGCGATCATCATCGTCCTGATGAGCGGAGTCGTCGGCGTGATAGGCACCGTGACGGACACGGTGTACAGGCTGACCACCTTTGCCGAGGCGGTGTTTCCCCTGCTTCTCACTCTGCTGTCTATGCTGGGCGGAAGTTCCGCGGTGGCGACGTTTTCTCCGTACATGGCGGCGCTAAGCTCTGCGATCATGCAGGTGATCACGGCGGTCATTGTCCCTGCGTTCATCGCCGCGATCGTGTTTTCGGTGGTGGGGAACCTCTCGAAAAACGTAAAGCTGGACAAGCTGACAAAGCTGATCAAATCCTCATCCACGTGGCTGATGGGGATAGTGTTCGGGCTGTTCACGACGTTTTTGACCGTTCAGGGCGTGACGGGCGGAGTGGTGGACAAATTCGGCTTCAACATGGCAAAGTTTGCGCTTTCAAGCTACGTCCCCGTGCTGGGAGGATATCTTTCGGACGGCTTCGATCTGTTCAGCGCGTCTTTGGCGCTTGTGAAAAACGCGCTGGGCTATACGGGAGTGGTCATACTTGTGTCCTCCGTGCTCTTTCCCCTTTTGCAAGTCGCGTCCTTCTCCCTGCTCATCAGGCTCACCGCGGCGATCGCGGAGCCCATCGGGGACAGCCGCGTCGCCTCTCTTCTGACGGCGGTCGCGAGCAATATGAAGTTGCTCATAGCCGCGCTTGCGGGCGTTGCGTTTGAGTTTTTCGTGCTGCTGATGTTGCTTATCGGCTCGTGCAATATGGGGATTTAGGAGGGGTTATGAGCGAGGCTGTAAAGGCGTGGATAATCTCTATCGTAGGCGTGATCTGCCTCGGCGTGTTGCTTGAGATCATGCTGCCCGAGGGGAAAACGGCGAAGTACGTGAAGGGGGCGTTTTCCCTGCTCGTCGTGTTTTGCATCGCGTCCCCTCTTCCCGCGCTTTTGAAAAGGGATACGAGTTTCGATTTCGACGGCGCGCAAGAGCAATGGGTGGACAAAGGCTACGTTTCAAACGCGTATTCCGCCTACGGCGCGCGGCTTGCGCTTGCGCTTGAGGAATACTTGCGGGACGAGGGCTATACGGCAAGGCTGGAGGTGGATCTGGACGGCGAAAACGGCAGTTTGTCGCAGATCAGGATATATCCCATGGAAGGGGACGGAGAGGAGATGGCGGCGCTTGTTCGCGAAAGGCTGGACGCGGAAGAAAATGTCGTGTTTTTGATGAGTTAGGGCATGGCGGGACATACGACAAAACGCAACAAAATTTGCAAGCGCGGAATGTGCGCGGCGCGTATATCGGCAGGGCGCGCGGCATAGTTTTTAAGGGAGGGCGGATATGGACGTCGAGGACGCGAGAGGCTCGGGCGTTTCGAAGTGGCTCAAAGCCGCGGGCAAAAAGCTGAAGGGCACAAAAAACATACAAATTGTCGTCGCGATATTCATAATTGCGGTTGCGTTGATCATATACTCGGGTGTAGCCGCTTCCAAGGAGAAGAAGACCGACCAAACCGTCATGACGTCCGAGGAAACGAGGCTAAGCGCGATACTCAGCAAGGTGGACGGCGCGGGAGAGGTGGAAACCATGATCTCCTCGTCGGACGGAAAGATAGTGGGCGTGCTTGTGCTCGCCGAGGGCGCGGACAGCATAAGCGTGAGGATAAGACTGCTTGAAGCCGCCGCCTGCGCGCTCGGAGTGGACAAAAATATAGTCAGCGTTTACGGCAAAAAATGAGATCAAAAAAAGTCATCAAAATGACCATATAGGAGGATATATGAAAATAAAGCCCAGAACAAAGAAAATTCTTGTGCTGTCCATCATGGTTGCGCTGCTCGTGACGACGGGCGTGCTCAACTTCGTCCTGAACGACAAGCTGACGCAAGCAAAGGATCAGCCGACAGGGAATGAAAGCCCGAGCGTCACCCAAACTTTCTTCGCGGCGGCGAGGAGCGACAGGGAAGCGACCAGAGAATCCGAATTTCTCTATCTCGACGCCATAATCCAATCCGAATCCAGCTCGACAAGCGCAAAGACCACCGCGGAAGAGCAGAAGATGCTTCTTGTCGAGCGCATGGAAAAGGAACTCGAACTCGAAACCGGCATCAAAGCGAGGGGCTTCGAGGACGCAATAGTGACCATCGGCGACGGCGGCATCATAGTTGTGGTCGGCACGGAGGAGCTCAGCAAGACGGACGCAAACAAAATTTTGTCCATAGTCGTTGCGGCGACGGGTTGCAAGACAACGGATGTCAAGATCTTGCCTTACGTTTGATGAGATAAAAAAGGCGGCGTGCGCCGCCTTTTTTTGTTGATATAATTTTTTTTGTATGGTATACTATGCGCGGAGGAATTATGGCAAAGAACGCTCAACAAAAAAACTTCGACGTCTTTTCAAAGGTCATCGCCGCGCTCGCTTCGGACGCCGCAAGCGAAGCCGAAGGCGTACGGCTTGCGCCCCTCAACCGCTCGGGCGCGCTTGTCGGCGTGGATTTTTTGCCCAACGAAAAGGTTCAGGTCAACATGAACGCCGTTATCCTTCAAGGCTACACCGTGCCCTCCGCCGTTTCCGCGTTGCAGGACAGGGTGAAGCGCAAGATCGAAAGCGACACGAAGTTCAAGGTGCAGTCCGTCAACGTCAACGTGGTCGGCGTAAAATTCGAAGGTTAGCTTATGAGAATTGTCGCGAGGGAAATGGTTTTTCAACTCGTTTTCGAGTATTCCTTTTGGGGAGTGGAAAATTTGTCCACGCTTGAAATGATAACTGTCGGCAACGACCTCACCGAGGACGACAAGCAGTATATCAAATCGACCTACGAGGGCGTGATCGCGCATTTCCCCGAGTTGGAGCAAGAGGTGGCGTCCTATCTCGAAAATTACACTCTGGACAGGATCTCCCGTCCCGAGCGTTGCGTCCTTGTGCTCGCCGCGTACGAACTTAAGTATGGCGACGCGCCCTACGCCGCCGTCGTGAACGCCGCCGTGACCATCGCAAAACGCTTCGGCAGGGAACAATCCGGGCGATTTGTCAACGGAGTCCTTGCAAAAATGCTCAAAGGCATGAATTTGGTTTAGGTTTTATGCAGTTTCCTTTTTCGGAAAAGACAATTTCCGTGAGCGAACTCAGCGCCGCGATCAAGGCGTGTATGGACGCTCCTATCTTCAAGAGCCTCGAGGTTTTCGGGGAGGTTTCGGGCTTCAAATTCAGCGGCCCGCACGCCTATTTCACCCTCAAGGACAAGGATTCGCAACTTCAATGCGTATGCTTCAACGCGCGCAAAACTTACAATCCCAAGGACGGCGAAAGCGTCATCGTCAAAGGCTCGCTGGACTATTGGACAAAGGGCGGAAGGCTCAGTTTTCAGGCGGCGTCCATTCAGCCCGTGGGGCAGGGCGCGCTCGCCTTGGAGTTTGAAAGGCTCAAACAAAAATTGAACGAGGAAGGGCTGTTTGCCGCGGAGCACAAAAAGCCCATTCCGCGCTTTTGCAAAAACGTGCTTGTGCTGACGTCAAAGACGGGCGCGGTCATACGCGATATCGTCACCACGATCAGGCGCAAAAACCCCATTTTGGATATAGTTGTGCGGGATGTGCGCGTGCAGGGCGAGGGCGCAGCGCATGAGATTGCGGCTGTCCTCAAACGAGTGGACTTGCTCGGCTATGACGTGATAGTGATCGCTCGCGGAGGCGGGTCTCTCGAGGACCTCGCGCCCTTCTATGACGAGGAGCTTGTGCGCGCGATATACGCAATGTCCACGCCCGTCGTGTCCGCGGTCGGGCATGAGACGGATTTTTCCCTTTGCGACTTCGTTGCGGACATGCGCGCTCCCACTCCCACAGCGGCGGGAGAGCTTGTCGCCTATGACTACAACGAGCTTGTCGTGCAGCTCAGATCCGACGTGGATCGTCTGACCCTCGGCGCAAAACGCGCGTTCGAGAGGAAGAGTTCACGCGCGCAGATCGCCTTCGACAGGCTTCGCGTGGAGGCCACTTCCCTCTACGCGGATAGGGAGAGGAAGATCGAGCGGTGCTTGCAATCCGCAAGGCAGTCGATTGAGAGGAAGATCGTCAACGCGGAAAAGGCGTACGAGTTGCTCGCTGGCAAGCTGGATGGGCTCAGCCCGTTGAAGGTGCTCAGCCGAGGCTATTTCAGGCTTATGTCCGGGGAACGCACGATAAGCGCGGTCAACTCCGTCAAAGTCGGCGAGGAAATCAAGGCGGTCGGCGGAGACGGAAGCATCACCGCTACCGTTACGGACATTTTGCAGGAAAAGGATAAATTTGCGCAAAAAGGAGGAAACCATGGCGGAGATCAAGAAGTTTGAAGAGGCGCTTAAGGAGTTGGAAGCCGTCGTCAAAAAGCTGGAGGGCGACGTCCCTCTCGACGAGGCGATGGAGGATTTCAAACGCGGCGTCGAGCTGAGCAGGATATGTTTTGAATGCCTCAAAGCGGAAAAGGGCAAGTTGTCGTTGCTTGTGGACGACATAAACAACATTACAAGCGAATTCAACTTGGAATGACGTATTTTTGCATAAAACGTGGTTTATGTTGCTGAAAGATATCAATGAAACCGAATTTCTTGCAAGTTTCGAGGCGTCACTTGCCAAGTTGCTTGCAGGCGACAGGTCCAAGCTGGACGAGATCGCGCGCTATTGCGCAATAGGCGGAAAGCGCGTTCGTCCCGTTTGCGTGTATTTGGGCGCGACGGCGGCGGGCGGCAATTGCGAGGTCGAGCCCGTCCTCGCGCTTGCGATGAGCATAGAGCTTGTCCACAGCTATTCCCTTGTGCACGACGACCTTCCCGTCATGGACAACGATATGTTCAGGCGAGGCAAGCCCTCCGCGCACGCCGCGTTCGGGGAAGCCAACGCCATCTTGGGCGGGGACCTTCTGCTCACTCTCGCGGCAGACGCGCTTGCGGACGGGTGCGCCAAATTCGGCAGATCCTTTGCGCTCGCGGCAAAGGAGATCACAAACGCCGCTTTGAGCATGGCGCACGGACAGGCGTTGGAACTTGCGGGCTGTCACGGCATGGACGAGACGCTCGCCATGTATTCGAAAAAGACGGGCGCGCTGATCTCGGGCGCGTTCAGAGCGGGCGCGATATGCGCCGAGGCAGACGAGACAACGCTGTCGAACATAACCGAGTTTGCAAAAAAGGCGGGCTTGGCGTTTCAGCTTTGTGACGACCTTTTGGACGGCGAGGGCGTCGTCCCCGTGATCGGGCGGGAGGAGACGCGCCTGTTGCTCACTCGCGCGACGTCCGAGGCGTGCGAAATCGCCTCCGCGCTTGACGAAAGGCTTTCCGCTTTCGCCCTCGCGCTTCGCGACAGAAAATATTGAACTTGCCAAATCGCCGTCAAAAGCCAGCGGGGCGCTTATGGCAAAAGGCGGGGTAGGGATACGGCTTGCACGCTCGCGCCGCCGACGTCCGAAAGGTCCCCTCACGCAAAAAGGCGAAGCCAAAAAAAATCAATTGCAAAAAAGTTGTTGCCAAATCGCCGCCGTTTTGATATAGTAATAGGGCAATCCGTCTGCGGGAGTGACTCAGTGGTAGAGTGTCACCTTGCCAAGGTGAAAGTCGCGGGTCCGAGTCCCGTCTCCCGCTCCAA
>CANQNC010000007.1 GCA_947625145.1 uncultured Clostridia bacterium
TGGGCTTACCCTCGAACAGGGCGCGCGAGAACTGAGATATTCCTTTTTCGACGCGCTTTTGGAAGAGGGCTTTTGCGTCTATATCGCGCTTGCGCACCACCGCGACGATCAGGTGGAGACCGTGCTTATGCGCATCTTCCGCGGGACGGGCATAAGAGGACTTCAAGGCATGAAGAAGCAAAACGGGCGCTATCTTCGCCCCCTCCTCGACGTCACGCGGGAGGAGATCACCGCCTATTGCAAGGCGCACGGTCTTAGCTTTGTCGAGGACGCGTCAAACGAGGACGAGGCGTACTCTCGCAACTTCATCCGCAGTCAGCTGAGCGTGCTGTCCGCAAGGTTTCCGAGCCTCGGACAAGCCGTCGCAAGGCTCAGCAAAAACGCCTGCGAGGTGGAAAGCTATCTTGACGCGCAAACTCCCAAATACGAAGTTTATGACGGCGAAGTGTACATAAAAACCTCGGATCTTGTCAACACGTTGCTTGCAAAGCGCGTCATTATCAAGGGCGCGGAGGAGCTTGGCGTGAAGCAGGACATAGAGGACAGACACCTCAAAGCGGCGCTTGAGCTCGCAAGCTCGGAAAGCGGAAAATACCTCATGCTCACTCATGGCTTGAACGTCCACAGGCAGGGGGATATGATTGTGCTGTCGAAGAGGCGCCCCGCCGCGAAGGATATCGAGATCCCGTTCGGAGAGGGGGAATATCCCGAACTCGGCGTCAGGGTCCGGCTGTTGGAAAAGCTCCCCGAAAACCTGAAAGCGGAGGATGGCACGCTGTACGTTTCGGCGGACGGCGTGGAAGACGCGGTTTTCAGAAGGCGGAAGGTCGGGGACTATATCAACAAATTCGGCGGGGGAAGGAAGAACCTCGGCGACTATCTTACGGACAAAAAATATCCGCTGAGGAAGAGGGCAGAGCTGACGGTGCTGGCGTGCGGCAACAGGATTTTGGCGGTCGTGGGGGTGGACATCTCCTCGGACGTCGCGGTCCGCGAGGACAGCGAGCGCGCGTACGCGATCGAAAAAATATAAAAAAGCGCGCGAGCGTCCCGAAAACGCCTCGCGTAAGGATATAAAATTTTCGGAGAAGGGAAATGGATCAAAACAAAATCAAAAAGGTGCTGATAACAAGACAACAGGTCGCAAGCAGAGTCAAGGAGCTCGGCGCGCAGATCACGCGGGACTACGCGGGCGAACAGGTGACGATGGTTTGCACGCTCAGGGGTGCGGTGGTGTTTTTCGCCGACCTCATCCGCGAGATAGATCTCGATCTCGAGATCGACTTCATCGCGGTGTCAAGCTACGGCGGGGGAACGTCCACAAGCGGCGAAGTGAAGATGATCAAAGATCTCAGCTCGCCCATCGCGGGCAAAAATATAATAATCGTCGAGGACATCATAGACAGCGGCGTGACCTTGAACTATCTCAAAAAATTGCTGGAGGCAAGGCAGCCGAAGTCGGTGCGCATATGCTCCCTTTTGGACAAGCCGTCTAGGAGAAAGACGGAGCTTAAGGGGGATTACGTCGGCTTCGAGATAGAAAACGAGTACGTAGTCGGCTGTGGGCTGGATTACGATCAGCACATGAGACAGCTCGCCGACGTGTGCGTGCTTGCCCCCGAGGTGTATGGAGGTTGATTTGTCAAGCGGTCTTTTCATTCCAAACGCTTTGAAGCGCCTCGCCCGCCTGTTTCAGCCCAAGGCTACGCTTTACGCCGTGGGCGGATTTGTCAGGGACGGGCTTCTGGACCTCGAACGCTATGACGTGGACGTCGCTTCCGCGCTAGAGGCGGAGGAGGTGAAACAGCTTCTTGCGGGAAGCGAGTTTTCGGTTGCGGATCACAACATGCGCATGGGCACTTTGCACATACGCGCGGAGGGTTTCGTGGCGGAGTATACCGCGTTCAGGCAGGACAGCTACGACCGCCGTTCGGGCAAACACGATCCAATTGACGTGCGCTTCACTTCGGACATGCGCGAGGACGCGTTGCGCAGGGATTTTTCCTGCAACAGCGTCTATCTGGACATCCTCGCGGACAAGCTGTACGATCCCGTCGGGGGATTGGAAGATCTGAAAAATCATATACTTCGCGCTTCGGACTCTCCCGAAAAGGTGTTTGAAGCGGACGGACTTAGGATATTGCGGCTTGTGCGCTTCGCGGCGGAGCTTGGCTTCGACATAGACCCCGACACCGAACGCGCGGCGAGGCTCAACGCGTACAGGGTGAAAGACATTGCCGCCGAACGCGTCCGCGACGAGCTGGACAGCATATTCCTTGCGGACGTCAGACATCCCGAATTGAAAGATTCCAAGGCGCATTTGCGGGGATTCAGGCTTCTGGACAGCCTAGGGCTTGTGGACATTCTATTGCCCGAACTCGCCACGCTCCGCGGGCTTCAACAGCCGAAAAAGTGGCATCTGTACGACGCGTTCGAGCACTCCGTCAAGGCGTTTGAGATCTCCCCTCCCGCGATAAGGTGGGCGGCGCTGTTGCACGACGTGGGCAAGGCGCGCTCGGTGGAACTTACGGGATATATGCGCTCGCACGATGTCTTGGGCGAGCAGATGGCAAGGGACATTTTGAATCGCCTCCGCTTCAAAAACGCGGACAAGGACAAGATATGCAAGATGATCCTGAGGCATATGTTCGACAAAAACGGAGACACTCCCATGCCACAGGTCAAGGCGTTTGTCATTGACAACGTGGGGATAGTGGACGACCTCATTCTGCTGATGGAGACGGACGCGATCGCGACAGCGGGCGTGTTGACTCGCCCCAACAGAGTGCGCGAGGCGTACGAATCCATGCGTGAAGCGGGGCTTCCCTTTTCGATTGGACAGCTGAAGGTGGACGGAAACGATCTGCTTGCGCTCGGCGTCCCGCAACGGCGGATAGGCGAGCTTTTGAAGGATCTGCTGTACGCGACGGCGACGGACCCCGCACTCAACGACAAACAAAACGCGTTGGAGCACGTCAAAAAGCGCGCGTTCGAGACGGAAGCCGCCGAGTGAGCGCAAACGGCGTCCGCGGCGAGGATATATAGGGAATATAAAGAGAATATAAATCTATTCAAAATACTGTTCAAAATACGGTGCGAAAGCAAAAAGCGTATCGACATAAGGAAAAGGCGAGGGCGACATTCGAAGCCCCAAAACGTCGGATACGCGTCAAGGGCTTTGCCCAAAGGAGAGGATCATGGTTGGTGTGTACATTCTGCTTGCGATTTGCGTTGTGCTGAGCGGCGTCTCCGCGGTGTTCGGGTTTTTGGCGTATCGTTCAAAAACCAACGGCGCGTCGTTAGGGGACATGCGCGATATGGAAGCGCGCATCAGGGAGACGGTGACGTCCACCGTCAAGTTGGAAAACTCCATGCTTACGGGGGCGGTCAACGCTCAGATCGACAGCGTGCGCGCCGTCACGGGCCGTTTGGACGCATATATCGGCGCGGTGAACGACAGGCTTGACGCGCTCGGCCGCGAAAACAACGAGCGTATGAACGCGCTGAAGATCTCCGTCATCCAGACTTTGAGCGAACTGAAAGACGCGCTGAATCAGAGCCTCGCCTTTGTCGTGGAAAGCAATTCGCGCAACCTCGCCATGCTCAAAGAGGACAACGCCAAACAGCTTGAAAAAATGCGCGAGACCGTGGACGAAAAACTCGGCAGTACGCTTGAGAAGAGGTTCAATCAATCCTTTGAGCTTGTCAACGCAAGGTTGGAGGAGATCAATCGCACGTTTACGGAGCTTCGCAGTCTGCAAAGCGGGGTGAACGACCTCAACAAGATCCTCAAAAACGTCAAGACCCGCGGCACGTGGGGCGAAGTCGCGCTTGAAAGTTTGCTCAGCCAGATCCTTGTCCCCGAGCAGTACGACAAGCAAGTGCGGCTCACTCGCGGCAGCGAGGACGCGGTGGATTTTGCCATTCGCATGCCGGGCAAGGGGGACGGAGAAGTGCTGCTGCCCATAGACGCGAAGTTCCCCGTGGAGGACTACGCCCGCATCGTCGAGGCGTCCGAAGAAGGGGATCCCGAGCGGCTTGAAGCCGCAAGCAAAGCGCTTGCCACAAGGTTGAAACAGGAGGCTATGAGCATACGCGACAAGTATATCAAACCTCCCAAAACCACGGACTTTGCGATTTTGTATCTGCCCACCGAGGGGCTGTACGCCGAGGCGATCCGCAGGGAGGGGCTTGTGGAGGAATTGCAGATCAAGTACAGGGTCATCGTTTGCGGCCCGACCACGATCGCCGCGCTTTTGAACAGCCTGCAACTCGGGTTCAGAAGCGTCGCCATGGAAAAGCGAAGCGCGGAGATCGCCAACTTGCTTAAGAGCTTCACCGTGGACTTTGACAAATTCACCACTCTGCTCAAGCGCACGGGGGATAGGCTCGGCAAGGTGCAGGACAGCCTGACAAGTGCGGAACAGCGCACCGAGGTCATACGCAAAAAGTTGGAAAAAGTCATGCTTACGGGGGACGAGATCCCCGCGCCCGTCTCGGACGTCGCCGAACTTTCGGACGTCGCGGCGGACGATACGTTTGACGAGGACGATTGATATGAAGGCGGATCTGCACATCCACACCACCGCGTCCGACGGCGCAATGTCTCCGCGAGCGGTCGCCAAATGGGCGGCTGAAAGCGGAAACGAGGTCATGGCGATCACCGACCACGACTCTGTTGACGGCGTTGAGGAGGGCAGACAAGCGGCGGAAGAGCTTGGCCTCGGATTTGTGGAAGGGATAGAACTGTCAACCTATTCTGTTTGCGAAATCCACATTTTAGGCTATCGTTTTGACGCGCACAACCCCGAGTTTGCGCAACAACTCGATTTTGTCAAACAGCAAAGACAGGCGCGCAATATCGCTATCGGCGAAAAACTTTTTGAGGCGGGCGTGAGGCTTGACTTCGATTTTTCGGCGGAGGGCGTGGGCAGGTTGAACATTGCAAGACAGCTTGTCGCCTTGGGCTTTTGCAAGGATATCTCGGACGCGTTCGACAGATTTTTGGGCGTTGGCGGCAGAGCGTACGTGCAGGCAAAGCGGCTTACTCCCGCCGCGGGCGCGAGGCTGATCAAGAGCTTCGGGGGATTTGTCTCAATCGCGCATCCCAAAAAATTGCTTGCCGAGGGAAGGTTGGAAAACCTTATCGCGGGGCTGAAACCGCACGGGCTTGGGGGACTCGAAGTCTACTATCCCGGGCACACTCAAAAGGACGTCGCCGAGCTTGAAAGACTTTGCGCGCGATACGGGCTGTTGCCAACGGGCGGAAGCGACTTCCACGGCGACGAGGACAAACGCTTTTCCTTCGAGCTTCCCTTTGCGACCGCTCGGGCTCTAAACATAAGATGATGACGCGGACGGCGCGGATACGGCGCTCATTTTGCGTCCGACCGATCCCGCATTTTTCCTTAAACTCAGCTCATAAACACTTCGTTTTTTCAAAGTACATGTTCAATTTTTGCAAGTTTGCAAATTTTTGTTGACAGCAGCATTGCGATTGGATTTACTATTATACAAAGAGTTGCTCCGACCTCAATTTGAGGCACAGTCGAAAGGACGCAGTTGCAACTCTTTTGTTTATCATTTTATGATCGTTGCTCTTATCATATCGCTTTTCAAAGCGTCGGGCATATGAACCTTTTGTTTAGGCTAGGCGTTGCGATTGAAGCATAATTCGCCAAAATGAAAGGGCTTGCAAAATTTGCAAGCCCTTTTCCGTTTCAAATTGGGCGACTTAAGATTGGCTGACGATTTGGGGCGGTCAGCGGACGACTATTTTGCCGTCCTCTGCGTCCACAGTTACGACGTCGCCGAAGTTCAGATCGCCGCGCAATATGGTCCGCGCGACCGCGGTCTCCACATTGCTCTGTATGAAGCGCTTGAGCGGACGTGCGCCGAACGAGACGTCGTAGCCTCCGTCTATGATGGCTTCCTTCGCCGCGTCCGTGACTTCGAGTTTCAGCTCCTGTTTTTCAAGACGGGAGGCGAGCTTTTGAAGCATCAGATCCACGATCTTGCGCACGTTGTCGCGCGAGAGGGGCGCAAACAGCACCGTATCGTCAAGCCTGTTGAGGAATTCGGGGCGGAAGGTCGCTTTGAGCAGGCTGTCTATCTGCGCCTTTGCCTGTTCGCCTATGCCGTCGTCGCTTATGCCTTCCAAGATCGCCGAACTGCCAAGGTTGGACGTCATGATGATCACCGTGTTTTTGAAGTTGACCGTGCGGCCCTGACTGTCCGTGATCCTGCCGTCGTCAAGCACCTGCAACAGAATGTTGAACACGTCGGGATGCGCCTTTTCTATCTCGTCGAACAGCACAACGGAATATGGCTTCCTGCGCACCGCTTCTGTGAGCTGTCCGCCCTCGTCGTAGCCCACGTATCCCGGAGGCGCGCCGATGAGGCGAGAGACGCTGAACTTTTCCATATACTCCGTCATGTCTATGCGCACGATATTGCGCTCGTCGTCAAACAGATAGGCGGCAAGCGTCTTTGCAAGCTCGGTTTTGCCCACGCCCGTCGGCCCCAAAAACAGGAAGGAGCCTATGGGACGGTTTTCGTCCGCTATGCCCGCGCGGGAGCGCAAAATGGCTTCGCTGACCGCTTGCACCGCTTCGTCCTGTCCAATGACGCGCTTGTGCAGTTCGTCGGACAGGTGCAGAAGTTTTTCCTTTTCGCTTGCCATCAGCTTCGTCACGGGGATACCCGTCCATTTCGCCACGATCCCCGCGATCTCGTCAGAGGTCACCTCGTCGCGCAGGAGCTTTGTGCCCGAGCCGCTCTTTTCGGCGTCCTCCAACTTCTTTTGCAGGGCGGGAAGTTTGCCGTATTGCAGTTCCGCGGCGCGCCCATAGTCCCCGCGCCTCTGCGCTTCCTCGATCTCGAGGTTCAGTCTGTCTATCTCCGCCTTTGCGTCGCGCACCGAGGATATGTCCTTTTTTTCGTTTTCCCACTGCGCCTTCATGGCGTTGAAGCTGTCGTGAAGTTCGGCAAGCTCGCGGCGTATGCTGTCCAACCTGTCCATGGACAACTTGTCGGTTTCCTTTTCAAGCGCCATTTCCTCTATCTCAAGTTGCATGATCTTGCGGCTTATCACGTCCATTTCCGTGGGCATGCTGTCGATTTCGGTGCGTATCATGGCGCACGCCTCGTCCACGAGGTCTATCGCCTTGTCGGGCAGGAAGCGGTCGGTGATATATCTGTCCGAAAGCGTCGCCGCCGTCACAAGCGCTCTGTCGTGGATCCTTACGCCGTGGAAGATCTCATAGCGCTCCTTCAGCCCGCGAAGTATCGCGATTGTGTCCTCGACAGACGGCTCGTCCACCTGCACGGGCTGAAAACGACGTTCGAGGGCGGCGTCCTTTTCGATATATTTGCGATATTCGTCAAGCGTTGTGGCGCCTATGCAGTGCAATTCGCCTCTTGCAAGCATGGGTTTGAGCAGATTGCCCGCGTCCATGCTTCCCTCGGTCTTGCCCGCGCCGACTATGGTGTGCAATTCGTCGATGAACAACAGCGTCCTGCCGTTTTGCTTTTTGATCTCGTTCAGCACGGCTTTGAGCCTCTCTTCAAACTCTCCTCTGTATTTCGCGCCCGCGATCAGCGCGCCCATGTCCAGCGCGAATATATGCTTGTCCTTCAATCCCTCGGGGACGTCGCCGCGCACTATGCGTTGCGCAAGCCCCTCTGCGATCGCGGTCTTGCCTACGCCCGGCTCGCCGATCAGCACGGGGTTGTTTTTGGTCTTGCGGGAGAGGATGCGGATGACGTTTCGTATCTCGTCGTCCCTTCCGATGACGGGATCCAGCTTCCCCGCGCTCGCCCGCTCCACGAGGTCGTGGCCGTATTTGGAAAGCGCGTCGTACGAGTCCTCGGGGCTGTCCGAAGTCACGCGCGCGGTCTTGACCTGCGCAAGCGCCCGATCGAACTTCTTTTTGTCAAGTCCCACCTTTTCAAACGCCGCTTTCAGCGCGTTTGTGGGGGAGGAGAGTATGCTTTCGAAGATATGTTCGACGCTGACGAAATCGTCTCCGTTTTTCGCCGCGAGCTTTTCGGCGGAGGAAAGTGCAAGCGCCAGATCTCCGCTCATATACAGATTTGTCTCCCCGCTTGAGCTCTGCACGGCGGGAAAGCCCGATATGATCCTGTCCGTCTCGCGCAAAAGTTGCGCCGCGTCCGAGCCGCACTTTGTCACAAGTTTGGGTATAAGCCCCTCCTCGTCCGAGAGAAGAGCATAAACCATATGCTCTGAGCCTATCTGTTGGTTTTTGCGCTCCAGCGCGAGCACTTGAGCGTTGTTGATCGCTTCAATAGCTTTTTTTGTGTATTTTTCGGGATCCATAAAGTCCTCCTCTGTCATGGGTTGGCAATCTTTGTCGAAGATTGTTAGCACTCTTCGCCCACGACTGCTAAAATTATATCACACTCACAGCCGTTGTCAATATATTTTGCGCTGTTTTTCAAAATTTTTCGGCAGGAGGGGAGACAAAAGAAAAAGCCGCGCCCGCGCGCGGCCCGTATGACATGTATCATCATACTTGTATGCTTTCTTGCTTTTTTGACGGCATGCTTTTCAACGATTTGTCATGCCGTTTGCATACTGCCTTTATGCCTTGTTACGCTTTCGGCTTGAAGAAACTGTCCGAAATGGTCATTTTGGCGTACTCCACAAAGTCCTCGAGCGTGAATTTGTCGGGATTTTCTATGCAATACAGCGCGACGCCGATCATGCCGCCCGCGATATAGCTTGAGATGACCCCCGTGGGAATGAGAACGTCGTAGGTGTCCTTAAATTTGCCGATCACATAGCGTATGGATTGCGCGATGGATTCCTCGATCGTGTCCACGACGCGCGTGTCCCTGTTGCAACAGATGATGTTGACAATGTGCGCGTGGTTGTTGAAGAAGTATTCCGCCCCCATTGTCAGCAATCCGATGAGCGCGGCTTGCGGGTCGGCGGGGGAGTTGGAGCGAATGAAATTTTGATACACGTTGTCCTTCATTTCCTCAAGAGCGTAGGACAAAAGATGATACTTGTCCTCGAAATGGGCGTAAAAGGTCGCCCTGTTTATCATAGCTCTGTCGCAAAGGTCGATGACGCTTATCCTTTCGATCGAATCCTCCTCCATCATGGCGAGAAGCGTCGAGCTCAGCAATTTGCGTGTGCGCAACACGCGAAGATCCATCCTAGACTCCTTGGGCATAAGAACCTCCTTGATTCGGACAAATTATGACACATAATCATACAGCTGTCAAGTTTATATACAAATGTAAGTGCAAATTTGCATACATATTTGCAAAAACTTCCGCTTGGCGACAAAAAAACATACGCGGATATGCCGCGTATGCGGATTTTGTCACAGATTTGTGACCATATATTATTTTTATTTTGCGGCGGTCCTTATTTCTTCCGCATATTATCTTACTTTGCGGCGGTTCTCATTGCCTCAGCTTTCATAAGGAAGCGATAGAAGGGCGCGATCTGTTTGAATTGCTCGGCTAGCACGGCGCTTAGGTCGGGGCTTGTCAGCAGGGCGTAGTCCTTGCTGTTGACAATAAGCCCAATGTTTGACAGACTCAGCCACTTGACGTCCTTTTCCGTGCAGGAGGCGTCCGCTTTCGGCTTTACGGGGTCGCCGCACAGCGAAAACGTGTTCTGCGAGTTCACGCAATCCACCGCGTCCAGATATTCGCGCGCATGCATGCGAATGAGCGCGTACAAATTGTTGTTTGACTCGGCGTCCGCCTTGTAATAGCCACAGCCGTAACTGAAGCCGTAGGGGGATAGCTCGAAGTAGAAGGCGGGCAATCCGTTGTACAGCTTCTTGTCCCTGACAAACAGCGCCCACATCTTGTCGCGATAGCGATATCCGTCCCGCACAAGGCGCATGTCCCTGTAAATTCGGGATATGGATCTGTCCACCTTCGGCTCCACGATCAGTTTGTCGTCGATTGCGAGCATTGTGGGGGCGAGGTCCGTCACAAGCTGTTTGAAGGGTTGAAGAAGATATGCCTCATAGTCCGCCTTGTGCTGACGATACCACTCGGAGGAGTTGTTGAGGCGGTTGTGATACAAAAAATCGAGCGCGCGTTGTGTGAACATAATTTGATGTTTATCCTCATGTTTTCAATGATAAAGTGCGGATATTGCGATTTGGCAGGTCAGATTGCCTTCCTTCTTTTTTTGCGCCGCTAGACGAACAGGGCGACGAGAGTGTCCTCGACAAGGGAGCGCATCGCGCCGTAATCTATGTAGGGATGATGATCAAAGACGTACTCGTGTGAGAAGGATTGCACAAGATCCATCGCAAGATGCACGCGCTCGTTGATGGTGGGGAAGTTTACGCCGAGCGCGACAAGTTTCCCAGCTATGCGCAGGGTGATGCTGTCCTCAAGCTGAATGAATTTTGCGTTGACCGCCTCGTCCGAGTGGGACAGGGAGTGCAACGCCTCGTGTATGTTCGCGTTGCGCTCGTGGATGGCAATGGCTTTGTCAAGCACGTCTCCCACGAGTTTGCGTATCTGAAGGGGCGCCGTCATGCCGTCCATGAGGGAGAGTATGGGATCGAAGGCGTTGTCCACATAGATGGACAGCACGTCAAGCAAAATGTCCCGCTTGTCCTTGAAATAGCCGTAAACGATGCCAGTCGAGACCCCCGCGCGCTTTGCGATCTGCGCGGTGTTGGTGGCGTAATAGCCTACTTCGCTGAACAGCTCGTAGCCTGCCTGCACGATCTTGTTTTTCTTTTCGATGGACCTCTCTTGCTTTGGCTCCCTTATCTCCTGCGCCATGGCGTCCTCCGCTCGGAGCGTCTTTTTCGGGATTTATAAAATACGATATATAAATAATATAATCCTTGAAAACGCTCGAATTTACAAGGATATTATACAGTAAAATTTTGCCCTTTGCAATCTCAAAAACAAAAATATGAAAAAAATTTCAGATTTTTGTCGTAAACGTTTGACATGCGCACGCCATAGTGGTATCATCTAATCGCTGAAAAATATGAAATATGTTTCACATTCTGACATATAATGATGTGAACATAGGGGAGAGATTTATGCCGCTTATCGTAGCGCCTATCGGAACGGAATTGACAGTGGTGCGGATAATGACCGACGACAAGACGAAAAAGCATCTCGAGAATTTGGGTATAACCATCACCTCGAAGATCTGTGTGATCTCGCAAAGCGGGGGCAGCACCATTTGCAGCGTCAAGGACGGGCGACTCGCGCTCGACAGAAATCTTGCGACAAAAATTTTGGTGGCATAAAGGAGGTTACAATGAAACTTATTAACAGGAAACGCTCCGCAAATCAAGCGGAAGTTCCGGTCGAGGCGCAGGATACGCCCCTTGTCAAAGTTATGAAGTCTCTCAGCGAATGCGACATAGGTCAGTCGGGGGTCATCAGATCCATCGGCGGAGACGGCGCGATCAGGAGGCGCCTTTTCGACATGGGCGTGACTCCGGGCGCGGAATTTTATCTGCGCAAGAGGGCGCCGCTCGGCGATCCCATCGAGATCACTCTGCGCGGCTACGAGCTGACTTTGCGCGCAACCGAAGCGTCCGTCGTGACGGTTGAGACCATGGAGGCGGCAAAGTCCGCGGAGGAGGCGGAAAATGCTTAAATTCGCACTCGCCGGCAATCCCAACTGCGGCAAAACAACGCTTTTCAACAATCTCACAGGCTCCACCGCGCACGTGGGCAACTGGCCCGGCGTCACCGTGGACAAAAAGGAAGGTGTCTACAAAAAGTGCGACGAGCCAATCTCAATCGTGGACCTTCCCGGTATATATTCGCTTTCTCCCTACACGCCCGAAGAGGTGATTTCAAGAAACTTCATTCTGGACGAAAAGCCCGACTGCGTGGTCAACATAATCGACGCCACAAACCTCGAGCGCAATCTTTATTTGACCACTCAACTTATGGAAATTGACGTCCCCATAGTCATCGCTCTCAACATGATGGACGCGGTGGAGAAAAACGGGGACAAGATAGACGCGGGCAAGCTGGAGGAAAAGATAGGCGTCCCCGTGGTGGCGATCTCCGCTTTGAAGGAAAAGGGCTTGGACGAGCTGATGCAAAGGGCGTACGCCGAAAGCAAGAAGCCTCGCAAGGGCAAGAGCGTGCTTGAAGGCTCCGAGCTTATGCACCTCATCAACGACTGCCGTATCGCGCTCGAAGGGCAGAGGGTGGACAACACTCTTTTCCATGCGATAAAACTTGTTGAGCTTGACGAACTCGAGGTCAAGATGCATCCCGACTCTGCGAAAATGGTGGAGGAATTCAAGCATACCTTCAACGACGACACTTTCGGCAGCGATTTTGAGGCGCTTGTCGCGGACAGCAGATACAAATACATATCCAAAAACTACTCCTCCGTGCTTGAAAGAAGCCGCAAGTCCGACGACGTGAAGATGTCAAAGTCGGACAAAGTGGACAGAGTGCTCACGCACAAGATCTGGGGTATTCCCATCTTTGCCGTGATACTCTTCCTCATCTTCCACCTCACCTTTTCCGAGGACTTCCTCTATCTTGGCGCGGGCGGCGTTTTCGACAAGGAGTTGTCCGTCTATGACGCGGACGGCGTTGCGATAGAGGCTTTTTACGACGCGGACGGCAACAAGCTGGACGGCATCGCGGACGGGGATGGGAATATCCTCAGCCTCTACGACGCGGAGGGACGCCTCTACGACAAAATGTTCGACGAGGACGGAAACGAGGTGGAACTTGTCGCGGACGAGGACGGCGCGCTTTCGGAGCTGTCTGTCATTCCGTACGCCTATGACGCGAGGCACAACCGCATAGAGACGTTTTACAACGCGCAGGGCGAGCCTCTCGATCGCATTGCGGACGGGGACGGCATCTTGGACCTGTACAACGCAAGCGGCGTGAAATACGACAAATTCTATCTGAGATCCGCGACAAACGGGAAATACTACGAAGCGAATATCGTCGTGGACGAGGACGGCAAATTCGCGGATGTGGAATTTGTCAGCGCGATAGACGAATATTGCTCCGAGATCACGGTGCACACATTCTTCGGCTACGAGGAGGGGATTTATTCCCCGGGCGTTATACTCGCAAACACTTTCACCGCATTCACCGATCTGCTCAGCGCGTGCATTTCGCAGGCAATGGTCAACACGGCGGAATGGGCGCAAGGCCTTGTCGTGGACGGCATATTCGGAGGGCTGTTCGCCATACTCGGCTTTTTGCCGCAGATCTTGTTGCTGTTCCTGTTCTTCTCCATCCTCGAGGACAGCGGCTATATGGCTAGGGTGGCGTTCATTTTGGACAGGATCTTCCGCAAATTCGGGCTCAGCGGCAGGGCGTTCATGCCCATGATCATGGGCTTCGGGTGCTCCGTCCCCGCCATGATAAACACGCGTACGCTTGCCGATCAAAACGAGCGCACTTCCACGATACGCGTCATTCCCTTCTTCAGTTGCGGCGCAAAACTGCCCATTTTGACGGCGATCGCGGGAGGCATACTCGGCATGACGGGCTTCAAAAACGCGGACGTCATCACCTACGGCATGTACGTCTTGGGCGTGGTCGTCGCGATCTGCGCGGTGCTGCTTATGCGCAACACCACAATGAAAGGGGAAGTGCCTCCCTTCATCATGGAACTTCCCGCATACCATTTCCCGCAGTTCAAAAATCTGATGTTGCACTTGTGGGACAAGACGAAGCACTTCGTCAAAAAGGCGTTCACGATCATTCTTCTGTCTACAATTCTCATTTGGTTTGTCAGCCACTTCGATTGGAATTGGCAATTCCTCGGGGACGACAAAATGAACCTCAGCATACTTGCGGGCATAGGCGGATTGGTCAGACCTCTGTTTACGCCGCTCGGCTTCGGCTCGCAACTGTCCGCGACGTGGGGTTGGGTGTTCGTCGTAGCCGCGATCACGGGGCTTGTTGCAAAGGAGAATGTGATCGCGACGCTAGGGACCCTCGCCGCATGCATCTCAAGCGGATTTGTCGCAAACGAGTCCCTCGGCGGAGTGGACGCGGTGGAACAGATGATCGCCGCAACGCAAATTACGGTGCCCGCGCTCATAGCCTTCATTGCGTTCAACATGCTCACCATCCCTTGCTTCGCGGCGGTCGCGACGGCAAAGGCGGAATCCCCGAACAAGAAGTCCTTCGTGATGACCCTTGTGTTTTGGATAGTCACATCCTACGTGGTTTCCGCAATGATATATCTGATCGGCAGTTGGTGGTGGACCCTGTTCATCTTCCTCGCGATTTGGGCGGGCGTCATCACACTCATCGTGCTCAACAACAAGGGCATTGTGGACGTATCAGGCTTCTTTGCTCGGCTCAAAGACAAGCTCGGCAGACGTAAAAGGGCGTGACTATGGGACCTAGTGAAATAGCGGTTGTGGTCGTCGTTTGCGCGGTCGTCGCGGGGATCGTAATATGGCTTGCGGTGCGCAAACTGCGTGGCAAACCCTCGGTCAACTCGGAGTGTTGCGGTTGCCCGTACAGCAAAGACTGTCACGGCGCGTGCCAAGGAGCAAACAAATCCGCAGAGCGGGACGAGAAGAACAAGGCGTAAACCGAGACCCGAACTTCAAACAATTCGTTTTGCGCTTCGGCGCAGGCAAAATCTCTCTCTTTAGCAAGACAAAGCGGCGATATTCGTCGCTTTGTCTTTTGCAACGGAGCAAGCCTCTGTGTGGCGTTGAGGATATGCCGCTTCAAACTCTTCGCCGTCCGCGGACGCGCCATGCCGAGCGGCGGGGCATGCCATGCCGTTTGAAACGCCGATATTGTCGCAAGGATATGTCCCTGATTCAAGCCCGATACTTTCTGCTTATATGCCGAACGTCGGCTGTCGAGAGCGTATGTCTCGAATGTACGAATTGTATGGCCGCTTCCTTGCGCCGTTTCTGTTACGGCGGCGTTAGGGCGAATGTCAAAGACGTCCTTTCTTGGCGAAGTCGGGGGATGGGATATTGCAAAAGCCGCCCCAAAAGGAAAGTTTTTTCAAACAATTTTGAATGTTGTTTTGAATTTTAGAATCAAAACTGTTGCAAATCTCTTAATTTTTGATAAAATGTGTGTTGATATATATTTACAGTCAATAATTGTGTGGGCAATGCCCCCGAGGAGTTATATGGACAAGATGAACACTTGCTTTTGCAAATATGCCGCGCTTCTTTGCGACGGACAGTATATCAAGAGCGGCTATCTCGCGATGAAAAAGGACGACGGCGTCATCATCAACGCGCGCGGAGCAAAACTTAACGCTCTCAAAGAAGAGGATATCGTCTTTGTCAACGACAAAAACATAGAGTCTTTCGAGGGGAATTTCCGCGCGGCGGCGGTGATCCTCTACTGCGCGGTCAGGCAGGACAAGGATATTTCGGCGGCGGCTATCGTGGACAGCGACAGCATTCTCGAATTTTCCTCAAAGCGCCGTCCCCTCAAACCCATTTTGGACGATCTGGCGCAGGCGTGCGGAGTCACGCTGAAGTGCGCGTCCAAAAACGTCGCCGCGGAGATCGTCACCTCCATGTCAAAGCTGAAAAGAGCGTGCTTCATGCCCGACGCGGGCGCGGTGATCACGGGCAGGACGCTTGACGAGGTGTATGTCTGCGCTCAGGTTTTGGACAAGGCGTGCAATGCCGAACTGCTTGCCGAGGGCAAGGGCGGCACGCAGGATATGGGCGTGATTTCGGCGATCGTCGAGCATTTGTATTACAGATATTTCTATTCGAAGAAATACACGAAAAAGCACACCTTGTGCGAGACGGACGCGGACAAGCCCGCAGAGTCAGAAGCGCCCAAAGCGGCGGAGCAAGCTGTCGAAGATGAAGCGCCGACCGCAGAGGAGAAACCGTCCGCAGAGGTCCAAAATGCGGAAAACAACGCGGAAAGCAAGTCGGATAGCATTGAGGCAAAGGAAGCAGCTGTCACCGAGACAAGCGAAGCAGACGGAAAAGAAGCAAGCGAAGCGGCTGACACAGCGGCTGTCGCGGAGGCCTCCGACGATACGGCAAGTCGTCTCAAAGCGGCGTGCGACGAGGCGGTCGCGCGCGGATTTGCGCAGGGCATGTGGAGCAGTATAGCCATCAAGACGGACGACGGACATATGCTTGTCACGCCAAGCGGCGAGGATTTTGCGTCTCTCGGCGCGGACGGATTTGTCAAAGTGGACATGCAGAGCCTGAAGGGCGAGGGTTCGCTCAAGCCGTCTAGGGAGCGCGCGTTGCATGCGGCGTTGCTGAAAAAGGAGGGGATGGGCGTTTCCGTTCGCCTGCATCCGTATTACGCGTGCGCGTTGTCCGCAATGGCGACGTCTCTCGAAGTGCCCGAAGGCATGCGGGATATGCTTGGCGAGGAAGTCAAGTGCGTGGCGGCGGCGTATCCGGGCACTCGCAAATTCCTCAAAAACGTCGTCGAAGGCATGGGAGATTCAGACGTCATTTTGATCGCGCATCACGGCGTTGCGCTCAGGGCGGCGACCGTGGAGCAAGCGTTCGAGCTGTGCGCGAAGTTGGAAGAGGCGTGCAAGGAGTTTCTCACCGCAAAATGAGTTGAGTATCCGAAATTTGCGGCGGCGCGAGCCGTCGCTTTTCATTTTGCAGACGGACACGAAAAGCCGCAAGATATTTTGTACGCGCTGTTTGGGGGCGCGAAAGCGCGAGACCTGAAAGCGGGATAGAAACATGCCCCGAACCGCCGAAAGGTCCGCTTGCGGGGGCATAAAGCGCGCTTCGAGCGCGGGGCGTACGGGCGATACGCGGGGCGAGAGCGCGGAAAAATACTATTTGTGTTTTTTTGAAAAAAATTGTCGCAGGGGCGCGAATTTGTTTGACATGGCTTGTGCCGTTTTATTATAATGCACTCATTCAACATCGCATGAATGCGTTTGCCCTAGGAGAGAGGTATGAAACTTCTTGAACAGCGCATCCTCGAGGACGGCAAGGTTTATCCGGGCGAGGTCCTCAAGGTGAGCGGATTTCTCAATCACCTTATTGACGAGCAACTGCTTGACGAGATAGGACGGGAAATTTCTGTGCGCTTTTGCGGCGAGCACGTCACCAAAATCATGACCATAGAAGCATCGGGAATAGCAATAGCCTGCGCCACCGCGCGCTATTTGAAAGCCCCGGTGCTTTTTGCTAAGAAAAGCAAAACCTCCAATGTGTCCGACAACTGCTACAGCGCGTCTGTCAAGAGCTACACTCACGGCAACGTGGCAAACGTCATTGTGGAAAAAGAGTTTTTGACTTCCGCCGACAAGGTTTTGATCGTTGACGATTTCCTTGCGCACGGCGAGGCGGTCAACGGGCTGATCGAGATCGTGCGACAGGCGGGCGCGGAACTTGCGGGTTGCGCAATCGCCATCGAAAAGGGCTTTCAGGACGGCGGCGCAAAACTCAGAGCGAAGGGCGTCAGGGTGGAGAGCCTCGCCATCATAGACAGCATGACGGACGACAGCCTGACCTTCCGCGAACAAAATTGAAAATCTGCCTAAAAGGCAAAAATATAAGGAGAAGCAAAATGAAAAAGAGATTATTTGCAATTGTTGCATGCGTAGTGCTTGTGGCAGTTATAGGGATCTGCTTCGCGGCTTGCAATCACAAAAATGATTACAACGAGCTGGAAATGCCCGCGTATGAAGATCTTGAAGTCCCCGATTATTCGGATCTTCAAATCCCCAAGGATTTCAAGTTCGGCGCAATTTGCTTGCACGGCGAGGAATCGACCTATGACAAAAACTTCATCGACGCAATCAAGAAGGCAATCACCGATCTCGGACTGAGCGTGAAAGACAACCTCATTTTGAAGACTAATATTGCCGAAACGACCGCTTGCTATACAGCGGCAAGAGATTTGGCGGATCAAGGGTGCAAAGTGATATTTGCGGACAGCTTCGGTCATGAGCCTTTCATGGTTCAAGCCGCAAATGAGTTCCCCAATGTTCAGTTCTGCCACGCGACCGGCACAAACGCTCACAATGAAAAATATAAGGATTCAACGGGCAACGTTGACGAGACCACTACTATCCCGAGCAACTTCCACAATGCGTTTGCTTCCATCTATGAGGGCAGATATCTTGCAGGCGTAGTCGCCGGCATGAAGCTGAAAGATATGATCGACAACAATCAGATCAAAGACAACCAAAAAGACGCAAACGGCAATGTCAAGGTCGGCTATGTCGGAGCATTCACCTATGCGGAAGTCATCTCCGGTTACACAAGCTGGTTCCTCGGCGTCAGGAGCGTCGTTCCCAATACTGTCATGGAAGTCAGCTTCACAGGCAGCTGGTATGATGTCACTCGTGAAAAGACGTCTGCGGAATATCTCATCAACAAGGGTTGCGCTCTCATCAGCCAACACGCAGACTCCATGGGCGCTCCTTCCGCTTGTGAAGAAGCAGGCGTCCCCAACGTCTCCTACAATGGCAGCACGATCGAGGCTTGCCCCGAGACCTTCCTTGTCTCTTCAAGGATAGATTGGACTCCTTACATCAAGTACATCATTGCTCAAACAGTGAAGAAAGAAGCAATCGACGACGATTGGCTCGGCACGATCGCAACGGGTTCCGTCGTTTTGACGAACCTCAACGCCGACACAGTTGCCGAGGGCACTCTCAAGAAGATTGTGGAACTCAGAAAGCAACTTGCAGAGGGCACGCTCCATGTGTTCGACACAGAAACATTCACAGTGGGCAACGAGAAGGTCACATCTCATATGTTTGAAGGCAAAGAGGTTGTTAAGGACGGTTATTTCCATGAGTCTGAAGAAATTTCCGCACCTTACTTCGATCTCAGAATAGATGGAATTACGCTTGCGAACGAAATCTATGAAGCCACAGACAACTGGTCTCCTAACAAAAAATAATGTTGCTGACTGATTTTACGGTTAGACGGAGCGTTTGCTCCGTCTAACCGATTTTAGCTTAATTTTTAGATTTTCAGCGGAGGGTGACAGCTGTGGAAAAAACTGTTGCTATTGAGCTTAAAGGCATCACCAAAGTTTTCGGAGATGTGATCGCCAACAAAAATGTGGATCTCGAATTGTACAGAGGGGAGATTCTTTCTGTTTTAGGGGAAAACGGAAGCGGAAAGACCACGCTTATGAATATGATCGCGGGCATCTATTTCCCCGACGAGGGTCAGATTTTTGTTGACGGAAAAGAGGTCGTCATCAAGTCGCCCAAAGACGCTTTTGCACACAAGATAGGCATGATCCATCAGCACTTCAAGCTGGTCGACGTTTTCACCGCCGCGGACAATATCATCTTGGGGGAAAAGTGCCCGAAGTTTGACGTCAAACAAGAGGCGGAAAGGATACGCGCCGAGCATGAGGCGGAAAACAAGGCGTTTGAGGAGTACAAGCCCGAGGAACACACGGGCGTTTTGTCCTACATGAAGGCGCCAAAATTCCACAAACCCTCGGAAACAAAAAGGAAGATCGCCGCGCTTCCCTTCGTCAAGTTGGGCAGGGCGATGAAGTTCAATTGGCTTGCGAGGCATCGCGCGGACGAAGTGCAGAAGATCGCAAACAAATTCGGTTTTCAAATAGACTTAAAAAAGAAAATTTACGACATGTCCGTAAGCGAAAAGCAGACTGTCGAAATCATAAAGGTGCTCTATCGCGGCGCGGATATCCTCATCTTGGACGAGCCTACGGCTGTTTTGACCCCGCAGGAGATAGACAAACTGTTTGAAGTGCTGCGCAACATGAAAGCGCACGGCAAATCCATCATCATCATCACGCACAAGCTCAACGAGGTCATGGAGATATCGGACAGAGTGGCTGTGCTCAGAAAGGGCGAGCATATCGCGACCGTCAACACCTCTGAAACCAACGAGCAGGAACTCACCGAGATGATGGTGGGCAAAAAAGTGTCCCTCAACATTGACCGCACCGAGCCGCACGACGCAAAAGACAGACTTGTGGTCAGCGGGCTCACCGCGCTGAATGAGGAAGGCGTCAAGGTGCTTGACGACGTGTCGTTCGAGGCGCGTTCGGGCGAGATATTGGGCATCGCGGGCATTGCGGGCAGCGGACAGCGACAATTGTTGGAAGCAATCGCGGGGCTGTACAAGGTCAAGAGCGGGGAGATCACCTACAACGATCCCAACAACGAGGACAAACCCGTGGACCTGCGCTCCAAAACTCCTTTGCAAATACGCAATTTGGGCGTGAGGCTCTCCTTTGTACCCGAGGACAGATTGGGCATGGGGCTTGTGGGCAACATGGACCTTGTGGACAACATGATGCTCCGCTCGTACAGAAAGGGCTTTATGTTTTTGGACAGAAAGAGCCCGAAAAAACTTGCCGAAACCATTGTCGAGGAGCTTGAAGTGGTCACTCCGAGCACGCATACAGCCGTCAGAAAACTTTCGGGCGGCAATGTCCAAAAGGTGCTTGTCGGACGCGAGATATCTTCCGCTCCCACGGTGTTGATGGCGGCATATCCCGTGCGAGGGCTTGACATCAACTCGTCCTACACGATCTACAACTTGCTCAACGAGCAAAAGGAAAAGGGCGTCGCTGTCATCTTCGTCGGCGAGGATCTGGACGTGCTTATCGAGCTTTGCGACCGCATCATGGTCATTTGCGCGGGCAAGGTGACGGGCGTTGTGGACGGCAGGACCGCAAACAAAAACGACATCGGGCTTTTGATGATGGGAAAATCAAGTGAGGAAAACGAAGCGGCAGACAACGAAACGCAAGCCATCAAGGAGGACGGGATAGATGAGTAATATGAAAAATTCGGCTCGAACCTTAAAAGAAGCGAAAGAACCGCTTTTCCATCTTGTTAAGAGGCAACAGATAAGCACGGGGAAGGCGTGGGCAATTCGCATCGGGACTATCATATTCAGCATTCTCTTCATAAGCGTGCTTACGTCTATCGTTTTCCGCGAATCGCCGTTTGAAGTGATCAAATATATGTTTGAAGGCGCGTTCGGCACAAATCTGAGGGTCAACGTGTTTTTCAGAGACATGTCGATTTTGCTTATTATCGCTCTTGCCGTCACGCCTGCATTTAAGATGAAATTTTGGAATATCGGCGCCGAAGGGCAGGTGCTGATCAGCGCATATCTGACGATAGTATGCATGTATTATTTAGGCGGCAAAGTTTCGAACGGGGCTCTTATTGTCATCTCGTTGTTGGCGGCGCTTGTGGGCGGCATGGCATGGGCGGTCATCCCCGCTATATTCAAAGCGCTGTGGAACACAAACGAAACGTTGTTCACATTGATGATGAACTATATCGCGTTGCAGATCGTCTTGTTCTCTATCAAGGTTTGGATGCCTGCGGGTTCGGGACAACTTGCTCCGCTTCCATACGGCAATCTTCCTCATATAGGCGGCGGCGATTATGTGACGAGCATCATCGTTGCAATAATCATCACATTGTTCCTGTTCGTCTATATGCGCTTTTCCAAGCACGGTTATGAAGTCGCTGTCGTTGGCGAAAGCCAAAACACGGCGAGATATATCGGCATCAACGTCCCCAAAATTATCGTGCGTACGTTGGCGCTTTCGGGAGCTATTTGCGGCGTCGCGGGATTTTTGATCGCGGCGGGTATAGATCATACCGTAAGCATAGACACCGTAGGAGGAAGAGGATTTACTGCGGTGTTGGTCAGTTGGCTTGGGCAATTCAATCCTTTGGCGATGACAGTCATGTCTTTTGTTGTCATATTGCTGACCATAGGAACTACAAACGTCATGGTCAACAGCGGCGTTGCAAACGATTTCTTTGCCGAGGTCTCGACAGGCGTGGCGTTTTTGATCATCATTATTTGCGAATTTTTCATCAGATATAATATCAAGTTCAGAAAACGCGTTGAAAACGATCACCCTGCCGTTCCCGACAATCAACAGCAAGCGGAATTGCAGGAGGGCGGAACCGCGCATATCGAAGATGAAAATGAGATTGGATCAGAGGAGGTAGAATAGTATGATTGCGGCGTTTTTGAAAAGTGCAATAAGATTGAGCGCAACATTTCTTTTCGGTTCTACCGGCGAGATAATCATTGAAAAGGGCGGCCACCTGAATTTGGGCATACCGGGCGTGATGAGCGTTGGCGCCGCATGCGGCTGTATAGCCGAGTTTTATATGGTCAGAGCGTTTGGCACAAGCGCGCCGTTCATGCTGTTGGCTATCCCTATTTTGGTTACGTTGTTGACAGGCGCTCTTATGGGCTTGCTGTTCAGTTTCTTGACTGTGACTCTTCGAGCCAATCAAAATGTCGTCGGCCTTGCTATGACAACGTTCGGCGTGGGCTTGGCGGGTTATTTGATCACAAAAATGCAGTCACAAAATTTTATCATAATAACAAGGGCAAGCAAATTTTATTTGAACCTGTTCAATTTGGCGGGCAATGACAATTGGTTTGTCAAAATATTCCTGTCCCACGGCATATTGGTCTATATCGCCATCATTTTGGCGATCGTGGTGCAAATCATCCTAAGCAAAACGCGCGTAGGCTTAAATCTCCGCGCCGTTGGCGAAAATCCCGCGACTGCGGACGCCGCAGGTATAAACGTAACGAAATACAGATATGTTTCCACATGCGTGGGTTGCGCAATTTCCGCATTGGGCGGCCTGTTCTGCATCATGGACTATATGGGTGGCAACTGGGAGTATATTTTGGAAGGATACGGGTGGTTGTCTATCGCGCTCGTCATATTTACAATGTGGCGCCCTGCGCTTGCCATTCCGGGATCGTTCATCTTCGGCGGCCTTTACATTCTGTCAAGTTATATTGACGGCGTAACGTTCGCACAAATGGAGATCATCAACATTTTGCCATATGCGGTTGCCATCGTCGTGCTTATCATCACTTCCATCTTCGGGAAAAAGAACGTACAGCCGCCTGCGGCGTTGGGGTTGTCGTACTTCCGAGAGGAACGATAGGGCGGCATATGCGTATGCGACGATTTGAGAATTGTCGTATACAATATCGTAGCAAATGTTTTGTGATCAAAAAAGCGGCTATCAAGCCGCTTTTCCTTTTCAAATTCAAGTTGTGAAATTTGCGATATGTGCGCGGATATGAATACGACAATTCTCGTTTCCCTATACGCTCACGCGTTCGCGCTTTGTACGCGCGACCAAGGGTGAGAGTCATTCGAAGTCGCTTTCGCTGTAGCCGTATTTGGCGATCGCCTTGACAAACGCGTCATGCGCTTTTTGCACGGCTTCCTCGTCGCCGTTTTCGCTCATGCCCGCCGCAAACGTTGCGGCAACAAACGCCTTGTGTGCCTCCGCGATCTCGTCTATGGACAGCGCTTCCCTCACGCGGCGCTCTCTCGCTTCGCGCTCGGCGTTTTCCCGTTTGCGTTTTGCGTTCTCCTCCGCCTCTTTGGACATCGCCGCTTCGCTTTTTTGTGGCTGTATGGGCGCGGGGGTGGCGCGCATCGCCTGCTCCACGGTGGTTATGCCGTTTTTCCTGTATTCGGACAGCAACCTGTTGATATAAGGGGTGGGGTAGGTCTTGTCCACCGCCTGCGCCGCCGCAAACAGGATCACCTCGTCGTCGAAGCCCCAATCCGCCGTCCACGTGCGATAGATGTCGCGATCGGCGGGAGTCACCGCGCGCGACCTGCCGCTGCGCTCGATTATCTTGCGGATCTTGCCGTCTTGATCGCTTTGTATCTTCATATATTCGTCTATGCTTTGCTCGGTCAACAGCCCCTGCGCGTAGAACTTGTTGACGACCGCGTTCATGCCCTCGAGGGTGCGCACGCTCGTCAGATAGCAGTGATGGGCGATCTTGATCAGCGCCTCGTCGCTGAAACCCTTCGCGACCCACGGGACTATGTAGACCTCAAGCTCGTGCTCGAAGGATTCGTAATACAAGCCGAGGTTTTTGTTGACGGAGATCGCCAAATTTTTCAGGCGTTCGCGCTGAGCTTGATAGTCCTCCATCTCTTCGCGAGTGAAGATGGACATTCTGTAAAACTCGTCCAACTTCGCGTCCAGCTTTTTGAAGGTCTTGCTGCCCTTGAGGGACTTCGCCGCGCAAAGTATCGCGGGAAGCTCGTATCCCCAACTGCGCGTCCATTTGAGCAACATTTGCTTCTCTTCGAGTTCGGGGCCGTTTTTCCGCCCGAGCGCGCCCAGCACCTGCCGCATCTCATCGGACTGTTGATCGTATTCGTTGAGCCGCTTTTCCACGTCCGCGACTGTGCGCACTCCGTCCGCGACCCAGTTTCTTGCGACCGTCAGAATGTAGGGATAGCGCACGCTCATGCCCTTGAGATTGATGCAATATTGCACGATCATCAGCATCGCGTCCTGCTCCAGCTTGCTCTCCTCCAAAAACATGTAGTATTCGTTGTATTCGTTGGGGGTGAGCATGCGCTCGGGAAACAGCTGTTGAAGCTGAGCGTTGAAGTCGTTCCACTTCTCGCTTTTGTACTTCTTCGGGGGCTGATTGCAGCGCTTCAGGCTGAGATATTTGACCTCGAGAGGGCTTTCGGAGATTATTCGCACAAGCCCCATGTCCTCGAAATAGCCGTACGCCGCGCGCACTTCCGCCTCGGACATGTCAAGCACGGACAGCATGTCCGCAAGCTCCCCGCGCCCTGCGGGAAGAGTGCACATGTACAGCCCGTACAGATACACCTTGATCTGCTTTTCGTCAAGATACGGAAGATGCTCGTTGATGAAAAGATTGTCAACGAGTGTGAAAGTCTCCAACAAAAAATCGCTTGAAAACGTCGCCAAACTCACGGTCGCCTCCGAAGTGGGAATACAAAAAGATTAGCACAAAATTTTGCGTAAAGCAATTTGCGGCGCACTTTTATTTTTTGCATACAACATATTGTTGCTTTGGATATTTTCAAGCCTAGCCCCGAAAGCTAGGCGCGCGAAAGAGGAGATTTTCGGGGCGAAGCGGCGGAGCATACTCGCAATTTTTATGCATGGAATTTGTCGCTTTGTGTTGAAGTCCAAACGCGAATGTGGTATGATATACCCATACGCGGCAAGGACTGCTTCGGGAGGCAAAATTGAAGATCTGGGCGAAGGTGATGATCAAGGACAAGATCTTAAAAGACGTCGTTTGGGAGAGCGAAAACGAGAGCATAAGCTATATCAAGGCTTTGCAGGAGATATGCTATGCGCTCGACATCGCGACGCCTGTGTCCCTTCCCTCCCACAAGAGGCATTTTGAAAACTTCAACCGAGTCAAATATCTGCCGCGCGATTTCATAGAGGACGCGGATTTCGATTGCCTTGTGCTTGAAAGGGTGATCGAAAAGAAAAAACCCAAGACCTACTATGTCTGAAAACATTCCCTTTTCGCGCTCGAAAATCATGGAATAGAAGTCGCGGAATGAAAAATAATAAGTTTCGGAGGAAAGAATTATGCCCGCAGGGATTGTCAGGAGGATAGACGAGCTGGGGAGAATAGTGATCCCCAAGGAACTAAGGCGCATTTTGCACATCAAAGAGGGCGACGAGATGGAGATCGTCGCGCTCAACGAGGGCGTGATGCTCAAAAAATACAACGGCTTTGAAAGCGTGGCGGGAGTGGCGAGGACCGCTTCCCAGCGTTTGTCTCAGCTTGTCGGCGCGGACGTGCTGTTCGTAAGCACGGACGCCGTGATTTTGGCGGACGGAAAGAACAAGCGCCTCTATGCGGGCGAAAAACTGTCCGAGCAGTTCGGCGCTCTCGTCGCGGAGAGGAAGAGCGGCCTGTTTGAAGGGGAGATCGTGAAGCGCATGTTCAAAACCAAGGAGAACAAGCGCGATTTGGCTTATGTCGAGTCCGTCGTGGTCAACGGCGACCTCGTGGGCGCAATGATCGTGCTGACGGACAAGGCTCTCGACGAGGTCGGTATGAACTATATGCGCATCTGCATAGACCTCATTTCGGCGACTTTGGCGTAAAATAATGCTTTTCAGACGCAGAAAACAAATGGACAGTCGCGACTGTCGTCAAGAGGGCTCTGCGCCTGACAAAACAAAAAAGATCGCGCTTTCGGGGGCGGCGTTGCTTGCGATAGGCAGCATTGTCGCAAAGTTTTTGGGCGCGCTTTACAGGGTCCCGCTGACCAACATTCTCGGCGCCGAGGGCATGGGAATGTATCAGTTGGTCTTTCCCGTGTTTGCGCTGTTCACCGTGCTGTCCACGGCGGGGATACCCACCGCGCTCTCGCGTATCATTGCAGAAAAGCGCGCGGGCGGGGAGCCCACGTTCAGATATCTACTCGCCGCGATGTCCGCGCTTGTCGCGCTTGGAACTGTTTCCGCGATCGTCGTCGCGGCGCTTGCGGGGAAGATCGCGGGGTGGCAGGGGAACGCGGCTACGCGTTCGGGATATCTCATCCTTGCGCCCACCATCATTCTTGTCGCGATCATAGCGGGCTTCAGAGGCTGGTTTCAGGGGGAGCTGTATATGCTTCCCACCGCGGTTTCAAACATAATCGAACAGCTTGTCAAACTTGCGGTCGGCATTGCGCTTTCGGTGGCTTTTTCAAAGCGAGGAGTCGTTGCCGCCGTCAACGGCGCGTTTGTCGGGATAGCGGTTTCCGAGCTGTGCGCGCTTGCGTATTTGGTCGTCACCTTCCTTGTGCGGAGGCGCAAGAGGGACAGGGAATGCCTGCGCGTTTCCCGCAAAGAGGCGGGGGACATGGTGAAGATTGCGTTGCCTATCGCGGCGGTCGCGTTGCTTTTGCCCCTGTCGAGTTTTTTCGACAGCGTGATACTTGTCAACGCTCAGCGGCTTGCGGGGCTCAGCGCGGCGACGGCGACTGCGCGCTACGGCTTGTTGTCCGGGCCTGTCAACTCGTTGATAAACATGCCCGTGGTGATGATCATGTCCCTTGCGGTGGTGCTTGTGCCCGCCGTGTCCATGTCCAGAGTGACGAGGGATATCGATGCGATATTGCTCAAAAGCAAGCTGTCCGTCAAGCTGTCATTTTTGATAGGCATTCCGTGCGCGTTCTACTTCATGGTGTTTGCGCCCCGCCTGATTTCGGTCATATATCCCGCGCTCGGAGCCGCCGATGGGAGACTTGCGGCCGACCTTTTGCGGGTGACGGCGGCAAACGTCGTGTTGCTGTCGGCGATGCAGATATATGTCTCGTTGCTTCAGGCGCTTGACAGGACGAAGGACGCCGTGATCAGCCTGACGGTCGCCATAGTGTTGAAGATCGCGCTCAGCTTTGTGCTGACGAGGTATATCGGCATATTGGGCGGCGCGCTCGCCTCCGTGTGTATGGCGGCGACGGCGTTTGTCGGGGTGTGCGTCGCATACAGGCGTTTGCTTGGGATACGCCTTGAAAAAAACATTGCGCTCAACCTTGTCGCGGGCATTCTTATGGCGCTTGCGGGCATTGGAATAAGCGATATCATCAAAAACAACATTCTCGCCGCCGTGCTCGGCTTTGCGGTTTGCGCTGTGGTATACCTCTGGCTGGCGTTCCTCTTCGACGTCATAGAGAGGGACGAACTTGAATTTCTTCCCATGCGCGGGCTGTTGAAAAAAGTGCGTAGAGCGGTGAGATTTTGGGAGTACAGACAATGAAACTTGACGACGTTTTGCGCGGTTCCTATCAACGCTACATAGCTGCGGACTTTTTGTCCACGCTTTTTTTTGACAAGCGTATCCCTCTTGTGATAGACGGGAGCATGGATACGCAAGCGGTCTCGAAAAAACTGCTTGACTGCTACGGCGACGTCCCCGTGACCGCGGAATGCGACGGGCGGGACATACAATGCAAGGCGTCCGCGCTGCCCGAAGGGGCGGATACGCTTATCGTGGACGGGTGCGCGCTGACCGATTGCGAGAGGTTCGGGTTTTCCGAGCTTGTGTCCATCATGAAACGGCTCCGCGCCAAGGACGGCTGCGAGTGGGACAGGGCGCAAACGCACGAGAGCATACGCGTCAACCTCGTCGAGGAGGCGTACGAGCTTGTGGAAGCGATAGACAAAAACAGCGCCCCCATGATGAGAGAGGAGTGCGGAGACGTGCTCATGCAGGCGGTTTTCCACACCGAGATAGCGGATTCGCAAGGGGAGTTCGGATATTACGACATGCTCACCGAGCTGTGCCGCAAGCTGATAGATCGTCATACGCACATATTCGGCACAAATCACGCAAACAATCCCGAAGAGGCGCTCGCCTTTTGGAACGCGGCGAAGAAGAAGGAAAAAAAGTATGCCTCAACCTCGGACGCAATGGACAGGATACCCAAAAATCTGCCCTCGTTGCTGTATGCCGAAAAGGTGCAAAGATACGCCAAAAAGGACGGCTTCGATTGGAAAGACGTCTCGGGCGCAGTGGAAAAGCTGAAAGAGGAGACCGAGGAGTTTGTCCGAGCGGACGAAGCGCACAAAAGAGAGGAAGCGGGAGACCTGCTGTTTGCGGCGGTCAACGTGCTGAGGTTGAGCGGGCTTGAGGCGGAGATGACTTTGCGCGAGGCAAGCAACAAGTTTTTGCGCAGATACGCCGCGCTCGAAGCCAAGGCGCTTGCGACGGGCAGGCAGATGACGGATTTTACGCTTGAGGAGCTTGACGCGCTGTGGGAAGAGGTCAAGCGGGAAGAGGAAGCCTAGACATATGTCGCTTGCAATAGGAAACGTCAAACTTGAAGGCGATCTGATCTTCGCCCCCATAGCGGGATTTTCGGACGTCGGTTTTCGCTTTTTGTGCGCCGAGTACGGGGCGAGTTTGACATGCACCGAGCTTGTCAGCGCAAAGGGGCTTGTGTACGGCAACAAGGGCACGGACCCTCTTCTCGCGCACAAGGACAGACCCTGCACCGTACAGCTTTTCGGGTGCGATCCCGAGTTTATGTTCCGCGCGGCGGCGGACGAGCGCGTCCGAGATTTCGATATCGTGGACATCAATCTGGGCTGTCCCGTAAAAAAGGTGTTCAACAACAAGGAGGGAAGCGCGCTTATGCAATATCCCTCGCTCATAGAGGAGCTTGTGCAAGCGGCGCGCGAGGGCTCCAAAAAACCCGTGACAGTCAAGCTGAGGGCGGGCATAACCATGGGGAAACCTCTTGCCGTGCCCTGCGCTCTCGCCGCGGAGAGGGGAGGAGCGAGCGCGGTGACCGTGCATCCGAGATATCGCGAGCAGTTTTACAGCGGGCTTGCGGACCACTCCATCACGCGCGATGTCAAGCAAGCGGTGCGCATACCCGTGATCGCAAACGGGGATATCGCAAGCGCGGAGGACCTGCAAAGGGTGAAGCGCGAGACGGGCGCGGACGGATTTATGATCGCAAGGGCGGCGCTCGGCAGGCCGTACATTTTCAGCGAGCTTTCGGGCAGAGCGTACGTGTTCAAGCCGCTTGACGCCATTTGCACGCACATAGACATGTTGCTTGAATGTATGCCCGCAAAGACCGTCGCAAACCTGATGAAGCCGCATATTTGCAGTTATGCAAAGGGTTTCGGCTTTGCAAAGGACGCGCGGCGCGCGGCGGCGGAAGCGAAGTGCCTCGATGACATACGCCTCATCGCCGAGCGCTTTTTCGCGGGCGTGGAGGTCTTTGGAGGAGAGAATGTTTAATATCGTTTTGGTGGAGCCCGAGATCCCGCAAAACACGGGGAATATCGTGCGCACGGCGGCGGCGACGGGGTGCAAAGTGCATCTTGTGCGGCCGCTTGGGTTCGACATAAGCGACAGAGCCTTGAAGCGCGCGGGGCTGGACTATTGGAGTTTGACGGACTTCGAGGTCTACGACAGCCTCGCCGAGTTTTTCGAGCGCGTGGCGGAGGGATGCTATGACCCCGGAACAAAAGCCCTTGTCGGGACAAAAAACCACTTCTATTTCATGTCCACAAAGGCGGCGAGAAGATACGATCAAGCAAGGTTTGAGGACGGAGATTTTCTTGTTTTCGGCAAAGAGACGCACGGGCTTCCCGAGCCTCTTTTGAAGGCGAATTACGACATGACTTTGCGCATACCCATGATATCCGAAGCAAGGTCGCTCAACCTTTCAAACGCGGTCGCGATCACGGTGTACGAGGGCCTGAGACAGCAGGGATTTGAAAAGCTAAAGGCGTTCGGCGCGCTGACGGGAAGAGAGGACTGAATGACAAAACAGGACGTTTGTACGTCAAAAATGCAAATATAAAGCGCTTGTTGCGCAAAGTGAGGGACAAAATGAGTGTTGATGAAAAGTGTTGTTGCTGTAAGGAGCCAACGGGCTTTGTGCCCATAAACAGGGTGCTTGACAAGCTTGACGAGCTTGCCGCCGCAAACGACAACGAGGGCATGGAACGCGTGCTTGCATATTGGGAGAACGAGGCGAGGAATTTGGGAGATATGAAGGGTCTGCTTGCCATTCTGTCCGAGGCGGTGGGGCACTATCGCCACGAGGGACAGGAGGAAAAGGGCCTTGCCGCCGTGTACGAGGCGCTGAGACTTCTCGAAGAGGACGGCACCGAGTGCACGTCCAACGCGACGATATATCTCAACTGTGCGACCACTTTGAAGGCGTTCGGACGCGCGGAAGAGGCTTTGCCCTACTACGAGCGCGCAAAGAGCGTTTACGAGAGGCTTCTGCCCGCGGACGACTTCAAGCTCGCGGGGCTTTACAACAACTACGCGATGGCGCTTGCGGACCTCAAAAGATACGAGGAAGCGGAGCAAATGCTGAAGCGCGCGATAGACATCCTCGAACGCAAGGGGGGATATGCGGAACTTGCCATATCCTACGTCAACCTTGCGCAGATAGTGTACGAGGGCGCGGCGGAGACGGGCGCGGACCGCGAAGAGGAGACGGACAAGCTGTTGGAACTTGCGTACTCCTACCTCACAAACGGGGAGCACGAGCGCAATGCGGCGTATGCTGGGGCGTGCATGAAGTGCGCGAGCGCGTTTGACTTTTTCGGATATTTCGCATACAGGGCGGATGTCGTGAAGATCGCAAACGAGATATACGAGGAGAACAGAAGCAAGATATGAAAGGACTTGAGCTTGCAAAGCGGTTTTATGTGACTCGGCTTGCCGACATGTTGGAAAGCGAATTTCCGAACTACGTCGGGCGCATGGCGGTGGGGCTTGCGGGGCATGGCTCTGAGTGCTTCGGCTTTGACGACGAGATATCGCGCGATCACGACTTCTCGACGGGGCTGTGCCTTTGGCTGACGAAGGAGGACGAGGCGGAGATAGGCTTTGCGCTCACGCGGGCGTACAACCGTCTGCTTGCCGAATACGGCGCGGAGGAGAGCGCGCACACAAGCGCGATGGGCGCAAACTCGCAGGGCGTACAGCGCATAGGGGATTTTTACAGGCGATACACGGGCAGAGAGGGCGCCCCCGAAGGGCTTCGCGAGTGGCTGTTTACGGACAGCGAATTTCTTGCCGAAGCCACAAACGGCGAGGTTTTCCGCGACGATCTCGGCAAGTTTTCCGCGATACGCGAGGAGATCTTGCACGGCATGCCCGAGGACGTGCGACTGAAAAAACTTGCCGCCGCGGCGGTGCGTATGGCGCAGACGGGGCAGTACAACTATCCGCGCTGCCTACGTCACGGCGAGGAGGGCGCGGCTGTGTTTGCACTTGTCGAGTTCGTCAAAAATGCGGCGCAGGCGGCGTTTTTGCTTGAGGGGCGGCATTGCCCCTACTACAAGTGGACGTTGCGTGCCATGAGGGATCTGGACAAGCACGCCGAGCTTGCGGCTCCGCTCGAGTTTCTGCTGACCGCCGACAACGACGAAAAGGGCAGAAAGGTCAAAATGGACATAGTGGAAGATATCTGTCTGTTTTTTGCAAACGAGCTGAGGGACGCAAAACTTGCGGATTGCCCCGAAAACTATCTGGAGCCTTTCGGCTTTGCTCTGCAAAAGCGCATAAAGAGCGCGGAACTTCGCAACATGCACATACTTGTAGGCTGACGCTTCCGTCCGCTCGGCGAATATAACACTCATTCGGAGCGTGCCCGTTCGTTCGGCGCGTGCAGGGGACATAAGCGACTTTGCTCCTATATAAGAAATTGTGAAAAGGCGTTGCAACAAACTTGCAACGCCTTTTTGATGTCATGATGCGCGTTCAATAGCGCCTTTTGATTTGTTGCGCTACACCCACTTGCTTCCGTTGTAGGTGTAGGTGCCCGCTGACATTTCCGCGCCGTCGGTGTTTTTAAGCGTATAGGTGTTTGTCTCCCAAGTGACGCTCGTGAGAATGGATGAACCCGACGAACTGCTGACTTCTCCTGTCGAGACCGAAACTCCCGTGCATTTGAGGGATGCGCCGCTGAGCGTGCTTGTGACTTTGCCGCCTATGTTTTCGCAGTTGAGCGAGCCGTTTACGACAAGTTGGCCGTCTCCCTTGTTTGTTTCATACTGAGTTCCGCTCGGAACGCCATAGGTCTTGTAGGAAGAATCCGCAACCATGATTTGGTTTGCGTTGACCGTAACGCCCTTGTTGATGGTCAACTTTCCTCCCGGCATGATTTTTATATCCTGATTTGCGGTCACGGTCGCCGTCGTATCCGCGCTCAGCGGATTGAGCGAGATGTTGTAGTACCAGCTTATCGGGAACAAGACGTTTGCCGTGGACAACGTGGCGGTAAAGAATGAAATTGACAATTTCAACGTCATTGCATTCAGCGTCATATCGCCATAAACGTCCAACTGTGTTATTTTGTTGCTCACGTTATATTTTTGTGTAACATACGAGCCTGAATTGAGTTGAATGAGATGACTGCTTGAATTTCCGACCAGCTTGATGTCTGTCGTATTATCTTGATTGCTCGCATAGAGGTTGGCATGCCCTAAAAGCTGAGCGGAGGACTTGATGGTCAACGTCGGGGTGACGTTTTGCAAATAAAATCTGTTGAAAGGAGATCCTTTCAATTTTTTCCCGTCACTTCCCGCCATTCCGTAGAAAATACTGCCGCCTCTGTGCTCTATGACGAGGAAGGGCATGATCAAAATTCCGCTTTCCATTGTCACGGACGAGCCGTTGTTTGCGGCTTCCTCCATGATGAATCCGTAGACGGTCACGTCGCCGTTTGAAACTATGCTCGCCTTTGCGCCGAGCGTAAGTTTTGCGTAGTCGCCCGCGGTGCCGCCACTGCCTATGCTGTACCTTTGATTGCCGCTTGTTACGCCGCCTATGACCAACTTTCCGTTGTTGGTGATCACGCAATTTGCGTTGAGGGTGACGGCAAGTTTGCAACTTGCGGGAGTGTTTATCGCGTCAACGCCCACGCTTCCGCCCAATGTGGAATTTATGCCCGACGTCTTGTCGTAGGGCAGAAGCAGGGTCACGCCCGACTTGATCTCCACGTTCGAGGAGATGAACGCGTCCCCAAAGACCGTCACCGTCTGATTGCTTGTCGCGGCGCTCAGCGCGTCCTCGATCGTGTAGGTGGTACTGTCGATCTTTGCCGCCTTGATCTTGAAGGTCAGCTCGGCGGTCGCTTGGTTCCAGTTTTCCGAAGCGGGGAGTGTGACGCGCAACTTGTAAACGCCGCCGCGTGTGGGCTTGAGGCTGTCTCCCTGTATGACTGCGTACGTGTAGGTCTGTCCGCCGTCGTAGTCCGAGGGCAAACTCAGCCCGATCTTTGCCACGATATCGATTTCGGCTCCCGAATAATCCGTCTCGAGATTGCTTGCGCTCGGCGTGGGTATTTTGGGAGTGCCGCGCGCGACGTTTATCGTGACCTCGACATTTTCAAGATCGTTGTAGTTGGTGGGGTCTTTCGAGTATTTTGCAAAGTATACGCTCGTCTTGGCGGAGAGGGGAGTCGAGCCGTTCATCCACGAGAAGTTGGCGGGCAGTGTGACGCTGTTTGCGACCGTCGCGCCCTTCTTGTAGGTCACGGAGTATGCGGACAGCAACTTCTTGACGGCTTCCGCGTCGTGGTTTGCCTTGTTCAAAGCGAAGTACACGGTCGCCATTTTGAGCACGTAGTTGTCAAGTTCGACCTCTTCGCTTGCTTGCGTAAAGCAACTGTATTTGCCCGCGTTGCTTCCTCCGCCCACGTTTGACGTCGGGGTGTAGTCTGTGCTGATCGTGATCGTGGGCAACGCAACGTTGTCCGCGCTGTCGCCGTTTGCCCAGCCTCTGATCTCAAACTTGAAGGCGGGGACGGGGGAGCCGTAAGTCAGGTCGGATACGTTGACGGGGGTCGCCGTAAGCGTTGCCTTTGCGACGTTCAGCGAAGCGGGAGCAAAGGACAGCTCGTAGTTGTCCGCGCTGAGTCCGCTCGGCGTAAGGTCAAATGTGCCCGCATGCTTGTTTGAGGCGTACTCGCACTCGACGGACAGGCTTCCTTTCAGCACGTTTGCGAGCTTTTCGTTGAACGCAAGCGCGGAAGTCGCCGTAACGTCGTACGAGGGCATTTCCTCGCCGTAGGTGATGGACATACTCCCCGTAAGCGCAAGGGAGAGCTGCTTTTTGCGGATATTCAGCGCGCCGTCCACAAACGAGAGCCGGTAGTTGTCGTTTTCCGCGTCCGCGTGCACGGTGTAGTTGCCCGCCTTGTTCTCGTAGCCCGAGAAGGAGACGTCCAATTTGTCGTTGCCGTACAGCCTGTCCACGGTGTACGCGAGCGCAAGCTCTTCGCCGTAGGTGATCGTCAGGGGAGTGACCGTGACGGTCGCTGTCCTCTTTGTCACGTTTATGCTTCCGACCACGGAATAGGAGTAGTTTGCGTTGGTGCCCGTCGCCGTCACGCCGTACACGTTGACGGGCTTGCCCGCCGCATAGCTTGTGTTCAGCGAAAGCCCCTCTCTTGCCGCCTCGTCGGATATGGTGTATTCAAGCGCGAAGTTTTCGCCGTATTCCACCGTGGTGTTGGTCAGCGTGACCGTCACGGGCTTTGCCGCAACCGTCAAAGTTCCGTTTTTGAGGGTGATATTGTAGTTGTCGTTTTCCGTGTAGGTCACAACAATGGAGTATGTCCCCTTGTCGTTGCCCTTTGCGTAGTCGCAGGTCGCGGAGGCTTCGAAGCCCGCCTCGTCCTTTGATATGACGTTGACGTAGTTGATCGTAAGCGCGGGCTTGTCGTCGCCGAACGTTATCCTGACGTCCGCCGCGGATATGGTCGCGTTCCTCTTTTTGATGTTGATCTTTACGCTTCCGAGGGTGTCCGTCTTGTCGGGCGCGGTCACCTTGAAGTAAACCGTATAGGTCCCCACCGCGGTGTATTTGGGAGATTGCGGCAGGGTGTATTCGCCGTCCGCGCTGTCCGCAAACATGATCGTCGCGGACTTTTGCAGTTCGGGGTCGGTCACGGTCACGCTCGCGCCGTGCTCCGCTCCGTCGTATTCCGCGTCAAAACCGCTTGTGCGAAGCCCTATCTTCTGCTCGCTTATCTCCACGTTGAGGGCATAGGTTATATTGTACATTGCCTTGACGTCCTCGCCCGCCTTGTTTGAAATGGCGTAAGCCGCCGTCCAGACAAACTGTGTGGCAAAATCCGTGTAGAGCGCGACGTCGCCTTTTGTCGTGGCGAGCGTGCCGCTGAAGCTGTCCTCGCCGTAAAGCCCTCTCAGCGCCTCGTCGGCTCCCGCAAACTCGTGCATGTAGGGTTGACCGTCGTACGCGTGCAACGCGTCTATTGTGATCGCAAGCGCGCGCGGCGCGACGGAGATCGTGCCGTCCTGCACTTGCACCTCGTGGTTGGGGTCGTCAAACGACGCGGTGACGGTTGCGTTTTTGACGTCGCCCGCTTTGTAGGCGGTGGAGTAGGTCGGCAGGACCTCGCCGTAGAAATCTTGTCCTTGCACGTCAAATCCGAACGCTCCCTCCACGTTTTCGCCGTAAGTCACCGTCACGTCCTTGATTTTGACGGACACGACGCGCTTTTGTACCGTGATCGCGGCGGTCTGCACGGTCGCTTGATAGTTTGAGTTGACCTCGTCCGCGGACAGCGTGGCGCGGAGGGTATAGCTCCCCGAAACGGGGCTTCCCTTTTTGTAGTCCCCGCTGTAGTATTCCAATTTGAGCTCCTCGCCGTTGTAGGTCTGTCCCACAAGACTGAAGCCGTACGCCTCGCTTGCGATGTCCTCGCCGTAGGTCACGGTGATGGGGGAGAGGACTATCGTCACCTTGCGCTTTGTCACGTTGACTCTGCCTTTTGTCAAGGTGACGTTGTAATTGTCGTCCTGCACGTTTGCGGAAAGTTCAAAGGAGCTTCCCTGCGGTTTGCCGGGCGCGTAGTCCGTGACAAGCTCGACTGTCGGGACCTGTCCGGTTGCGGGAAGATCCGCAAAAGAGTAGAGCTGTCTGTCGGGAAGCGGCTCGCCGTATTGCAACGTGATATTTTCAAAAACGACGGTTAAATCCGCTTTTTCGACCGTAAGAACTCCGTTTTGTGCGGAAATGTCTATATTTTCCGTAGACGTCGCGTTGACCTTGATGACGTAATCCGTCGCATTTTTGCCGACCTCGTAATCGGTGGAAAGTGACGCCGTCAGACCTTCGCCGAACAGCTCGCCGTCCACGGTGTACGCGCTTTGATTGAGGACGAACTCCTCGCAATAGACCGTGCTCTGCGGGCGCGCGATCACCTTGACTTCCGCCTTTGCGATGTTCAAAGTGAACTCGCTCTCCACGGTGTTGTAGTTGTCCTTTTCGAGTTTGAACGAGACGGTATAGCTACCCGCGTTTTTGAAAGAGGGCGCTTCGGGCGCGTAATCCCCCTCGCCGTATTTGTAGAGGGGAGTCACGCCGTCCGCCGATATCTCGGGCTTGTGCTCGGCGCCGTCGAAAGTGAGTTGCAAATCGGTTGGTAGAGCGTAATCGAAATCCGCTTTTTCAATGTTGACGGATGCGGAGAGGGACAGCGCATAGTTGCTTGTGGTTTCGTCCTCTCCGTCAAAGAAGTGATATTCCGCGGTCAGCCCGTCCGAAATCGTGTAAAGCCCCGCGTTTTGCGAGTTTGTGGTCAAGGTCAGCTCAAAGCGTTGCCCTTCCAAAAGCCCCTCGGGGGACAGGTCGGGCTTGAATTGCTTTACGTTGCCGTCGTATGTGAAGCGTTGCTCTGCGACCGAAAGGGTAGCCTGTCTTTGTTTGACTTCAAGTTGCGCGGTCGCCTCGGGCACAATGTAGTTGTCCGCCTCTATGCCGCTCAGCGTGATCTCGTACTTGCCGACGCCGCTGCCCACGGCGTAATCCGCGGACGAGACCGTCGCGCCGTCAAGTTTCAAGACCGCCTCGGATTCTTCGTATTTGAAGCCGCTCACGCTGTAAACAAGCTCCGCGAGCGAGGGAAGGGGACTGCCGTATTCCATCTCCACGGCGTCGAGGCTCACGTTCAACGTTGCCTTTTGCACGGTGACGCGCACCTCGCAAGTGGTCTCCACGCTGCCGTAGCCCTCCGCGGAGGCGATAGCTTTTGCAATGTATGTTTTTTGTCCTGCGGCAAGCGACGTCACGACAAGCTCCTCTCCGTTCGAAACGACTTCATCGCCGCTTAGCCATTGATAGTTGTAGGTCACGCCGTCGGGCGCGTTCTCGCGGTATATACTAAGCTGCAGCGCGTCTCCGTACGTTATGGAGGTTTCCACCCCCCCCCCTAGAACAGACGGGATATTTGGCGCTGAGAGCTTGTAGCGGGCAAAGTAGGTGCCGTTTTCCGCAAACTTGTCGGGCAGAGGCTCGCCCGCTTGGTCAAACCAGCCGACAAAGTCAAATCCTTGCTTTTTGGGAGCGTCCGCTTCGATGTCCTCGCCGTACTCGCCGTTCAACGAGAAGGACAGCGTTTCGCCGTCGTAAAAATCCAACTGCACGCCGTTTGCCGCGATCTCGGCGTAGACGTACATGTCCTTCGTCACGGAAAGGTAGTCCTCGGTCTCGTTGCCCTCCGCGTCCGTCCAACGCGCCACGTGATAGCCTGTCGGAAGATATTCCGCAAGCTCCTCTTCCGTGGGAAGCTCCGCCGCTTCGGAGTAGTCCACCGTCCTCTCTATCGTCCCGCTCGCGCCGCTGCCCTCGATGACGAAGGTCACCTTGTGCTTGTGGGCCTCCCATATCGCGTATAGGGAAAGGGGAGAAGAGTAGCGTATGTCGGGCGTCAACTTGATGCTTCCGCTTTGGTTGAGCGCCCAATACAAAAACGTATAGCCCGTGCGTTCGGCGGGAACATAATCGCCGATCTTGTCGGGCGAGACGGTTTCGGTGTGCGTGAGGTCCGTCCCGTCGTTTTGATGATAGACGACTTCTATCACGTCGGGTTGTTCTTGTGTTTTGTCGTCGCAGCCGACAAGTAGAGCAAGCATGAGCAATACAAGCATAATGACGACAGTGATAAGCGTCCGCTTTTTCAAAATCATCCTTTTCATAACCCCTCCAAATCAATATCGGTTTATTCCGAGTTTTGGGTTTCAAGCCTTTGTCTTTTGCATTGCGGCAGGAAAGCGCATAGGCGTTTTCATATGCCGCATGGTTTTAGGTCAGTCCGAAAGTTGCTCCTGAGCGTGATGATCGAAACTGCTTCGCGCGTCGAACATGACAAATCTGAAGTCCTCCGTGCCCGCCGCGTGCGGAAGCATATTGCCTTGATTTTGCAGAGTTGTGTCCGATGAGTTCGCAAGTATGGAAATGTTGATATTGTAGCTTGCAAGCTCGTCCTTGTGGAAAGTGTAGGCGCTGAGATCAAGCATGCTGTAATTCTTGCCGCCGCCGTAGAAGGCGATGCCTCCGTGCGCGTATGTTTTGCCGCTTTCCGTCTTGATTATGTTTGCGTACTCGGGATTGTTGCGCACCTCCTGCAACATTTGCGCAATATTGAGGGCAAGCCATCCTCCCACGCCCGAGTTCGGGGCAACTTCGATGAGCGTGGAACTGTCAACCGAGCTTATGTCCTTCCAATCCGCCATGATCACGTCGCCGACCAGCCTCAGCGCCGCGGGATAGCTTGTCGCCGCAAGGCCGTTCCAACCCGTGAGGAAATGCTCCAATCCTCCCGCCGCGCTCGAGTTGTGCAGATATTCTCCCGCAAAATGGCTCTCCATGCCCACCGAAAACAGTCCGCTTGTGCGCAGAGTGCTGTTTTTGACCGTGACGTCCGTCAGCAAATAATGGCTGACGAAGTATTCGTCGTTCAGGTTTTGATCTGCGGCGGGGGAGTTGTTGTTTTTGTACGGATCCCCGTTTTTGTCCGTGAGAGCGGGGGATATGTTGCCGTCCGTGCCCTTGATGACGCGGTTTGTGCCTATCTTCAACAAAAACTCGCGCGCGTTTTGCAACTTGCAATTGTCGATCGTCACATTGATCTTTTCGGTGGCGGGATTCGGCGTCGTGTTGCCGTCCACGTTGTCTCTGCCGAACACGCGCATGACCGTCCTGCCGTTCATCACGCGGCTGTTGACCACTGTCGCGTCGGACATGACCTCAAGCGTAGTGCCCATATAGTTGAGGTAGGAGAGCACAAGCTCGCCGCCGTCGTACAGGCTTTCTTGATCGCAACCGCGAAGCACGAGGTTGTCAAGAGTCACGCCGTCTTTGCGCACCAAAAACACAATGTTGTCCTGCCCCTTGACCGAGGCGATCCCGCTTGCCGCCACAAAGTCGAGCGGGCCTCTGAACACCGCGAAGTCGAAGAGGTTTACGCCCGTGTTGTCAAGCATATCCGTGATATACTGACCGCTGATGAAATGCCCGTTGCCGTGCACGCTGTTTGTAAATTCAAGCGCGTATCTGACGTTGGGGCGGGCGCCTCCGTTGTTTTTGTAGTACGTCCAATCCGCAGTTGTCGGCAGTTCGGAAGTGTAGCTCAACAGTTTGCTCTTCATCTCGGAGTCCGAGTATTTGGGCGAGCGCGTGCCGTCCGAGTTGCGGTTGAACAACTCTTCGCCGAGATATATGTCGTTTGAAAGCACTGTCTCGCGATTCTCCCTCATGGCTTGCCTCAGCTGTTCGTAGGTGGAGACGTTTACGCCGTCCGCCGCGTAAAGGGTCAGGGAAGCGGCGCCCACGCCGAACATTTCCCCGTATTTCCAACTTACTGACAGGGTGACGTTGCCGCTCTTCGATATGGAGAGTTTGAGTTTGCCGTCGCTGTCGAAATATGCGTTGAAGTCGTCGTCCGAGACGGAGACGGAAAAGTCGTCCGCGCTCACTTGCGCGACGCTTCCGCCGTTGTACGCCGTAAATTTTGAAACATAGTCGCTCTTGACGTATTGTCCGTCCTTGTAGTCTCCGTTTGCCACGGCAAATCCGCCTAGCCCGTAGGTCTGCGCCGCCTCGCCGAACAGCATGGAAGTGATGGGGCGGATCACCGTCACGTCGCGTTCCACGACGCCGCGTTTGCTTCCGTCGGGGGACGTCCAATTGATTTGTATCTTCGCCGCGCCCTCTTGAAGCGCGTTGACGAAGCAATGATCGCCGTCCGCTTGAGATATTGAGATGATCGAGGCAAATTCCGCGGGCACGCTCCAACTGTAGGTCATGCCCTGCGCTTCGGGTTCCACGACCACGGCGACGCTTTCGGAATCGCCCAGCTTCATCACAAGCTCGCCCGTGCCGTCCTTGTTGTAGGGGGAGTAGACGTAAAAGCCGTATTGCTCGAATTTGACTATGACGTGATATTGCGTCCCTCTTATGGACAGTGTGTAGCGCATGCTGACGTCCTCTTCCTTCGCTTCGTCAAGCTCCACGACGATCTTGAAGCCGCCTTTCACGCCCTCCACTTTGTTTACGATCGCGTTGACGCCCGGACCCGTAAGGGACACCTCGTCGGGCGATACGCTTGCGTCCGCCTCGACAAACATCACAAAGCGCTTTGAGCCGAGCGCTTGAGATATGGTCACGCCGTCCACCGCGCCGTGGCCGTTGACGGTGACGTCCTCCGCCTTTTTGACGGTGACTTCCACCTTTTTTTCGATTTCCACGGGGACGTTGTTTTCGTCCTTGCGGGCGGACTTTATCTTCATGGAGAGAATCGCCTTGCCGCTGAAGATCGCGTTGAATTTGCCGCTTACGGCGTTGATGTTGATGACGTCGGTATTGTCCGAGCCGAAATCCGCGTCCGCGTACAGAACGGTCGAGGGCCTATAAAAGCCTCCCATTTTGTAGCTTCCGCTTGCAAGCTCCACGCTGTAGTCCGCTTTGGCGTTGTCCGCGAGGGGAGTCAGCTCTATCTTTTCGTTGTTGGCGTTGTAGATCGCGGGGGTGAGGTCGAGCGCGCCCGACGAGGAGACGTTGAACACCACGCTGTCGCTGTAGCCGCCGTCCACCGTGTAGTAGATGATCTTTGCGCTGCCTATGTCGTTCAATTCGAAATGTCTGGATCTTGTCTGAGGGTCCTCGACAAGCGTAACGATGTCCGTTGGCTCGTTTGTGTTTGCGTCAAGGATCTGCGTGTAGTACGCTTTGTTTTTTGCGGCGTAGGGCAAAACTTCCACGCCGAGCTCCCATTCCTCAAACCTGCCCGTGTACTGCGCTATGTCAAAGGAAAAAATGCCGTCGTTCGCCTCTCCCTTGTTGGTGATGGATATCCCCGTGACGGGGATGGCGGCGGCTATCCTTGTGACGCTTGTGATCGCAAACAGCGCGATGACAAACAAAATAGGCAAAACCACTATCAGCGCAAGCACAAGTTTTTTCATACATACCTCGTTTTGTCTCTTTGTATTTTGCGAAATCGTAAAGGAATTATCAATCCTATACATTCAAAATACCATTATTCAGCTATATTTTATTGATTTATATAGGCAAAGTCAACGTTTCGGCCCTCTCGGCAACCTTAAGATTTCTTTAGATTTGCCAAATTACGACAATTTTTTTGCAAATTCTTGCTCTTTTCGGCGCGTTTTTTGAAAGTTAGGCTTAAAAAAAGGCGCGTTTTGTCGCGAAAGCGTTAAGCGTATGCGAAAGGCAAAAACGCATGCGAAAAGCATGAAGATCTCGTGCAAAATGCGATGAAAATCGTATGCGCAGACCCTCCGAATTTTTTTCACCGAAACTCCGCCGCGCGCTCATTCCAAAAATAATCGCATTAGATGCATGGTTTCGCGCTCGTCCGCTTTTCAAATCGCATGCTAGGGCAAAATGCCAAAAAGGGCGGAAAAGTCACGCGAACTTCCCGCTTTTTGTGCGCTCGGCAAAAATTAAATTGATTTTAGGCTGTTTGTCGAGGGGCATATCGCTTGACGAAATTCCCTTTTGAGTTTATCATTACTGTATAATTTGCATAATATTATCGTTGAAAATTGTATTATTGCATATTATTTGCATATTAAGCGATTCGAAGTGTTTCGTCCGAAGTGTTTCGAAGAGATTTGGAGGCATATATGAAGAAAAGAGCGAGTTTGATTTTGATGATCCTGCTTGTGCTTGCGCTCGCGGTGACGCTTGCGGCGTGCGACCCTGCCGACAACAATGACGACGGCAAAACGTCCTACACCCTCAGCTTCCACATGAACGGCGTGGGCGAGGATATGACCGTGGTCGCGGAAAGAGGAGAGGATATTTCCGCAAAACTCCCAAATCTGTCCGACAACCAAAACTATTATTTCGGAGGTTGGTATCGCGACGCCGAGTTTACGCAGGCGGCAGATCTTCCCGAGTCCATGCCCGGGGGAGACAGAAGCTATTGGGCAAAATGGCTTGTGCATTATTCGGTCAGCGCGTATCTCCAACCCCTTTCGCTTTCACACGAGCTTGCCGACTACGAAAAGTCGAGCGCGGGGAGCAGTGTGTACAGCGCGGTCAAAGGGGAGAGCGTGACTCTCGCCTCTTCGCAAGTGCCCAAGATAGAGGGCTTCCTGCCGACAAACGCGACCCTCTCGTTTGAACTTGCCAAAAAGGACAACGACATCAAGCTGTATTACGACCGCGTTGCGGTCAACGTCAGCTACGATCACAACCTCGGCGACGAGGCAGTCAAAGGGTTTATGCCCTCGCGCACGCTGTATTTCGGACAGACTTTTAAGGTTGAGGAAAACGCGTATGTCGCGACGGGACACCGCTTCAACGGCTGGGCCCTCTCCGCGGCGGGGGGCTCTCCCGACGATCTGATAGACCCCGACGACGAGCTCACTGTCGGCGCGACGGATATCGTGCTGTACGCGCAGTGGAGCGATCCCGACTATACGGACGCTTTCGGCAGTGAGGACTGCGTGTTTTATGCGGACGGCAAACTCATCTATGTCAGAGGCGGACGGGAGTTCGACGTGACGGCCGACCCGACCGACGAGACAAAGTTTACAGTGAAGATAGGAGAGGGCACTCTCAAAGGGAAGTTCGATTTCAGACGCGCCATGTTCGCGCTGTTCAGAGAGGATATGCAGGGCGAGTTCAAATACTACGACTACAACCTCGAAGCCGTGGACGACGCCGAAACGCTCACTCTCGACGGATATTTCGGCGCGACGTACGTCGGCAACGGGCAGAGCGTCAGCGGCTTTTATTTGGACTATTACGGCGCGTATGCCTTCATACCCGACGACGGGGACAGCGGATTTGTCTTTGATCTTGACGAAGCGCAAAACAAAAACGTGTTTTTGATGATGGGGGAAGAAACGGGCGAGTTTTTGCAGATCAACCCCTTCGATTCCGTCAGGGAAGGCTATCAGGACGACTTTTTGCTGTATCTGGACGGCTTCGGCGCGGCGACGTGGATAGACACCTATCACAAGGAATATTATTACGGGACCTATCGCGTGGAAAAAGCGTATTCGAGCGGATCAAGAGTAAGCGGACACAAGATAGCTCTGTCCATAGTCAACGACGACGGCTTCATCTTCGGCTCCAACGACGACGAAACAAAGGGCAAGGAAGTCAAATTCAACGTCTACACATTGTCGGGATATTTCAACAACCCCGTGTTTTACAAGGAAGTTACGGACGCGATGGGAGAATACACGGGGGACAGCGGCACGCTCACCCTCGACGGCTTCGGCTTTTGGGACGACAGCGCAAAATACGTGGACGGCGAAGGCACGGAGCATCTCGGCAACTACACGACGAGGCACAGCTATATCTTCGGACTGTACGTCGAAGTCGAACTTGACGCGGACAAACCCGCAAATCAAAGGCTTCGTTTTGCGGCTACGCTGAAAAACGATGACATGAGTTTCAGCCTGCTCCCCGAGGGCTTTGAGGAATATCTGCACATATATCAGGATCCCGAAAGGGCGGACGGACATCCGCTTTACAGCGATCCAATCCTCGTGCTGTACTCTGCGGAATTTGCCGCTGCGGACGCGCCCGAGGGCGTGGAAGTCCCAAACGGTGCCAAGGTCGCGGATCTGTACGCCAGACTTGACGCGGAAGGCGCTCCTCAGCGCGTGGCGACGGGCTTTTACACAGCCGAAAGTTTTGTGCGCGCCAACGACGGACAACAAATGTTCTGCTATACATTTGTGCGCACCGGGGTCCTCGCGCAGGGCATTTCCGAGCGGGATCTGTTCAGCGTTGCCGTGGTGGTCGGGTTGATCACGCTTTCGGACAACGCGGAGCCGTATGAGTGCTATTACATTTACGAAAAAGAGGGAGAGGCTCAGTTTACGGTCTACAATGAGATCGAAAATGGCAAACTGACGGGCGGCAAGCTGTACGCGCTCAACGACGGCGGCGGCGCGCTCGAATTCTCTTCCATATACGTTGACGCGGAAGGAAACGTTTTGCAGGGAAGGTTCTCTTGCGGCGAAAGCGAATTTTCCTCCGCGCTGGGCGAGAGCACAGACGTCAAATACGGCTCGTTTATGATCAACGAAAGAAACGGCTTCAACGTGAAGGTGTCGGGGAGCATGATGCTCACTTTCGAACGCGTGGACCAATTCCCAAGCGGCTATCACGAGGTGAACGACGTCTATATGTATTCGGGAGACACGTCCTTGATCCTCGCCGCAAACGGGGTCGCCGCATACAGGACATATTCGCAAGAGGGGACTTCGGACAGCGTGCTCGTCGGCACGGTCGTTGGCACATATCGAGAGAGCGGACAGACCCCGTTCGGAGATACGATATATCTCTTCACTCCCAACCAAGGGCAGAGCGGCGAAAGTTTTGCGTTCGTCTTGCAAAAGGATTACGCTTACGGCGGCTTCACCATCCCCTCCTACCACAGGTATTACGGCGACAACGACAAATATTCGGTTTCATATGAGCTGACGGGCGGCGGCTCCCTCATCTTGGACGGCTTCTGGTTTAAGGGCTGCTACGTCGCGCCCAACGGCGTAAGATACGAGGGACTTTGCCAATATGAGGACGAGAACAAGGATATGCTGTGGCTGGAAGTGACCGACGCGGCAGACTCTTCGGACGTCGGCAAGAGCATATTCATCGAGATCGGCGCGAAGGGATATACCCGTCTTGACGACGCCTACGGCTCCTACACTCTTGTGGATTGGAACTTGTTCGATTACGACGTCACCGTCACAATGGACGGCAAGGGCGGATTGACCATGACGTCTTACGTGGGAGCGATCGTCGCGACGGGAAGCTACAGCCTTGTCAATTCCGAGACCAACGAATACAGGCTCGCGCTGACGGCGGACGGCAAGGGCGCGTCCGTGCAGGTGATGCTCGCCCAAACAAGCAGCGAAGATCTGTGCATAGTGTGCGGGCAAGACACAATGGGGCTGTATATATCCGACGCTATGGAGATGCTGTATTTCGACGGCTACAACGCGGCAAGTTGGTATGTCAATCCGTACGGATACTCATATGTCGCGGGACTCTATCTGTTTGACGAAAGTTTCGGATTGCTCCAGCTGTACTACAACGGCGTGGTAAGGGAATATATCACGTTCACCTACGACGCTACGAAGCGCACTTTCAAACATTATACGCTCGACAGCTCGCTGTACGGAGTGTATTTCACCGAGGATATGAGTTCGAGGATAGGCATTGGGGAGATCGTGGAGTTTGACGACTTGCCCGCCTACGGCATTTTCAGGGAAGACACGCTGTATTGCTATACGGAGGACGACAACAAACTCGTGGCGCGCAGACTTGTGCTCAGCCAAAACGGGCTTACGAGGTACGACGAGGACAACGTCGCAAAAGAGTATAAGAAGACGGAAAGCGAAAACTTCAGCTTTGAAAACGGCAAAAACACGCTTGCGTTCGACTATTCCGAAATTCAGCTCGACGTGGGCAGAAGCGACGAGTACGGACACTATCACGGCCCCGCGAAACTGAATGGTCATGATTGCTATATAAGCGAGTACAGGGGATACGACGACGCGGGCGCGCTTAGCGAAAAACGTTTCTTCATCACGTACACAGGTGAGGCCCCCGACTTCCATTATGTGTACTTCGAAGTGGAGTTTTCCTTGACGGACAACACCTTCTCCTTTAAGGAGGGCAGGGAGTATAACAACGGGGAAATGACCCTCGTGCTCAGCGAAGGCTACGCCAACGAGATGCAAAACCACTCCTTCGCGCTTTTGCTGAAAGAGGACGGCTCCTTCGTGTTCGGCAAGTTGGAAGCGGCGGAGGACGGCAAGCAGACCTTCACGGGCTCGTCCGAACAGTACGAGGCGCAAGTGAAGCTGAACGAGGACGGAAGTTTTACGATAGAGTGAGCTTTTACGCCCTAGTAGTTTTTGAAAAATCCGCAAAAAGGGGAGCCGTGACGGCTCCCCTTTCCCATGCGGTCTTTATGGATATTTGTTTCAAATGCGAGGGACAAGCGGTCAGCTCCTGCCCCCTCCGATCTGCGAGAGGATAGCCCACGTCGCGGGCCCCGCTATACCGTCCGCCGTCAGCCTGTTGTCCGCCTGAAACGCGGTCAGCGCGATCTGCGTTTTGCTTCCGAAGATCCCGTCTATCTCGCCCGCGGGGTACAGTTTGCTTTCCAATTTGCTTTGCATGTATGCCACGTATGTCCCGCGATCCCCTCTTCGCAAGGTGGGATACGGCGGGAGGAAAAGCAAGGCCTTCCATGTGGCGGGGCCGACTATGCCGTCCGCGACCAGCCCGTTTGCCTGCTGATATCTGCGCACAGCCGCCGCGGTGTTCGCGCCGAATATGCCGTCCACGTCAAGCCCATAGCCGTAGTTTTGCAGGATGAATTGCAACAGGGTCGCAAAACTCCCTCTTTCGCCCTCGCGTATGGTGGGGTGGTTTGAGAGCGTGCGGGGAAGATAGGGGACGTCGAGATATCTGCATACGGCGCGGCAGGTCTCCTCGCCGACTTCGGTGATGAAGTCCCAATCCAGCATCAGCTTCGCCTCGGCAAGGTTTGTCATAAATCCCGCCTCTATCAGCGCGGAGGGGCAATTTACGCTTGACAGCACGCCAATGCCGCTCAGCTGTTGCACGCCTCGCCCGCGTTGCTCTGTGCCCGTGACAAGGCTTTCGTAGATCTCTTCGGCAAGCTCGCGGCTTCTCGCGGCGTACGCACCCGTGCCGAAATAGGTCGTCACTCCCGAAGCGGAGTTGAAAGTGGTGCCCGTGCCGAAAGCGTTGTAGGCGAACGTCACAAGCAGGGTGAGGCGCTGTCTGTTTATCCTCGCCACTCTTGTCGCGATGGGCGCGTCCGTAAACTCGGGCTTTACGTCGAAAACCCTAAATCCGTTTCGGAGGCATCCTTCCAAAAACTTGTTTTTTGCGGGTCGGTTGAACTGATTTTCGTAGATGGGTCTGTCCAGATAGGGCATGACGGGAGTGCGCTTGCCCTGAGTGGGCGGATCCACGCCGTGCTCGTCGTTGCCCCCTATGAAGTATATATCGTTTGCCAAAATATCCTCCTTTTTTGTCATATATATGCCAAATTCGGGGGAATGTTCGGGTTTAACAAAAACCCGTCCCTTGAAGGACGGGGATATGACGGACGGGTACGCTCGTCATCTTGCGATGAGGGCGTAAAAATAGTCTATCACTTCCAAGAAATCTTCGGGCAAAAAATGCTGTCTTACGAGGCTTGCAAACTCTTCGGGGACGCCGTATCTCGCCTCTGCTATGCCTCCCGCGATCGCCGCGATCGTGTCGCTGTCTCCGCCAATTGACACGCACTTTCTTATCGTATCCTCATATGAAGAGGAGGCAAAATAGCATATCAGCGCCTGAGGCACGCTGCTTTGACATGTGACCGAGCCCGCGCCGTAGCGCCAACCGTACACCTTGACAAGCCTCTTGTATTCGCGCGCAAAGCCCTCTTTCATGTCTGCCCATTCTTTAGAGCCTGCGGGGAAGAGGAGACCGAGTTCGGGGTAATAGTCCCGCGCCTCTTGAAGCGCAAGCTCGCGCTTGTCCATGCCGTTTCGGGTCAGGAAGATCGCCATTGCGATCGCTTCTGCGCCCTTTAGCCCCTCGGGATGATCGTGCGTGACTTCGGTCACCGCTTTGGACAAGACCTTGACTTCCTTTTCCGAGCGAGCAAAATCCCCCACGGGGCTTATGCGCATTGCCGCGCCGTTGCCATAGCTGTTGTACGGAGCGGGGGATACGGATGTGAGCCACCTAGCAAATCCGCCGCCATAGCCGCAATAAGGATATTTTTTGCCTATCTCGCGCATGCATTTCACCGCCGCTTCGCCAAGGCGTGCGGGGTCGTCGCCGCTTGAGAGGATAGCCCTTGCGACGGCGATCGTCATAGCGGTGTCGTCGGTGAATTCGCAATCTCCGTTGAAAAAGTCGAAATCACAGCTTTTTGTGTTGTTGAATTCAAATCTGCTGCCTACAATGTCGCCTATTATCGCGCCTAACATGTCCTTTCTCCTTTTGGTGTTTTATGATGAAAATATCGCCGCTGTGCGTTTTGCGGCTTTTCTTTTGTTCAAAACTCGTTTGAGCAAAGCTCTTTTTGCCTTTTAAGCGGTGTGCGCTCTCTTCCACGATTTCGGGCTGAACAGTAGGAGTATGGGCAGGATCTCCAACCTTCCGAGCAACATATCCAAAGTCAGCACGATCTTCGCAAATATCCCGTAGCCCGCGTAGTTGCCCGTGGGACCCACCGCGCCTATGCCGGGGCCTATGTTGTTGAAGCACGCGATGACCGCGGAGAAGTTGGTCTCAAACAGGCTTCTGCTCCCGTCGAAATTCGGGGTCGCAATGGACACGAGCACTGTGGAGATCAGCACGATCAGCACGTACAGTATGAAGAAGCTGCGCACGTTGTCAAGCGTGGTGTCGTCTATGGGCTTGCCGTCTATCTTCAAGCAGGGTACAGAGCGGGGAGACAGCGTTTTTTTCACGCTCAAAAACGAGGATTTTGACAGTATGATAAGCCTTGACACCTTCATGCCGCCCGCCGTGGAGCCCGCCGAGCCGCCTATGCACATCACGGCGAGCAGAAGCACTTGCGACAGCATAGGCCACGTCGTGAAGTCCGCGGTGCCGTAGCCCGTCGTGGACATGACCGAGGCTATGTTGAATGTGGAATATCTCAAAGCCTCTCCCACCGACGAATACGTCTTTGACGTGCAAAGGTTGACCGTGATTATCGCAACGACCGCAACGAATATGGAAAGCAACCAAACAAGCTCCTCGTTTTTCAGCGCTTTAAGCACGTGACCTATCAAAATGAAGAAGTAAATGTTGAAGTTGACGGAAAACAATATCATGAAAATCGTGATAACAATCTCTATGCTGACCGAATTGTAGGCGGCGATGCTCGCGTTTTTGACGGAAAATCCTCCTGTCGAGGCGGTGGAGAATGCATGACAGAAGCTGTCGAACACGGGCATCTTGCAAATGCACAGTATCGCCACAAGCAGCAGGGTCAGGGCAATGTAGATCGCGTAAAGTATCCTTGTGGTGAAGCGCAATTTGCTGACGAGTTTGCCGAATTGCGGCCCCGGGATCTCCGCCTTTGCCAGCGCAGTGGACATTTTGTCGTTGCGGGGGAGGATGGAGATGACAAAGACCAGCACTCCCATTCCGCCTATCCACTGAGTGAGCGCCCTCCAAAACAGCAGGGATTTGGGCATTGCCTCCACGTTTGTAAGTATGCTTGCGCCCGTCGTGGTGAAGCCTGATACGGTTTCAAACAGAGCGTCGATATAGTTGGGGATATGCTTTGAAATGCAGAAGGGCAGAGCGCCGATCAGCGCGATAAATATCCAAAACATTCCGCATATCGCAAAGCCGCTTGACGGGCGAATGTCCCTCTTGTCCTTGGGCGGGCGGAGCGCAAAACCCAAAATGCCCAGCGCAACGCACACGGATATGGCGACCGCATACGCGACGGGAGTGTCCTCGTGCAGCCCCAACGCGATGAACAGCGGGATGCACAGCAGCGCTCCCACGATCAGGGCTATCTCGCCCAAAACGAATGTGATAAGTCTGTAATTCATAACTCAGTCGTTGATGATGTCGCTAAGCGTTGCCAAGCCCTCGTCGAGGGTGACTATGATCACGGTGTCGTTTGGCTTGATGACGTCTTGCCCCGACGGAGTGATCAGAGTTTGGTTTCGTATTATCCCCGCGACAAGCAGGTGCTTTTTCAGATCCAGCTCGCTCAAGGGAATGTCGAAATATTTGAAGCTCGGCGTGGCGTCGAATTCCAAAATCTCGGTGGTGTCGTCTATGATATGGAACACGCGCTTCACCGAATCCGTTTCGTTGCTTTCAAGCAGGCGCACAAAGCGGATGATCTGATCCGCCGTGGACGTCGCCGTGGACACCGCGCTGTATATGCCGCTGCGCTGAAGCATGTCGTAATAGCTCAGTTGATCTATCTTTGTGATGACCTTTGGCACCGCCATGGACGTCGCAAACATGCTCATGATTATGTTTTGTTCGTCCATGTTGCCCAGAGCGACAAACGCGTCGGTGTATGTGATGCCCTCGTCTATGAGGATCTCCTGATCCGTGCCGTCCCCGAGGATGACTTCGGTTTTGTTCAGCTTTTCGGCAAGCGTCATTGCCTTTTTCTTGTTGCGTTCTATCAATTTGACGTGGATGCCCGCCTTTTCAAGCTCCTCGCAAAGATAAAACGCGGTCGTGGAGCCGCCCACGATCATGACGGAATGGGCTTGCTTGTTCCAACCAAGTTGCTTGAAAAATTGGGATATGTTGCGCGTTGTGGCGGTCAAAAACAGCCTGTCCTCCGCCGCGATCACAAAATCGCCCGTAGGGATGATGGGCTTGCCTCGCCTCTGCGCCGCGCAGATGAGCACCTTTGCCTTGTAGGTTTTGGGAAGATTTTTCAAAGGAAGCCCGACAAGAGGGGAGTCCGCGGGGACTCTGAACTCCACAAGCTCCACCTTGCCGTCGCTGAATTTGCTGACCTTGATCGCGGAGGGGAAGCGGAGCATATGGCTGATCTCCATCGCCGCTTCGAATTGCGGATTGACCATAAGGCTCAATCCGAGGTCCACGTCCGCCTGAAACAGCTCGAGATACTCGGGCTTCGACGCGCGCGCGATGGTCTTGTGCGCGCCAAGTCTGCTTGCGATGATGCAGCAGAGTATGTTCAACTCGTCGCTGCCCGTCGCGGCTATCATAAGATCGGCGGATTCCACGCCCGCTTCTTTCAGCACTTCACTGCTTGCGCCGTTGCCTATGACGCCTTTGACGTCGAAGTCGTTAATCGCGTCCTCGACTTTTTGGCTTACGGTGTCGATCACGACCACATTGTGTCCTTCTCCCGACAGCTCCTCCATGATGGCACAGCCGACCGCGCCCAATCCCGAAATGATAATTTTCATATTTTCCTCTTGTTCAAAGTCTTTTTATTATAACACTATTTTTCAAATAGTACAACTTAATTTTCATACAGAACGCCATACGCGCTAATATCCCTACAAATACGCTCCTATAAGCGGAAAAATTTCAAATCGAACGGGCGAAAAGACGCGGGCGAAAGTCTGTTTCTACGCCAAAAGACAAAAAGATATCGCCTCTTGGGTCATGGGGCGAAGATAAGTTTTTTTGGACCTGTCCGCTCGGTTGACTTCGGATACGCAAAATGTTATCATAATCGAGAGGAAAAAATATGACAGGTGCAACAAGGGCAAAATTGCGCTCTATGGCGCAAAAACTGATTCCCATATTTAATATAGGCAAAAACGGCGTGACGGACAGTCTCGTAAAAGAGGTCTGCGACGCGTTGGACGCGCACGAACTTATCAAATTGTCCGTGCTGAAAAGCGCGGAGCTTGACGCCAAGTCCGCTTTGGACATGCTCTGCCGCGCGACTGGGGCGGAACCCGTGACCGCGATAGGCAACAAGATCGTGCTGTACAGGCGCAGTGAGCGCGAGGATATTTCGCATATCGAGTTGTAATGGACTACGAAAAGAGACGGCTGACTCCCATCACACAACCCTCCGAGGACGACGACTCCGCCGCAAGACGCGAGGCAAGAGCGCAGTTGCAGAGATTCCGCTCGGACACCGCGCGCTTTAAGCAACGCTATTTCGAGCAGTATGATGATGTGAAGATATCGCATCGTGAAGACTGGTAACGGGTTGCTCGGCTTATAGCCGTCGAAATACTGCGTCAAGCTCCGGCAACCCTCAGTCATTTACGAAAAGTAAACTCCTTCGGATTTTCCTCGCTTTCCTTGTCTTTCTCGGCTCTAAGCCGAGCAACACGTTCCTATCATAGGTGTGGGAGGCGAAATACTGCGTCAAGCTCCGGCAACCCTCAGTCATTTACGAAAAGTAAACTCCTTCGGATTTTCCTCGCTTTCCT
>CANQNC010000008.1 GCA_947625145.1 uncultured Clostridia bacterium
TTTTGGTAGTTGTGAGTGGACTCGAACCACCGACCCCCACCTTATCAGGGTGGTGCTCTAACCTACTGAGCTACACAACTATGTATTTGGTGGAGATACACGGATTCGAACCGAGGACCTCCTGAATGCAAATCAGGCGCTCTACCAACTGAGCTATACCCCCACATGGATGCTATAAGATGATATCACTATGGCGCGGCTTTTGTCAAACACTTTTTTCAAAGTATGCAATATTGCCGCAAATGCTTTCAAAACGGCGACTTGTCGGCGGCGAGGTCGAGCACGGAATACAGCCCGTTCGGCTTGTCTGCGACAAAGGATATGGCGTTGATCGCGCCTCTTGTGTACAGCGTGCGCGAGCTTGCGCTGTGCGTCAGCGTGATGCGCTGATAGCCCGTGTCGAAGATGACGGTATGCGTTCCGACGGTTCCGCCCAGCCTGAGCGAGCTTATGGCGACTTCCTCTCGGTTCCTCACCCCCTCCCGTCTGCCCACGGTGACGTATCCCCCGCGCGCGGACACGACGCGCTCCGCAATGGCGAGGGCGGTGCCGCTTGGGACGTCCGACTTTGCGGAGTGGTGGGCCTCGACGATCTCGACCTCGGCATACGGAAACGCCTTTGCCACCTGCCCGACGAGGGAACAAAAGATCGCGACGCCAAAGGACATGTTGCTTGAAAAAAATATGGGAACGCTGTTTGCCGCTTCCTCTATCCTCTTCTTCTGCGCGGCGGAGTGTCCCGTCGTGGCAATGACAAGGGGGAGCTTGCGCGCGAGAGCAAACTCCAACAAGTCGTCAAGGCAAGCGGGACGGGAGAAATCCACAACGACGTCCGCCTCTTCCTTGACGTCCTTCAAACTTGCGTAGCACGGGACGTCCGATCCCGTCTGCCTTATGTCCACCGCGGCGACAAGCCTGTGCGGGCTTGAAGCGAGCTCTCTTGCCATCAGCCTGCCCATTCTGCCTGCCGCGCCGCAAAGAATAACCCTCATGCTCCTCCGAACCAACAAGCCAAATCATTTTATGCGCCCCGCGCCGCGAATGTGCGAATATGCGCCCAAACAGCACGATTTTGTCAATATGTATGCTTAAATAAAAAATTCGAAGCCCCTTTTCCTTTTCATTTTAGAGACGAATATGATATTATTGTATTGTACACGCGAAATTTGTCTTGCACAGGCGAAAAAAGGGGAACGGGATCTATGACCAAATTGACGTCCACAAGCGCGAAAATATTTGCTCGCATGCGGCTTTTGGCGTTGACGGCGCTGTTTTGCACCGTCCTCGCTCTTTTCGTCATGCTGATAGAATCCGCTCTTCCCGGCAACGAAAGCGCGCAACAGTCCATGTCCCTTGCCGAGCACATCAAGCAACATGTAAACGTCAACGACAACGACAACCTTCAAGCCACAAAAAAATTAAGGATAAGCTCCGACGACGGCTACAATGAGATGTCCTACCTCGTAAGCGTCGTGCCTCTGCCCCTCGGCGCGACCGACGACGAGGTGACCTATGCCTCCTCGGACGAGAGCGTCTTTACGGTCAGCGAGGACGGAATGGTGACCTATCATAGCATGGGCGAGGCGACCCTGACAGTCACTCTGAAAAGCAACCGCGCGGTGAAAGCCAAACTGAAATTGAGGAGCTTCGGCACATATCCCAAAGACATCACCGAGCTTTCCTCCGACAAGACCGCGCTTGCGCAGGGCGTCGCGGTCCCGCTTGAGCTGAAAGACCAAAACGGCGACTTGGTTTCGGGAGAGCCGTTTGACATACAGATCGAGGACGAGACCGTGCTGACAATCACGGACGATATGCTCGTGCCCAAAAAGGCGGGCGCGACTTCCGCGACCTTCCGCTTCGAGCGCTTTTCACAAACGCTTGAGTTCAGCGTGAAGGAAAACCCCGATTTTGTGTTGCCCGAGCGCTTCGTCATCAAAGAGGAGCGCCTCACACTTCATCCCGAGGACGAGATAGACTTGGCGGATCACGTCTTGAGCGCGGAACCCGAGGGCGCGCCGAGCACGTTTTGGGGAGAGGCAACGTCGCTTGACGGCAAGCGCACGCTTGTCAAAAAATCCGCGACGATTTTCGAGGCAAACGAGCTTGGCTCCGCACAGATAACGATAATCTCGGACTACAACCCCGAATGCGTCTCCGTCTTGGACATAATCGTGGAAGAGGACGTCCCGACAGTGTTGCACATCATCGGCCGCGACAGGATATTGCTTGACGAAACCTACATATATCGCGCGTTCAGCGACTCCTCCTACGTCTACGACGTCAGCTGGAGCGTTTTGGACGGAAACAAACGCGTCCGCCTGTCCGCGGACGGCACGCTAAAAGCCAAAAATCTGGGCGAGTTTACGCTGAGAGTCACTTCCAACGCAAACCCCGAGGTGTATGCGGACATGACCGTCACAATTTCGCTGTACCAAAGTTTTCAGCTGTTCGTGCGGAAATTGATCGGACACTTCGGGCTGTTTGCCGTGATCGGGTTTGGACTTGCGTTCAGCTTCTTCATGCTGACAAAACCCCGCAAATTGTACGCGCCGCTGACTCTGGCGACGGGCGCGCTTGCGGCGCTGTTGTCCGAAACGCTTCAACTGCCCGTCTTTACAACGGGGCGCGTGTTTGCGTGGAAGGACGTCATTGTGGACACGCTGGGCGTGATACTCGGGCTGATCGTCGCGTCTCTATGCTTCTTGATCTATCATCTCATCCGCCGCCGCACAAAAACCGCGGAAGAGGCAAAAATGGCGTTTGCAAAATTGACGATCAAAACCGCGTTCACTCCGCACGCCAAACTGGACGCCATGTTTGAAGCGGACGCCGCCGACGCGAGCGCCGCAACCGCGCGAGACGATACACACAAACTTGTGCAAGAGGACGTCACCGAAAAAGCGGAAGAAGACGCCCATGTAAGCGTGCAAGCGGACGGCGCCGAAAATGCGCAAGATGATACGCACGAAAGCGCGGAAGAAGACGCCAACGAGCACGAAGATATCCCCGAAACGCCGTCCGAACAGGATATCCCCGAAAACGGCGAGGACGCTTGACGGCTCCCCGACTTATATGTAAATCAGGTCACAGGAAAGCAGATCACAACTCACCCTACCAACGCGAGAATTGTTAAGAAGATAAAGGAAAATAATAGTGTTTAGACCAAATAAACAACAAAAAATTTTTTTAGAAAAAAATGTCTATGCTCCGCTTGGGATAAAAGAGATAACGCCTGAAAATATCGACGAAGCATACGATTTTATTGTGGAACATTTTGAGGTGCCGTATGTGCAAAGCGGAATTGCCGACTCTTCCGAAGATATGATTTTTATCATGGAACTGCTTGACGATATGAGCAAGCATATGGATTGGGCTTGAACGCGACTTAACAAAACAGGCATAAAAACCGAGCGGTAGAAATACTGCTCAGTTTATATCCGAATTGCTCGGCAGGGAAAAACTACAAACTCTCTCAAACCATATAAGCTCAAATTGCGCAAACTCAAAAAAGGATCCGATTTGCAAGTTCCATTTGCAAGTTTCATGCGGAAATATGAAAAGACAAGGGGTCGCAAATCGCGGCCCCTTGCGTTTTGTTTTGTCGTTGGACTCAGTCCTTTTCGTGCTTGACGGAATAATCCTCGTAATAATTTCTGGGCGAGCAATCAAACGCGCCGTCCTTTGAAACGGTGATGACCGTGCAACCGCGCTGACTGTGCTCCTTGTAGATGCCGGGATAGGCGAGATAGTCCACGCTCATGCCGTAGGTGAGCCTTATGCCCTTGTAGTCCACCGAGAAGTTGTTGTAGTGGTCATGCCCGCAGAACACGCCTTTCAGCCCGTGCTCAAGCCCCGCTTCGAAAAATTGGTCCGTCTTGTAGCCGCAGAATATGCCGTAGCTTTCCACGCCGTGTCTGACGCTGGGGGTTTCGCCCATCTTGCCGTAGTGATACGTGACCAAGCCGTCCTCCTTTGATTCGGTGTTTGCCGCTTTTGCGGTCGCGGTGGCGAGCTTTTCGGGCTCTTTGTCGCCGTAGACCTCGCGGATCGCTCTCCATGCCTCTCTGTATTCGGGAAGCGGGATATGGAAGAAGGCAAGATTGTTGGCGTAGTGTCCGTCTCCGTTCATATCTTTGATCTTGTCCATCTGTTCGCCATACCACTTCACCTGCGAGTCGTGCAGATTGTCATACTTCCACGCGATGCCGAAATAGTCGCCGTCGATATAGCTGTGACTGTCGAGCATGACGAGGGATTGTATCACTTTGCCCTCGGCGTTGTGGACGTTGATGATATGGTTGCCGAAGCCCTTGTCTATCTTGTCGAATTTGTCCACCTCGTCGTAGCAATCGCCGCGCTCGAACAGGCAATATTCGAAGTTTGAATCCTCATAAAACTTTGTGATCTGATCCCTGCCGTACATGCTGTACGCCTCTGTGTCGTGGTTGCCGAAGGCAAACGTCCAATACACTTGCAGGCTTTCCATCATATTGGCAAAGATCTTTGTCGCGTTGAGGTTGTTGAACGTGCCCGCTTGGAAGGGTACGGGATACGCGATGTCCCCCGTCACCACAACAAGGTCGGGTTGCTCATTGCGTATCATGGTCGCGACGGCGTTCATTGCCCAAGTGTCCTTGTTTTTGGAAAAACTGCCGCCGCCGATATGTACGTCGGTGAGTTGGAGCACCTTAAACTCCTCTCTGCCTTCGGGCAGGACGAAATATCGCCACCCCGACTCGTCTCTGTCTGCCGACGGTTTCAACTGCTCGTGATCCACATATTTTACGGGTTCGAACTCGCCCGCCTGCTCGATGAGGCCCTTCGAGACCACGACGTTGCCTATCGCTATTCCCGAAAAGAATATCGCAAGCGCCAAGATGATGGAGCCCGCAATGATCAAACCCCTTTTCAGGCGTTTCTTTTTTTGCTCGGGCGTCAGCTTTTTCTTTTCCTTTTTGCGCTTGCCCTTTTTGGGCGCGTCCTCCGCGGCTTCGTCCGAAACTTGTGCCTCGGCGGGTTCGACGGGTCCCTCTGCGGGGACGTCGGCAGGAGTTTCGGCGGGCGTATCGTCAATAGCGCCGACAATGTTGTCCTTTTCTTCTTCGCTCATAATCTTCTCCCTGTTGAGATCGTATTTGTAAATATATTATATATGCTATTTTCAAATATGACAAGATATCAAATTCAAAATGTGTTGAAACGGCCAAACAAACCCGCGTTTTGCCGCGTCGAGGCGAGCTTTAAGCCTCGGGCGCCTTGTCCTCGGAACAGGCGAGGACAAAATCCACCTCTTCCATCTCGGGGAATTTGCCCCGCGTTTCGTCCGCAAGCGCGCGTATGTCCTCCTGCCCGACGCCCTCCGCAAACTCGGCTTCCACAGTCGCCACCTTTGCCGCATAGCCGTAGTCATGCACGACCACTTTGCGCAAGGCGACGATTTTGTCCGAGGCGGAAAGATGCGCTTTCAGCTCTTCCGCGTCGCTGTCCCCCTTGACGATCGCTTTGATGTTATCCACAACAAGCCGCAGGGCAAGCACGATCACGATGACGCTCATCACAATGCCGAAGATCGCGTCCGCGGCATAGTCGATCTGCGTGGTGATGGCAAATGACACAAGGGACGTCGCCGTGATGAAGGCGTCCAAAAAGCTGTCCAACATGATGGACTTGAGCGCTTTTGACTTCAATTTTTTGTTTTGGAAGCGATACAAAAATCCCACGCCGAGCTTGATTGGCACGCCGATCGAGATCAGCACGCAGCTTTGCCAGCCGAAATACACAGGCTCGGGCATGGCAAGCCTGTTGAGCGAGCGGACAAAAAACATGCCGCCGACGACAACGGTCACAACCGCCACCACAAATCCCGCGAGATATTCCACCCGTCCGTAGCCGTAAGGCGCCGCCTCGTTGCGCGCGCGGAGCAGCATCAAAAACGCCGCCGCCGTCGCGATGCAAGTGAGTATATCAAAAAAGCTGTTGGTCGCGTCCAGCATGATCGTCAGGCTGTTCGTCTTAAGCCCGACGTACAGTTTGACAAGCGCAAGAGCCACATTGACCCCCAAGCCTATCAAAAGCAACAACAGGGATTTTTTTATCCTAGTTTTCAATCCCCTTCCTCCTCGCTTAAAGAGGCGCCCTCTTCCGCCGAAACGTCCTTTCCGTCCTCGATATGTTCTACGCCCTCGCGCACAGCTTCGGAAGCGTCTTTCTCTCCCTCCGCATGATTTTCGTCGTCCTCGCCACGTTCCCCGTCCGAAACATGTTCACTGTACAAAGAGTTTCCGTTGCCCTTGCCGTGTTCGTTGTCAATGCCGTGTTCGTTGTCCGAAGAGTTTTCGTTGTCCGAAACAGGTTCTCCGTCCGAAGCGGCTCCATCGCTTGTCGGCATGATGATCTTGATTTTTTTGTTTTTGTTTTTCTTCCCGCGCTTGGTAACTTTTGGCTTTGGCTCCGCGTCTGCGCTTTCGCCGTTTTCTGCCGAAACATGGGCTTCATCTCCGCTTTCTACGAGGATAAAGTCCTCTTTTTGCGCGGAACGGGCTTCTTCCGCATTGTCCGCGGCGGGGCTTTCGTCCTTGTTTTCCTCTGCGGATTTCGGATTTTTCCTCTCGTCCGTCTTTCCATTTTTAAGCGCGACCGCAAACACGGCGACCGCCGCCGCAAGCGCGAAAAACGCGACGAGCAATCCCGCGAAAAGCGCGATCGGTTTTGAAACGCACATGATCACGCTCATTTTTTTGCCCTCCTCAAAACGTATACGACGGCAATGCCGACAAGCGCGGCAACCAAGCAACAATCCAGCGTGAGAAACAGGATGTTGTACCAACTCCAAACGCTCTCCTCTTCCGCCGCGATCTCCTCGAAAAACAGCACTCTATCCTGCGCGGGCAAGTCGTTGCGCTCGCCCCGAAGGGTAACGGAGTTTGCGCCGAGGGGCTTGATGTCAAACACATTGTCGTCCATGCTCGCAACAGCCAAAGCGGTGGAGCGTGCGGGCGCCTCTTCCCACTCTATGGAATAGTCCTGCTGCGGATACACTCTTTCGCCGCCTGCCTCGAAGTAGACGGCATACCCCGCGGTCAAGCGGAACGCGGAGCCCTTGCCTTCCGCAGCGTCGTCCGCGACCACAATGGTGTACGCAAGCGCTTCTACGCGCACAGTGACGTCCCTGAGGCTGTCGCAATAGACTGTGAATTTCCGTCCGTCCGAGGCGATCGCCTCATAGCGATATTCGTAAACAATATATCTTCCCCCTCTGTACGGGGCGGTGGGCGCGTTGATGTTGCGGCTTCTTGCGACGTAGTTTGGGTTGGAGAACGTCGCCAAAATGTCGTAACTGCCCGCGACGTTGACGTCAAGCCCGTCCACATACAGGCTTAGCCCGAGGTCCTCTTCGGTATCCTCGCCCTGAAGTCCGCTGTCTATGACGTAGCCAACCTGCGAAATTGGCACCGCGGGGTCCCCGCAGAAGGAAAACACGTCGTCTATCCACACGTTCAGCTCGCGCGGCGAGACCCTGACCTCGACTTCAAGCTCGGACAAGGGGAGATAGCTTTCGTTGTACGGCTCATAATCCATGATCGCCGTGTACGGAGAGCCCGTCACGCCGAGGGGCGCGTCCGTTTTCAGCCTTTGATCAGTCTGCTCGGCGGACATAACCCACCTGCCCGTGTTGTCCGAGCAGTGATCCGCGAGTTCGGACGGCTTCACGCCGTAAACTATGTCCACAACGTTGCTCGGGACGGGCGGCTTCGAGCGCGCGATATGCACGGCGATCTCGTTGCTTTCATAGCGAATGGACGTGAGCTTGCCAAGCGCCTCGTAGTCGAAAAGTATCTCCTCCTCGCCGACGTAGCGCACAAAATAGTCCCCCGCGGGCACGTTTCGTCCGAAACTCAATTTGCCGTCCTCGTCGCGCGGCGCGTCAAAGACGGTGTAGTCCGAAGAGTCCGCGCGCCTGTACTCTATCGCCGAGGCGCGAAGGTCGCCGTCTCCGCCGAAATATGCCTCTATCTCCGCCGATATCTGCATGGGATATTCCGTCTGCGTATAGCCGAAACTGCTTTCGCCAACCGCAGTAGCCGTCACGGAAGGCACGGAAATTTGCACGGTGTAATCCCCCGCCTGCATGCCCTCGCGCTCAAGCCTTGCGTGTATCGCCTTGTAAAAGACCGCGCTCGCCGCGTTCTCGCTCGACATGTCGAAAAACGGACCCTCGTAGGTCGACACGACCTCTTCCCCGAGCTTGAGCGTCCAATGATTCGGATCCGTCGCCGAGATACGAAAATCGAGCGGCTCGAGCGCATACGCCACATGCGCCGCGCCAAACAAAAGCGCGACCATCAAAACAAGCATAAGCGTGGATGAAATAAGCCTTACAGTTTGTTTCATATTGCACCTGAAATTATTCTACCACCTACGACGAAATTTTTCAACATCGGCTTGATTTTTCTTGAACCTCTCGCATTTTTAAGCATAGCGCAATGGAAACAGAACGCAGTATCGCCCAAAACATTATCAATCACTACAAAAACGCAATATTGATATCCGCCGCTTGAAAACATTGCATGTTTTAATGGACACGTTGAACACCCGCCCAAACTAAAAATTGTAATATGTATATGACAAAACCATTGAATAACGTCAAATAGTGCGAGTGGATAGGATACTATGTGTACCAATCATAAGATAAAGAAATGTAAAACCGCCTGTACGGGATGAAGAGCAAGGAAGCGCCCCCTGAACGACAAGCCAAATGTACACTTAGTACATGACTTGGCGGGCAGGGGGCGCTGACACAGCTATTCGCCTGTACAGACGGTTTTACCCCAGTAATAAAATGACTTTGGATAGGCGCTCCTCCACACTACTCTCCACGCCAAAATCAAGGACGATGTTGGGCGGAATGGAGGGAGACATGGAGGCAAAATCCATGTGTTCGGAGAGGGAATGCATGAGCGCCTCGTCATCAACGACGTCGGAGGAATAAAAGCTGATGGTGGCGCCCTTTTTGTTGATGACGACGCGGGAGGCGCCGTGGAGCGCGGCAAGGTTTTTGATGAGGGAAATGCTGATGAGGTTTTTGAGGGGCGCGTCAACGGCTCCGTAGACCTCGGACAATTCGTCGATAAGGCGGTCGCGCTCGGCGAGTGAGGAGACCTCGGAAATGCGCTTGTAAACGCGCAACTTGTCTATGCTGCTGACATAGCCGTCGCGAATGTACGCGGGGGCGTCCACGCGCATCTCCACGTCCCGCTTGGGCTTGCGGACAACGCCCGTCGTTGCCTCTTCGACAGCCGCTTCCAAAAGTTCGAGGTACATTTCATAGCCCACCGCGGCGATATGCCCGCTCTGTTCGGGGCCGAGAAGATTGCCCACTCCGCGGATCGCCATATCCGCAAGAGACACCTTGAATCCACTGCCTATCTCGGTGTTTTCAAGCAAGGTGCTCAGCCTCTCTTCCGCCTTGACGGTGATGAAGTCCATTTTTGGCACTGTGAAATAGGCGTGCGCCAAAACGCCGCGACGTCCCACTCTGCCTCGGATCTGATAGAGCTGCGCAAGCCCGAAGCGGTCGCTTTCAAGCACGATCAGAGTGTTTGCGTCGGGAAGATCTATGCCGTTTTCGATGATGGTGGTGGCGATGAGCACGTCGTAGCGCTTTTCGTAAAACGCGGAGATACGCTTTTCAAGCATGCCCGACGGCATCTGCCCGTGCGCCGTGATAACTCGCGCCTGAGGGCACAGATTTTCCACCTCCTCGGCGTAGCGGTCGAGGGCGCTGATGTCGTTGTAAAGGATAAGCGCCTGCCCGCCGCGCGCAAGCTCGCGATTTACGGCGTCGCGCACAACCGTGGGGTCGTATTCCACCAAATACGTCTGAATGGGAAGTCTGCCGACGGGCGGCGTCTCCAACATGGAAATGTCGCGTATGCCCGTAAGAGACATGTTGAGCGTGCGCGGAATGGGCGTCGCGGAAAGCGTGAGCACGTTGACAAGAGGATTGCGATATTTGAGGATCTCCTTGTGCTCTACGCCGAAGCGCTGTTCCTCGTCAAGCACGATGAGCCCGAGGTCCGCGAACTCGATGTCCTTTGAAAAGACCTTGTGCGTCGCTATGAGCATGTGGATGGAGCCTTCTTTCAGCCCCTTTTTTATTACCTCGACTTCGGACGCCTTTTGCAACCGCGTGAGAAGCGCGCACTTTATGCCGTAACGCGCGACCCTGCGGAGAAGATTTTCGTAGTGCTGCCTCGCAAGAATGGTGGTGGGCGCAAGCATGACGGATTGCTTGTTGTCAAGCGCGGTCTTGAACATGGCGCGGAATGCGACCTCGGTTTTGCCGAAGCCCACGTCGCCCACGATCAGCCTGTCCATGATCCGCCCTTTTTCCATGTCCTCTTTGACGTCCGCGATCGCATGCAACTGGTCGGGGGTCTCCTCGTATTCGAAGTCGTCCTCGAATTCCTTTTGCCAAATCGTGTCCTCGCCGTACTTGTAGCCCTGCTGTTGCGTGCGCTTTTTGTAGAGCTCGGCAAGGTTGAACGCCAACTTGCGCAAGGAGCGAATCACCTTTTCCTTTTCCCTTGCAAACTCCTTTCCGCCGAGTTTGTTGAGTTCGGGATCCTTTTCGCCGACAAACTTTTGAAGGTTGTCCATCTGGTCCGTCGCGACGTAAAGTATGTCTCCGTCCTTATAGCGAAGGACGATAAATTCCCTTTCGAATTCGCCCGTGCGCAACATGGTCGTGCCCTCGCACAAACCTATGCCATGCACGCGATGCACCACATAATCCCCCGCTTTCGGTGCGGTAAACTTGCGTTTGCGGTTTCCGTCGTATGTTTTGACGCCGCCTCTGCCAACACATTCGGACATGCCGATCAGGACGATCTTTGCGGACGGATAGACCGCTCCCACCTCGATCTGCAAGGGGGTCGCCTGCAAAAGCGCGGAGCCGTTTCCGTCCTCGCTGAAAACGACGGGGACCTCGAAATCATTGCCGAGCGAGTCGATGAGGCTCTTCGCCCTCTCGCGCGAGCCCGCGGCGATGATCACCCGCGTGCCGTTTTGCATGAAGCCTTTGAGCACGGGGATCATGCTGGGCGGGTCAAGATAGAATTTTGTGATCTGCCTGCAATTGGGCCGAATTATCATCTTCGGCTCGAAGATCGCGCCCGAAACGCGCAAAGAGGAAAACGCCATTTTGCGAGAGAGCAACAGTTGTCTGTTGAACTCGTTTTCGCTTATGCAAACGCTTTTGTGCGCGGGAAGTATCTCCCCGCTCTCAAGCAAATTTTTCGTTCTGCTTTCAAACTCTTTCAAAACAAGCAAGAGGCTTTCGTGCACAAGCCTCGGCTCGTCGAAGATCACCGCCGCCACGCCCGAAGAGTTTACGTACTCCACAAGCGTCTGCGTGCAGGACAGGAAAAACGGAGTCGCCCAAACCGCGCTTGGGTCCACGGCGCCCTCCGAGATGAAATTCAGCGTCTTGGCGGCGTAGGGTATGTTGATGTTTTTGGAAAGCGCGGATCTTGCCTCGCGCGCGGCGTCCGCGTCGAGGATCAGATCGCTCAGCGGCGGGAGCAACAGCTCGTCCACCTCGTTTGACGAAAGCATGGACTCGACGTCAAGCAGTTTTATGTTTTCAATCAGCTCGTCGAAAAAGTTTATCCTGTACGCCCGCCTGTTTGGGGCAAACACGTCCAAAATGTCGCCGCGGAGGGCAAATTCGCCCACGCCCTCTATCATATCCTGCCTGCGATAGCCCGCTTCGACAAGCCTTTTCGCGACGTCCTGCGGGGAGCATATCCCCTCTTTTTGAAGATAGACGGAGCGCTTTTTAACAAGCTCCGCGGACGGGAAACGCTGTATGAGGCTCTCCACGCAGGTGACCACGGCGTCCGTCCTTCCGAACGCGATGTCCGCAAGCGCGCCCACCCTCTCCAACATGGATTCGGGCGAAATGCTCCTGCGCGGCAAAAGCACTTCGTCGCGGGGAGGGAGCACGTCCACTTTGACGCCCCAACTTGCAAGTTTGCGCGCAAAACTCCTCGCCGCCGCCATGTCCGCGGTGACCACAAGCCGCATGAGGGGAAGTTGAGAGGCGATATGCACCTTTGCGCCGTCGCAAACTTCGGCAACATAAACAGCCGACAGCCTGTCGTCCGTCAGCTTCTTTTCCCCCATCTTCATAAGCTCGCCGAGCTCGGGAGATATGTTTTGCAATTTCAACAACTCGGGTATGTTCATTTTTCTTTTGCCAACGTCAATGTTTTTCAGAATACGGCGAAAAGTCACGGGGAGACATTATGTCAATGCCTGTTCAACTTTTCCTGAAGCCTTGCGAGGTCCTTCCTTTCGACAAGCCCGACAAGCGCGTCCACCGCGTTTGCGTACGCGGGAGCAAGCGCCGTCAAGTCGTCATAGCTGATCTTTGCAAGCACAAAATCCAACAGTTCAAGCTCTCCCGCCTCAAGCCGCGAGGAGCGAGTGCCCACGCGAAGTCTGAAAAACTCCTCGCTGCCAAGCTCCGCCACCACGCTGCGCATGCCGTTGTGCGTGCCGCTGCTGCCCGCCTCTCTGAGCCTGAGTTTGCCTATGGGCAGGTCCACGTCGTCGTAGCACACAACGAGGTCGCGCGCGGGATCCACGTCGAATTTTCTGACGAGTTTTCTGACCGCTTCCCCCGAATTGTTCATGTAGGTTTCGGGTTTTGCGAGGACAAATTTTTCCCCTTTCCATTCGCCGAGCGCGAGGCGCGCGTCGCAATCCCTCTTGCAAAAGCGGACTTTGAGCCTTTTCGCAAGCTCGTCTACGACGTCGAAGCCTACGTTGTGGTAGGTGCGTTTGTACTTTGCGCCCGGGTTGCCAAGCCCGACGATCAAAATCATATCCAACCCCTTCGGGCGAAGCTACGTCGCCCTATGCTTTGTATCCTGCCTTACTCTGCCGATCGTGAAACTGCCGCCTTCGAGGTCCCGCGTGACCGTCGTCCCCGCCGCGATATACGCGCCGTCTCCCACGCGAAGAGGAGCAACGAGATTTGTGTTTGCGCCGATAAAACAGCCCTTGCCCACAAACGTCCTGTGCTTTTTTGCGCCGTCATAGTTGCAAAACACCGCGCCACAGCCCACGTTTGTGCCGTCCCCCACTTCCGCGTCGCCTATGTACGCCAGATGCGCCGCCTTGACGCCTGCGCCGAGCGTTGAGGACTTGATCTCCACAAAATCGCCGACTCTGCAATTTTCCCCCACGCTTGCGCAGCGAAGCCTCGCGAAGGGACCTACGCTCGCGCCGCTTGCCACGTGCGAGTCGCAAAGATAGGATTCCTCCACCCTCGCGCCCTTTTCGACATGCGAATTTATGATATGCGAGTGGGACACGACTCCCTCTATCACGCTGTCGCCCTCAATGTGGCAAAAGGGCAGGATCGTCGCGCCCGCCGCGATATGCGCCGCGTCGTCTATCGTCACGCTGTCGCCGAACGGAATGAACGCGCCCTCGTCCACAAAACGGCGGACGATTTGCTCTCTTTTCAGATTATACACCATACAAGCCGATTTTGTATCGACAATCCTGAAAAAAGCCTCGTCTCTTACAAAAATTCCGCTGTTGGGCTGTCTGCCGAAGCAAATGAAACATGGGCTATCCTTGCCGCCCAAACCAAGATAGCCTATTTTTTTCGCTTTCATCCGCCTGATGAGCAGGTCTATCGCCTCGCGCGTGACAAGAGGCATGTCAAGCGTGAGCGCAATGTTGATGTCCTCCGCGCCCTCCGACATACGCTCGTACGCCTCAAGCGAGGTCTCCGCGATCGCGGGCTCGCGCGCGCCCACTCCTCCGAGCGTAAATTCCGCCGCGCTCCGCCCCAACAGCCTAAAATCGGAATATTCGGTTTTCAAAAAGATAAAATTTTCCATAACTACATTCTATTCGGCAACGCAAAAAAGCATTACACGCTTGATTTATTGCAAAAATCTCCGCCGTCTGCGGAGATCTTTCTTTCATATTGTTTTGCGGCGATATGAGTCGCCTGCCGTTTGCCGCGAGCTTCGGCGAGGCGCTTATTCCGTCGCCTTGCGCATGGAGCCGATTTCTTCCATATGCCCAATTCCACATGCGCTGATTGCTTCCCATTCCGTATGTCCCGCGCTTTTGCAAAAGGCGTATGGTTCAATGTGATTTTACATACAAAATCGCCGTCTGTATGTCCCGTGCGATCCCACTTGCGGGAATCGCCGTCTGTATGTCCCGTGCGATCCCACTTGCGGGAATCGCCGTCTGTATGTCCCGTCGAAGGACGCGGCGGAGACGAGCAAGCCAAGAGAGGCTTCCAACCTATTCGGCTATCTGCTCAAGTTCTATGCCTGAGGACGGCATATATTCCTTAAGCTGTTCGGGAGAGATTCCCAGCACGCAAGCGACAATTGCCACGGCAAGCGAGATGAAGGTCAGAATGATGAGCATTATGATTTTTTTGCGTTTATTTTCGTCCATATGATCCCCCTTGAAATGATATTTGCCCTCGGGGGTCCGTCCGACGTCCTTCGACACTGCCACCTTAATACGGCGCGAGCGCAAAACTCAACAAATTATGTCAAAAATATCCTTGCTTTTTTTCAAACATTGCGGAAGATATATTTTCATCCGAAAATCAAACGTATAAAAAACATTATAGTTTAATTAGACTTTATAAAACCTTACAGTATAATCAAACTATATTAAAATCAATAAACAAATTAAAGAATGATAAAAACATTACAATCCACTCAACCCTTATAAAAAAGTTACAATTCAATCAAATTCTGAAAAATTCAACTCAAATCAAATCGTATGAAAAATGCCTTTGCCTTTCAAACGGAAGCCTTTCGATAAGGCGCGAAAACTTCGGGCGGGCAAGTTCAGCCCTTCTTGCGCTTTTTTGCGAAAAAGTCGCTGAGCAGTGCCGAGCACTCGTCGCTGAGGTATCCCCCCGTCACTTCGATATAGTGATTGAAAAGCCCTCTTTCAAACAGATTTATTTTTGAGGTATACGCCCCGGATTTTAGGTCAAAAGCGCCGAAATACAGCCTGTCTATGCGCGCGTTTATCATGGCGCCCGCGCACATGGGGCATGGCTCGAGAGTGACGTACATCTCGCACCCCTCAAGCCACCAATTGCCAAGCGCTTTTGCCGCGCGGCTGAGCGCGACGATCTCGGCATGACAGATCGCGTTGCCCTCCCTCTCCTTGAAGTTGCAACCAGTTGCGACGACCTCTCCGTTTTTGACAATGACCGCGCCGACGGGCACTTCGTCGCATGCCGCGCTCTCCTTGGCAAGCTCTATCGCCATAAGCATAAATTTTTCGTCGTACATCAAAACACCTGCTTTATCTTTGATTTTTAATCATTAAACTGCCCTTTTTGACAATTTGCGCGTTTTCAGACATCCTCGCCCGACCCTCCAAACGCCTCATTTGTGATAGGGTACGCCCGCGTTGATCGTAAGCGCGCGGTAGACCTGCTCGGCAAGCATGACCCTGAAAAGTTGATGCGGAAACGTCGGTTTGCCAAAGGACAACACCTCGTCCGCCGCCGCCCTTGCGCTGTCCGAAAGGCCGTGGCTTCCGCCCACAAGGAAGGAAAATTCGGACGTCCCTTCCCCGCATTTTGCCGCGATAAGTTCCGCGAATTGTTTGCTGTCAAGTTGCTTCCCGCGCGGGTCGAGCGCGACGACAAAGCCTTTTGCCCTGCCCGTCAGCGCGTCGCTTTCCACCTGACTTTGCATGGCGGGAGGCAAGCTCTTGTTGCCCTCGGCGAGTTCGACGACATTGACTTCTGCAAATCGCGAACAGCGTTTGAGATATTCCGCAAGCGCGTCCGTCCAAAACTTTTCTTTAAGTTTGCCAATGGCGATTATGTTGATCTTCATCTCATCATCCCCCACGCGAAACTGAACAGAGTGGCGATCACCCCGACCGCGACCGTCGCGACAAATGGCGGGTCCAACGCAAGCGGAAGTTTGCCCGCGGGGGAGGAAAACGCCTCTTTGACCCTTCCCTCGCGCACGGCGTCCTTGCGCATGCGCACGAGCATGAGCATAGCAAGCCCCGCGCACAGCACGACCATGACCACGGAAACGCCCATTCCGACGGGATCCGTACGCAACCAATTGTCCACGACGTTGACAAACTCGAACGCGCCGCCGTTTTGTGCGATATAGCCCGAAATCACAGACCACGCGTTGTTGAGGAAGTGCATAAACATGCCCGGGAAGATGGAACCCGTATAGTACATTGCAAGCGCCATGACCACGCCGTCCAAAAAGGTGTAGCCCGTTTGCACTATGTTTTGATGCATGAGGGAGAAGAGCAACGCGGATATTAGCGCAAACTTCCACCCGCACTCCCTGTAGCCCGCGTACAACAGCCCGCGGTGGGAGATCTCCTCGAAAACGGCGGGAAGCACGGCGACGAGGACAAGCTCTCTGAACAGCACGTCCACGCCCGAATAGTCCGTGGGGCTTGAAACATGCACAAAGCCCATCATTTGAAGCAAGATCTGCCACATATAGGAAAACCCCGACGCGACAACGATCATGCAAACCGCAAGCAGCGCGGTCCTGAGCGAATTTCTGCCCGACAGCCTGCGCGCGCCGAAGTCGCGGGGGATCTGAGCGAGGCTTCCGCTCTCATTCCTCACGACAGTGACCCAATAGAGGAAAAGAGGCATGACGCCGAAGATGAGCAATTGCACTACGCAAGTGAAATAGACGTCCGCGCCCACGTCCGAAAAGGAGGAATATATCGCGGACGAAGCCCTGAGAATGAGCGTGGCGATCACGACGGAAAAATAGATATACCCTACGCTGAGCCTTCTTGTCATATCAGCCCCGATATGAAGGCGTAAAGCCAATAGACGACAAGCAACCCGATCGTGATCCACACGCCGATAAGAGGTTGATCCTTGCCTATGTTGCTTACGTCTCCCCTTACGAGCAATTCGGTGGAGATATCCCGCCACCCCTGCTTTGTGAACAGGTCGTGCAGGAAGTTGACGTAATCCCTGCAACCGCCTTTGAGGCAGGACTTATAATATCTTGTCACGGTGGGGAGCATGTCCCTGTACGGCTTGCAAAACAGCGCCTTGAAAAATCCGACGGACGGCTTGTAGTCCTCGGGGAGGCGAATGGAATAATCCGCAAAATAGGAGCACTTCCCGCCCCCCAATCGCCAAAGCACAAACAGCAGGGACGCCAATAGGAAAAGCCCCACAGCCACGCTCGCTATCCCCGTCAGCCAATTGTAGGCGCCGAGGTTGAAGATAAGCCTGTCCACCTGAGGCAGATACGCGGTGAGCGTGATGGAGATGAAGTTGTTGAAAAAGTGTATCAGCACGCCCATAAACAGTGAGTCCGTGATGAGCACGGACAGCGCGAGCACGACGCCAAGCCCGAATTGATGCACTGTCTGCATGGGATTTGCGTGCATAAGCGAAAACATCAGCGCGGAGATCAACACCCCGAACCACACGTTGCGCGTGGAAAGCCCGCTAAGCGCGTTGCCGCGCACGATCAACTCCTCGCCGAACGCGGGCAAAATTGCCATCACAAACAGGGAGAGGAAGTATACGCCGACGTTGGAAAACGCGGGCATGGTCACACCCGCTCCGTCGAAGTGCATAAGGTCAAGCAACTCTTGCCACAGGTTGGCGAAAGGGAAAAACACCAAGATCGTCGCGATCGCGATGAAGGGGGCGAGAAGAAGTTGGGACAGCTTTGCGGGACGGCGTATCCTCGAGACCGCGGGTATGTCCAACTTTCTGACAAGCCCGTAGACGATCGCGGCGGCGAGGAAGCCCACCTGCATGATCACATAGCCCACCCATGCGGACGTGGGCATTCCGTCGAAAGAGGCGCTCGAGCCTCGGAAGAACAGCATAACGAACATGCTGAGCAGATTGCTTACGCAAACGCCCAGCAACAAGATAGACGAACCCTCGCTTGCTCCGATAGTTTTTCTCATAAAATCACACTCATCTCAGTCGATCGCGATCTGTTCGCTTCTTCTGTCCTGATGGGCGACGGAAAGCGATATATCGCTGTGCTCCTCGTCAAGCGCCCGCCTGACGGTGTCGTAGGCGAGCTGTTCGGAGTTGTTGTTTTGACTTATATGTCCGAGGATCAGGTTTTTCACGCCCTCTCCCGCGATCAACTTCGCGATCTTTGCCGAGCTGTCGTTGGAAAGATGCCCTTTGGGGGACATTATCCTCTGTTTGAGCCGAGGAGGATAGCTTCCCTCTTTAAGCATCTTCAAGTCGTGATTTGCCTCCAAAAGCACCGCCTGCGAGTCCTTGATGTTGCGCAAAAGCCCGTAGGTGGGCACCCCTATGTCCGTCGCGACGCTGCACCTCGCCCCGCCCGAAACGAAGGAGTAGGCAAGCGGATATGCGGCGTCATGCGGAATTCTGAAAGGTTGCACGCATATGTCCCCGATCTCGAAGCCCAGCTCGAAATCCTTGTCGCCGACGACGTATTTCAGCGCCCCGAATCTCAGATCTAGCTCCCGCGCTGTGAGGGGATGCGCATATATCTTGCATCTGCCCGACAGCTTTGGAAGCGCGCGAATGTGATCGTCGTGCTCGTGCGTGATCAACACGCCGTCAAGCGCGTCCACGCCCAGCCCCAACTCTTTGAGTTCGCGCTCCAGACGGGCGCAGGAAACGCCCGCGTCCACCAAAAGCGCCGTTTTTTCGGACATGATCAGCGTGGCGTTGCCCTTGCTGCCACTCGCCAAAGGAATGAGTCTCAAAGACATAGAAGCGTTTTTGTCAAATCAGCGAGGTCTCTCCCTCGATAGAGTCGTCCCTCTTGTTCAGGACGCAACAGAAGATCACGGACATGACAAATATCACAGCCGTGAGCGCGAGCATCACGATGAAGATTATCCTCTCCTTGGGGATGAACGCCTTGCCCACCACGTCTATGACCAGCTCCGCGACCAAGCATCCCAGCGCGACAAACGCGAGGATGGGAGATATGGGCCTCGGGAATTTGCCTATGATCAAGCCGATAAGGGAGGACAGCACAAGCGCGGCGAGCATGACCACGACCACGATGTTCAAAATATTGGCGGGCGGATCGAAACTGAAGCTCTTGAACTCCACCCAGATCTTGATGACGTTTATGAAGTCGAACTCGCTCATCAAGTCCTTGCCCACGTTTGCGTAGGAGAGGAAGAAGGGCAAGATGGAAACCGCGGAAAGCAAAAACAGCAACAGGCTGAAGAGCCTCGTGGGATTGCGCTTCTTTGCCTCCTTCTCCTTTGCGACGGTTTGGAAGAGCGTGGCTTCCTCGTCCTGCGGCAGGGTCCCGCCCGCAGGTCTGCCGTCCGTGCGGAGCACTCCGCTGTCCTGCGTCATATACGGCACGACGGCAAGAGGCACCACGATGGGTTGAAGCTGTATCGTGTTGTGCTTGGGCGCGACGATGGGCACGGGGCCGCCTATGCCGACCGTCTTCATCACAGTCACGTCCGAGCCCGCTTCGGGCTGAGGCGCGCCGTAGGCTTCGGCTTCGTACACGGGTTCCTCTTCGGGTCTAAGTTCGGGTTCGCTTGGGAAAACGACCTCGGGATTGCGTTCCTTCTTAGCCATAAAAACTCCTTTTGCTTAAAGCTACTTGAGATAGCCGTATTTTTCCGCGCAGACGGCGGAGCACACGGCGGACACAAGGAAATATCCAAGTGAGATGACCAACATACCAAACAGATCGCTCGTCTTGTAGCCGCGGATGACGGACTGTACGAAGTCTATCTTCTCCACGCCTATCGCGGGAGCGCCGACCAAAGACATGATCAAAACGCAAAGTATGCTGATGAAATATATCAGCGCCATGACCGTATAGCGCTTGTATTTTATCCCTCCGAAAAGCCCTATCAAGGACTTCACGACGTTCAAAAGCAGGCAAACGATCCCCACGGCAAGCATAAGATCGGGCACTTCGTTTATCCACACTTGGTTGACGACAGGCCCCTTCCAGCCGTTTTGCGCGGTGATCTTGAACGCCTCTATGATGTTGTGCAAAACGTTGTAGCGCACGGGCACGTACCTGAAAGGAAGAGAGTCAAGCATCACCCCCGTCGCGCCCAAAATGTAGGGCAAGATCACGACGAGGCTTACGGCAAGCATGATCGCGCCCACGATCATGTTTTTGCTTCTGCGGCGACGCTTCCATTTTTTCGAGATATCCTGCTTTTTGGGCTGAAAATCGTTGGCGGTGGACTCGGTTTGCCTCGTTTTGTCCCCCGCTTCGGGATCGTCCAGAACCATATGCGGCTCAATGACAAACTCCTGCCTCACGGCAGGCATCACATGATAGCTCGCGTTTTGCACGGGAGTGGGCGCAAGCCTTATGCCCGCGTCGTCCACGTTGCGATTGGGTTTTGACCTATGCTCTGACATATGTTAAACCTTGTCTCCTCTGTCGGTTGCCTTGTCCCCTTTGTCCCCTTTTTGAGGCTTCTTTTCCGCGGGTTTTACGGGCGCCGCAGGTTGAGTCGCGGGAGCGGGCCTCCTCTCCTCGGCGGGGGAATATTGCATAAGCGGCTGTTCCTGCGTCACATAAGGCACAAATGCTACGGGCTGTACGATCGGCGGCATCTGATAGGGCTTTCCGTCCGCGCCCATCAGGAAGGGCGGAGCGTAGCCCGCGGCGGGCGAAGCGTACGGCTGCATGGGATACGGATATCCGTACGGCGGGAAAAATCCTCCCGCTTGCGATGGCCCAGAGAAGTTTGCGGGCGGCTCTCTCCTCTCCTCGGCGGGAGCGGGAGCCTCCTCCTGTTCTCTGCTCCGAGCAAACTCCTCTAGAGTGGGCATTCTCTCCCCCGCGATGTCGTTTGCGGGAGCCTCTATGACCTTGCGCTTGCGCCTGACGGGCGGATGCCTTGTGATCTTGCCCTTTGCAAGCAACAGCAGTGCGCGCGCCTTGTTTCTGCCGCAATTTGTGCATGCCGTGACGTTGAGTGGGTTGACGGTGCCGCACGCGGGACAAACGTATGTCTCCCCCTCTATCTCGTCCTCGTCAAGCTGAGAGTAGGGATCGGCGTAGTATTTTGCGTACTCGCGAAGCGCGAACGCCATACGCTTCATCAACTCGACGTCCTCCGAGCCGAACGCTTCCAGCTTCGCCTTGTACTCCTCCACGATCTGCACGCGCTTTTGATAGTCCCTTTCGCAATCCGCGCGATAGTTTTCCACCTCGCGCATAGCCTCTTCGCGTTCCTCGTCCGCGCGCGCCCTCTTTTCGGCAAGCTCTCTTTCCACCGCCACCATACGATCGCGTTGCATGGCGTCCACGGTCATTTTGGCTTTGCGCGCTTCGAGGATGTCTCCGTCCGAGTGAGTCTCCCCCTCCACGGCAAGCGGAGCGCCGCAACTTACGCAGAACATGGCTCCCGGCAGATTTTTCGAGCCGCAAACCGAACACACGGGCTTGCGCAAAACGGGCAATATCCCGCCGCATTTAGCGCAATATCTGCTCCCGCCGACGTTTTTGGCGCCGCATACGGGACAAACGGTCTCGTAGTTTTCCACCACGTCCGCGCCGCATGTGGGACAAAACGCCTGTCCCGCTCTCACCTCGCTTGAGCAAATTTTACAAACAAACATATTTCACCCTCTTGTTGCCGCTTGCCCGTACCATGCAAGTCGGATCAATTGCCTTTGTAGCTGTCTTTGAGCCCTACGATGCTGTTGAACTCGTTGTTCTCGTTCCTCTTGATGAAGTAGCCCTCGCGCAGGAATTGGAAACGAGTGTGCACGGGAGCCTCGGCGACAAGCCTTTCCGCCTTGCCGTGAAGCACCGTCAGCGAATTGGGATTGAGCCTGTCCATATAGTCGCCGTCCCCGTCTTTGATGAGATAGTCGAACATGTTGAGCGTGACATCCGCGCAATCGTTGGCATTGACCCAATGAATTGTGCCCTTCACCTTCATGCCGGCGCCCTCTTCGCCCGACCTCGTGCCCTCGAGATATTCCGCATGCACGGCGATCACGTTGCCGTCCGCGTCCTTGTCGCAACCCGCATAGCGCACGATATACGCGCCTTTGAGTCGCACGATGCCGTCCGGCTTCAAGCGGAAATACTTGGGCGGAGGATCCAAAGAGAAGTCGTCCTGTTCAATGTACAGTTCGCGCGAGAAGGTCACGGGATGCGTGCCCGAACCCTCTTTTTGCGGATTGTTTTCAATCTGCAAGATCTCGGTCTTGCCCTCGGGATAGTTGTCGATGATCAGCTTCAAGGGCTTTGTGACTACCATTGCCCTTTGCGCTTTGAGGTTGAGGTCCTCGCGCACGCAATGCTCGAGCATGGCGATATCCACCTCGCTGTCCGCCTTTGCGACGCCTATGCGATTGCAAAAGTCCTTGATTGCCTCGGGAGTGTATCCCCTCTCCCTGATGCCCGACAGCGTGGAGAGTCTGGGATCGTCCCAACCCCAAACTATGCCCTCGTCCACGAGCTTTTTGATGAAGCGCTTGCTCATGACCGTGTGCGTGAGGTTGAGCCTCGCAAATTCTATCTGCCTCGGCCTCGGGTCGAAGCCGCAATTCAAGGTGACCCAATCGTAAAGGGGACGATGGTTTTCAAACTCCAACGAGCACAGCGAGTGCGTGATGCCCTCTATCGCGTCCTCGATGGGATGCGCGAAGTCATACATGGGATATATGCACCACATATCCAAGGTGTGCGGATGCGTTGCGTGGCATATGCGATAGATCACGGGATCGCGCATATTGATGTTGGGCGAGGACATGTCTATCTTTGCCCTCAGCACCTTTTCGCCGTCAGCAAACTCCCCGTTTTTCATGCGCTCGAAGAGGTCGAGGTTCTCCTCCACAGAGCGATTTCTGTACGGGCTCTCCTGCCCCGGGACGTTGAAACTGCCCCTTGTCGCGCTGATCTGCTCGGCGGAGAGGTCGCAGACGTACGCCTTGCCGTCCTTGATCAGCTTGACCGCGCACTCGTACATTTTGCCGAAATAGTCGCTTGCGTAATACAGCCCGTCCCATTCGAAGCCCAGCCATTTGATGTCCGCTTTGATGGACTCCATATACTCCACGTCCTCTTTGGCGGGGTTGGTGTCGTCAAAGCGAAGGTTGCATTTGCCGTGATATTTTTCCTTTACGCCGAAATTGATGCACAAAGCCTTTGCGTGCCCGATATGCAAGTATCCGTTGGGTTCGGGAGGAAAACGAGTGACGATCTCCTCGACTTTGCCCTGCGCAATGTCCTCGTCAATGAAGTTTTCTATGAAATTTCCGACGTCCATTATCTTTTTCCGCCTCCGCAATTGTAGTATAGGTTTATATCTTCGGACAGTATTTGCAACATGCCGTCCTCTCCTTCTTCAAAGCCGAATTTGGCAAGATATTCAAGCCCTTTGTCCGCCTTTATGAGGACGGGACTGCCCTCTTTCAGCTTGAACATGATCGCATGCATGAAAAACAGCTTGTCGCCCTCTTCTATCCCGTCCGCAAATTGCAATCTTTTTATGGTCGCGACGGGACATTCCTCCACGCCTACGCTCAGCGTGACGATCGCGCGGGGAGCCTCCCCCTCGAACATGACGAAATTCGCGCCGAACGGAGAGCCTTGGACGTGCAAAACCTTGTAGACGTCCTCAAGTTCTTCCCCCGTGACGAATTTTACAGTCAACATACGCACGCGCTCCCGCTTAATACTTATAAGTATTATAATTCTATCCCTTGCACATTGTCAAGCGCGGATATTCAATCCTTCGATGCAAATATTGTCAAATGCGCTCTCTTGAATAAACCCGCCCCGCTTGGCAATAATCCATGCGTGAAAACAGAGGACATTTTGCAACAACTCAGAGCCACTTTTTGCGAGAGCGACGACTTGAAACTGCGCGAGCTTACCATCGCGGGCAAGCGTTGCGCGTTCGCGTTCCTTGACGGCGGGATAGACAGATTGCTGTTTGAGCAAAGCATAATCGCCCCGCTGTCCGCCGCCGAATCCTTCGAGCCTCCGTACGCGGAGAGCCTCAAAAAGTTGGTCAACTTTTCCGAAGAGGCCGCCGAGATCCCGCTGATATCCGCCCCGGGCCCCATCGCGGAGGGGGACGCGGCGCTGTTTGTGGACGGCGAGGACTCCGCGTTTGTGTTTTCGTTGCGCAAACCCGAAAAGCGTTCGGTGACCGAACCCCCTACGTCAAGCGTGCTCAAAGGCCCGCGCGAGGGCTTCATCGAAGAGATAAAGACAAATTTGTCCATGATGAGGCGGAGGATAAAATCCCCCGATCTTGTCGTAAAGACCTTTCAGGTGGGAAGATATTCCTCCACCTCTGTCGCGGTGTTGCATATAAACGGCGTCGCGGACAAAACGGTGGTCAAACAGATATACGAAAAGATAAGCAAAATTGACATAGACGGCGTGATAGACAGCGCATATATCCTCAGCTTTTTGCAGGCGAAGCCCACGTCCATATTCCTGCAAGCGGGCACCACCGAAAAGCCGGACGTCGCAAGCGCGAAATTGCTTGAAGGACGCGTGGCGATCATAGTGGACGGCTCCCCCATCGTAGTCACCCTGCCCTATCTGATCTTCGAGGACGTGCAGGACGGCTACGACTACTATTCGGGGGATTGGCGCGCCTCTATGATAAGGATATTCCGCATCTTGGGCGCTCTGCTTACCATTCTTCTGCCCGGCGCATATATCGCCCTGCAAACCTATCACGTACAGCTCCTGCCCCTGAAATTTTTGATGACCCTCATGGCGGCGACCACGGGCATACCCTTCCCGCCCGCGATAGAAATGCTTGTCGTGCTCGTGCTGTTTGAAGTGCTCAATCAAGCCTCCATTCGCATGCCGCGCTATCTTGGGATATCCCTGTCCGTGGTGGGCGCGATCGTGCTTGGGGACACCGCGGTCAAATCGGGGCTGATATCCTCGCCGTCCGTGCTTGTGATCGCGCTGTCTGCGATAGGCATATTCTGCGTGCCCGATCAGGTTGGAACAATGTCAATCTTGCGGCTTGTGTTTTTGTGCATAAGCGCGGTGACGGGCTTTGTCGGAATGATCATCTTGTCCATCGTCCTTATCGGCTATCTCGCGGGTTTGGACAACTACGGGACGCCGTATCTCGCGCCCTACGCGCCCCGCATAAACCCCGACCTGCAAGACGGCGTTTTCAAAAGCGGGACCGTGTCCATGGTGCGCCGCCCGTACTCGATCCCCACCCCAAACCGCACTCGCATGAGGAAACATTGACTATGAAAAATCTCAAAATACGGCATGGATTGTACAAAAATCTCCCAGCGGGCACAGTGTACAACTCGCAAGCGGGTTGCGTCCTCTTTGCGCTCTGCATAGCGTTCAAGCTGTCCTCCGCGCCCGGCGTGGTCTCGGAGACATACGGATCGTCCACCCTGTGGGCGTACCTTGCGATGTCCGCGATCGAGATAGGCGTCACTGCCGCCGTGTTCGCGTTTGCGCGCATGCAAGGGGACGACCTCTTGCGGTGCAGTGGGAGCAGGCTGTACAGGCTCTGTTGCGGCGCGGCTTCCATATGGCTTGTGCTGAAAGGGACGTTCTACTTCTGCTATTGCGTGTCCTATCTTGCGCAGGAGCTTTTCGGCGGCGTGGAGCCCGCGCTTTTGTATCTGCTGTTCCTCGCGCCCATCGTATATATGGGCATAAAAGGCTCGCGCTCCATCGCGCGGACTTGCGAGATCTTCATCCCCGTCGTCGCGGCGTTCATCATTTTCAACCTCGTGTTTTACGACACTACCCTAGACTTCGGACGAAATCTGCCCGTGTTCGCCCTTCCTCCTTCGCGGTTTTTTGCCAATCTGCCCCGCTACGGGCTTTGGCTGGGAGACGCCCTGCCCTTTGCCTTTTTGCGCATAAAAAACAAGCGGCTACCCTATGTTTCCGCCTCGATCGCGATATCCTTCGGGCTTGTCGCAATCGTGATCGCGCTGGGGGTCGCCACCTACGGCGAGGCGCTGAAAATGGTGACGGACCTGCTGATCCACACCGCGGGCTTCAATCAGCTGACTACGGACATAGGCAGAATGGAGTGGAGCAACCTGTTTTGCGCAGTCTCGCTTGCCATACTCGCGCTGTCCTTCATCTACTTCGGAGCGATCGCCGCGGGGGAGAGGGCGACGCGCACCCGCGCGCCCATGGCGACCCTCTTTCCCCTTGCCGTGATCGCGGTCATAGCCGTGGTCCCATCCGCGCAGGAGGCGGCGGAATTTGCCGTCCGAGGGATGGGATATGCGCTCACCGCGCTCGCGGTGATCCTGCCCTTTGCGATGCTGTTTGACGCCGTTGCGACAAAGCGGCGTCTGAAAGGCGTCTACGCGTCCCTCGGGGCGGAGTATATCCCCTATCCCCTGCCCTCGCCCACTCGGCCTCACAGCCTTGCGGACAACATAATGTCCGACTTCAAGGAGAGCTCGCAGGAGAGTTTCCCCGCATTGGACAACGGCACACTTGACGTCACGGAGGAAAGCTGACATGAAAAAATTGAACGTTGTTTCATACGTCAAACGCACAAAGTGGGCGGTCCTGTTGCTTGCGATCGCGTTTCTGTTTCTGTTCGGCAGAGTGGTCAAAAGCCCCGCGCTGACAAAGACCGCAATTGTGGTGGGGACGGGAGTGGATTTCGACGAACAGACAAAGGAGTTTGAAGTGACCACTCAGACCATCATCATGGCGTCATCGGCAAGCGAATCCTCCGCGCAGACCACCTACGAAACCTACACGGACAGGGGCAAGACCATATCGGGCGCGTTGGACAGAATATCGCGGAAAATAGGGTTGACCGTATCGCTTGCGCATTGTGAAGTGCTTTTTCTGTCAAGAACCGCGCTTAAACTCGATCATCTTCAGCTGATATATCCGCTGACGTTGATGTACGCTTTGCGCGAGCAGGCGATCATTGTCACAGGGGACAAAACCCCAAGAGAAATGCTTGCCGTCCGCATAGGCTCCACAGTCAGCGCGCCCTTCTTTTTGCAGTCCGCGCTTGCCAACAGCGAGGGCACGGACGGGCTTATCAAGACCACCGCAAAGGACATGCTTGCAAGCTCCATGTCCCGAAGTCAAGCCACGGCGATACCCTACATCACCGCCGTAAAGATGCAGGATCAGCCCATGGATCAGCAGGGCGAATTGAAGGACAATTTCGAGTTCGACCTCTCCCGCACGCTCGCGTTCGACCACGACAAGTCGATCGTGCTTGACGAGGAGCTGTCCGAGATACTTGCGATATATCTGTCCAATGACACGCGCGGCTCCCTGAATTACACCGCAAAAAACGGCGGGACGGTGGAGTTCAAAATTCTGGACAAAAGCGTCAAAACCACCGCAAAAGGCAAAAACGTAAGCGCGAAGATAGAGCTGTCCGTCAACCTGCTGGACATACAGTTTTTGAGCGACGGAAAGGTGGTGACGGGCGCGGACTCGCTTGTCAAAGAGGCAGCGAACGCGCTTGCCAAAGAGCTGACCGACAAACTGAATCGCCTTATGCGGACGGCGCTTGAAAGCGATATCGACTTTTTGGGCGTGCAGGCAAAGGCGTATCAATCCGTGGGCAGGGACCTGCCCGAACACTGTCTTGACAAGCTGACGTTCACTCCCTCCGTCAAGCTGACGGTAAAGGAAGCCGCCTGAGCGTTTTTGACCCTCTCCCCTCCGAAACGTTTCGGAGGGATTTTATTTTTCTCTTGAAATGTATGGAAAAAAATTGTAGTATAATATTATCAACTCTCAAAGGGGACGAATATGGAAGAAAGAAAGTGGTTTAAGGAGATGACCCTGTATCAGGTTTGGCCGAGGTCCTTTGCGGACGGCAACGGCGACGGCATAGGCGATTTGAAAGGGGTCCTTGGCAAGTTGGAATACATAAAGAGCTTGGGCGCGGACGCGGTTTGGTTTTCCCCGCTGTATCCCTCTCCGCAAGCGGACTACGGCTATGACATTGCGGACTATTGCAACATAAATCCCGAATACGGCACTCTGGAGGATTTCAAGCAGGTGCTGGACAAGGCGCACTCCCTCGGCATGAAGGTCCTGCTGGATCTTGTCATCAATCACACCTCGGACCAACACGAGTGGTTCAAAAAGAGCGTCAAGCGCATAGAGCCATACACGGACTTCTATATTTGGCGCAAGGGCAAGGGCAAGGACGGCAAAAAAGCCCCCAACAATTGGATGTCCACCTTCCCCGGCTCCGCGTGGGAATATTGCGAGGAGAGAGGAGAGTTTTATCTGCACCTCTACGACAAGGGGCAACCCGACCTCAATCACGACAATCCCGCCGTGCGCGAGGCGTTGAAACAGGTCATGCGCTTTTGGCTGGATATGGGCGTGGACGGCTTCAGAGAGGACGTCATCACTCAGATAAGCAAGGCGGAGGGGCTTCCCAACGGCAATCCGTTTATGCCCGCCTCCCGCGGCATGGAGCACTACAACAACGGCCCGCATATCCACGAATATCTTGCGGAATATCGCGAAGTGCTCAAGGACTACGACGCCGTTCAGATAGGCGAGTCCCCCATGACGACTCCCGACCTCGCGCTGCAGTACGCGCAAGGCGAGGGGAAACAACTTGACATGTTGATCGGCTTCCAACACATGGAGGCGGATTGCATCATCGTAAGTTGGGTGCACGTGCCCTTCAGCCTCCGCAAGCTCAAAAAGGCATACAACAATTGGCAGACCAAACTGTACGGCAAGGCGTGGAACGCAAACTATATCGAAAGCCACGACCAGCCGCGTATCATCTCCCGCTACGGCAACGAGGAAAAATATCGCGTGGAAAGCGGCAAAGCGCTTGCCATCATGTACACCTTCCTCAGCGGGACTCAGTTTGTGTATCAGGGACAGGAGATCGGAATGACTTCCCTCTTCTATGACAAATACCCCGAAGGCAGCGACCCGTGGGCGCAGTTCAAGGACGTATCCACCTTCTGCGTAAGAGACCTTATGCGCAAATTCGGCTTTTCAAACAAACACATTTTGAAGGTCGCCCATACCGCCGCTCGCGACAACGCCCGCACTCCCATGCAGTGGAGCGACGCGGAAAACGCGGGCTTCAGCCAAGCGGAGCCGTGGTTCACCGTCAACCCGAACTACAAAGAGGTCAATGTCGCCGCGAACGAAGCGGATCCCAACTCCTTGCTGAACTTCTATCGCAAACTCATCGCTTTGCGCAAACAGTACAAGGAAGCGGCGATCTACGGGCGCTTCGTGATCCACCTCAAACACGACAAACACCTGTTTGTCTACGACAAGATCGCGGACGACGGCTCGAAGTTGACCGTCGTGCTCAACCTCAGCGACAAACCCGTGCCCTGCAAACGCTTCGCCAAGTATATCCCCGAAGGCGCAACCGAGATCGCGTCCGTCTACGACGGCAGTTTCGCCTCCGTCATGAGACCGTACGCAGGCAAAGTGTTTTACACAAAATAATCCCCTCCGCAAGTAACGGAAAAGGATAAAAAGGGAAAGAAAAAACCCAAAACCCCGTCAATCGGCAAACTCAACGCCCCATGAAAACGCTCCGCGCTTTTGTGGGGCTTGACATTTTTACCCCATAAAAACATTGCATGTTTTGATGGGGACCCCGTGAAATCACTCGTACAAACTGTTGTATTATGATATGGGAAAATAAAACTTGCAACGCAAAGCGTCAAATAGAAATGTTTCTTTACTAAAACGGCGATATTTGAATGCTAGGCTAGGAAACAGCCCTATCCCGAACTGCCTAATGTACATGTAGTACATGACAGTGAGGGATAGGGCTGTTGACAACGCATAGCGTCAAATAGCAACGTTTTTAACTAAAACGGCGATATTGAGATGAATGACAAGGAAGCGCCCCCTGAATGACAAGCCCAATCCCACACCATGAAAACGCTACGCATTTTGATGGGGACCCCGGGGACTCTCTATCTTAATTTTGGGAATATAGCTGACACTGTCAGTCGCTCAATAGTGGTGTTTTGTACTAAAACGGCGATATTGAGATGAATGACAAGGAAGCGCCCCCTGAACGACAAGCCAAATGTACACTTTGTACATGACTTGGCGGGCAGGGGGCGCTGACACAGTCAGTCGCTCAATAGCGCCGTTTTAGTCCATGAGACGAGAGATCCAGCGCTTCTCCGCATCCGACACCTTCCCATCCACAGCGCATATTGCAAGCGCTACGGTGACCATGTCGGACTTGATGCTGAGGTCGACTTCGCCGAGAGCGTCGACGATGGAATCGACATAGCTTCTGATGTTTGCTTCGTTGTTCAGAGTGGACTTGACGAGTTGCATGATCTGGTTGAAGTCAATGGAGTCGCCGAAGAATGCCTCGAACACGGGGGAGCAAACGAGATACTCCTCTTCTGTCATGCGGCCGTCCGCGGCGATGACGCTGACGAGGAAGGACGCGTAGGTGTTGATGACGTCTTGCGCGTTGTTGTCAAACGCAGCTTGGAGCACCTGAATGATGTTGACGGACTTTTCGCCGACGATGTTGACATAATCTGCGGGTGAGAGTTGTTCGAATTCTCTGCAAATTTGATCGAATTGGCTCATGTTAAAATCTCCTATGTTTTAAGATATTTTCAATATAACAGTTTATCCCCTTTTTGTAAAGCGTTTTTTTGTATCCTTCCGAATTTTTTGCTCCTATTATGGCGTTTCGTGGCAATAGAGATCCTGTTTGATACAGCGGCGCATGGCGGGCGCGGGCCTTGTCATGATATGGTAGAATATCGCGAACAAAACGCCGTCTATGGCTATGTTGAGGACCCAACTTATGGGATAGGAAAGATACAGCACGAGAGGGGTTCGGACGGACCTGAACGCGGTGTAGACCCAAATGATACGATACACGCACACGCAGAGGAAGGACGGGATCATGGGCACGATCGCATAGTTCATGCCTCTAAGGCAACCGACGATGACCTCCACCATTCCGCACACGAAGTAGATGGGCAGGATGATTTTCATCCTGTCGTTGGCGTATTGGATGACGAGGGGGTCTTTTGAATAGATCGAGGCGAGGGGCTTGCCCAACAGCAAAATTATCCCGCCGAGGACCACGCTGATGATGAGGGTGAGCAACATGCCGTCCCACATTGTACGCTTGATGCGGTCATACTGCTTTGCGCCGTAGTTCTGCCCCGCGAAGGTCGTGGCGGAGTTGGACACGGCGTTCATGGACGTATAGACGTACGCTTCCAAACTCGCGCCCGTCGCGTTGCCCGCCATGAGTGCTTTGCCGAACGTATTTATCCCAGACTGTATGATGACGTTTGCAATGGAGAAGAAAGAGCTGAGTATGCCGGACGGAAGCCCTATCTTCACGATGTCGAGCAACTCCCTCTTTCTTATCGCGAGCTTTTTGAAATGCAGTTTGCAATAGTCCTTTTCCCGCATAAGCGCCGCGATCACCAAAGCCATGGATATGTATTGCGAAATGATGGTGGCGATCGCCACGCCCTTGACGTCTAGGTCCACGACTATCACAAAAAAGAGGTTGAGGCAGGCGTTGAGCACTCCCGCTATTGCAAGATATAGCAAGGGGCGCTTCGTGTCCCCTTTCGCGCGCAAGATCGCCGCGCCGAAATTGTAGATTATGTTTGCGGGAGAGCCCATGAAATATATGCTCAAATAATCCGTCGCCTTGTCCAGCACCTCGGGGTCCGTCTTCATCCAAACGAGGAAATATCTCGCGCAAAACACGCCTATCACGCCCACTATCATCCCGCAGATGACGGACAGCAATATGGAAGTGTGCAGAGCGCGCTGCGCCTTGTCCATGTCCTTGGAGCCTATCGCGTGCGCCATGACGACGTTCGCCCCTACGGCAAGCCCTATGGACACGTTGACAATGAGGCTGATGAGCGCGTTGTTTGAGCTGACGGCGGCAAGGGATTCCGTGCTCGTCTTTGAAAACTGTCCTATGACCACGAGGTCCGCGGAGTTGAAAAGCAATTGAAGTATGCCCGAAAAGGCAAGCGGAAGCGCCAACGCAATGAGCTTCCTCATCAGCGGGCCGTGCGCCATATCCGTATAATCCATCTTCGCCGCCTTTGTCTTTGCCATACTTCTCTCCGAATTTGCGCTAATAATGTAGTATTATTTTCAAAAAAAAGCAATCAAAAAAAGGGGTGTTTCCGCAAATATTCGCAAATTTTCGGGAGCGCGCCGCGCTTTTTGCTTCTTGACGGGAAAACGCGGATATGCCATAATGTTTGCATAAAGCGTATGGAGTGAAAATTATGAAAAGAAACGGTATGTGCCCGATATGCTATCTCAAACGGCTGTTCATAAAGAGCAAGCCCGTAAGCAACGCGCCCGCCTTCGAGGACTACTCAAACGGCGTCGCGTCCACCCCGCCCATGGGCTGGTCGAGTTGGAACACCTTCCGCAACCGCATCTCGGAGGACCTGATCTTGGAGATCGCGCGCGCCATGAAGGACAACGGACTTACGGACGCGGGATATCGCTACGTCAACCTCGACGACAACTGGCAGTCGAGCGAAAGGACGCTCGGCGGAGACCTGATCGGGGACTATGAGGCGTTTCCGCACGGAATCGCGTACGTCGCGGACAAGGTGCGGGAGCTTGGCATGAAGTTGGGCGCCTACACATCAAACGGGACCTTGACTTGCGAGGATCTGCCCGCAAGCCTCGGCCGCGAGAGACAGGACGCCTACACCCTCGCAAAATGGGGAGTGGAATATTTCAAATACGACTTCTGTCACAACATTCCCATACCCTGCTACGCGCCCCTCGTGTACAGCATAGGTATTTCCGAATTTGACGGGAAGCCCACGGAATACAGCGTGCAAAACGGAGTGCTCGGCGGGCTTGCGCGCTTTATGCACGACAAAAAATTGCCGAACGGCGTTTACGTATCCGGGCTTGACAAAAACCTCGGAAGCATATCCTTTAACAACATAGAGGTGGAAAAGGACGGGGAATACGTCCTTTCCGTCAACATAAAAAAGCATGGTCAATACGAAAAATATCTGATCGCGAAAGTGAACGGCGAAGAGGAATACGAACTGCACATTCCCTCGCAAAAGAAGCACAACGTCACAGCGAGGTTCCAAACCGTCGTGCGCCTCAAAGCGGGCAAAAACACAATCAAGCTGTTCAACCCCATCGCCTGCGGCGCGGACAGCGAAATGTATCAATATCGCCGCATGGGCATAGCTCTTAAAGAGGGCGCAGCGCGCGTGGCGGAGGAAACGGGCGCGCCCGTCAAACCCATCATGTTTTCCATCTGCGAATGGGGCTTCGGCAAGCCGTACAAGTGGGGAGCAAAAGCGGGCAACCTTTGGCGCACGACTCCCGACATCCGCCCGTGGTGGTTCTGGATCAAGATGATCTACGAGCACAACGTCAAGCTGTACAAATATTCGGGAGTCGGACATTACAACGATCCCGACATGCTTGAGGTGGGCAACGGCAAGCTGAGCTACAATCAAAACGTCTCCCACTTTTCGCTGTGGTGCATGATGAACGCGCCCCTCATCTTGGGCAACGACATACGCAAAATGGACGAGCAGGTGAAAGGCATAGTGCTGAACAAACGCCTCATCGCCATAAATCAGGACAAGCTGTGCAAACAGGCAAAGCGCGTCAAAAAGGGACGCGTGGACGTCCTTGCCAAACCGCTTGAGGACGGAAGCGTGGCGCTCTGCTTTTTCAACAAATCCGCAAGAGGGGCAAAGGCAAAATACGATATCCGTCGCCTCGTGGACGACGAATATGTGCGCATGGCAAAGAAGGAGTCCTACGACCTCGAGGAACAATGGAGCGGACAGACCCTGAAAACAAGCGGCGAAACAAAGGTCGTCCTCGAAAAGCATCAAAGCAAAGTTTACATCATCAAGTGACAAAAAGAGGGCTTTATCATGCAAAAACGGCATGTTAAACATCCGTTTGGAGCGGTGATCACGGACGAGGCGCGCGTGCTCATTTTGGGCAGCGTGCCTTCGGTCATGTCTGTGGAGCGCAACTTCTTTTATATGCATCCGCAAAACAGATTTTGGAAGGTCATGTCCGCTCTTCTCGGCGAGAGGCTGTACGACGTCCCGACAGACGAGCGTATCGCCGTCCTGAATCGCCGCGGCGTCGCGCTGTACGACAGCGTTGAGGAGTGCGACATTGACGGTAGTTCGGACAGCAAGATATCAAACGTCGTCCCCGCGAACATCCCCGCGCTTGTCGCAAGAAGCAAGATCTGCAAGATCTTTTGCAACGGAAACGCCTCGTATCAAAACCTTGTCGCCTTCCACCCCGAGCTTGCGGACATGGCGCTCCGCCTGCCCTCCACAAGCCCCGCGAACGCCTCTTTCGGCATGGAGAGGCTGTTGAAAGAGTGGGCGGTGATCCTCGATTTTCTGCCGCCCGCGCCTCCCGCCTCAAACGACTCTTCCACAGAGGGACGAAAGGAGTTTTGACAGACGGGTCCGGGCTTTTTGCGCTTTGTCAAAATTTGTTCAAAGTTTGTTGACAGGCGGTTGACTTAATTCTTTTGTATAGCTATAATAATTAGAGTGCGCGTGGCGCACGTATGACAATACGACAACTATTTGGAGGTAAATCCCGATATGAAGAAAATGACCATTGACGGCAATACCGCTGCGGCGCATATCGCGTATGCGTTTTCGGACGTGGCGGCAATCTACCCCATCACTCCGTCGTCGCCTATGGCGGAAAACTGCGACGATTGGGCAGGTCAGGGCAGAAAAAACATCTTTGGCAACGTGCTGAGAATTGCTGAAATGCAATCCGAAGCAGGCGCTGCCGGCGCAGTACACGGCTCTTTGGCGGCGGGCGCGCTTACAAGCACGTTCACGGCGTCGCAAGGACTGCTGCTGATGATCCCCAACATGTACAAGATCGCGGGCGAATTGCTCCCCTCTGTGTTTCATGTTTCGGCAAGAAGCGTCGCAGGGCACGCGCTGAACATCTTCGGCGACCACTCGGACGTCATGGCGTGCCGTCAGACAGGCTTTGCCATGCTCGCGTCAAACAGCGTGCAAGAGGTCATGGATCTTGCGCTTGTCGCGCATCTGAGCACGATCGAATCCAGCGTTCCTTTCCTCAGCTTCTTCGACGGCTTCCGCACTTCTCACGAAGTGGACAAAATCGACGTCATCGAGTATGACGAGATCAAGAGCCTTGTCAACTTCAAAAAGGTGGAGGAGTTCCGCGCGCGTGCGCTCAACCCCGAGCATCCGCATCAGCAAGGCACCGCTCAAAACCCGGATATCTACTTCCAAAACAGAGAGGCTTCAAACAGATATTACGACGCCGTTCCCGCGATCGTGCAGGAGCAGATGGACAAAGTAAGCGCTCTCACGGGCAGGAAATATCACCTCGTGGACTATTACGGCGCTCCCGACGCGGACAGAGTGATCGTCATCATGGGCAGCGGCGCGGAGGCTTGCGAGGAGACCGTGGACTATCTCAACGCAAGAGGCCACAAGGTCGGCTTGCTCAAAGTCAGGCTCTATCGCCCCTTCCCCGCAAAGGCGTTTGTGGACGCAATCCCCGAGTCCGTCAAGGTCATCACGGTCATGGACAGGACGAAGGAGCCCGGCGCTCAGGGCGAGCCTCTGTATCTTGACGTCGTGTCCGCTCTCAACGAGTTCGGCGTGAAGAAGCAAGTGCTGTGCGGCCGTTACGGCTTGGGCAGCAAGGAGTTCAACCCCTCCATGGTCAACGCGATCTACGCAAACATGGCGGGCGAAAAGAAGGATCGCTTCACCGTCGGCATCACGGACGACGTGACGGGACACTCCCTCGAGATCACCGAAAAGATAGACGCGTCCGACGCAAGCGCGATCTCCTGCAAGTTCTACGGGCTTGGCAGCGACGGCACTGTGGGCGCAAACAAAAACTCCATCAAGATCATAGGCGACCACACCGACAAATACGCGCAGGCATATTTCGCATACGACTCCAAGAAGTCGGGCGGCATCACCATTTCCCACCTGCGCTTCTCGGACAAGCCCATCCGCAGTACGTATCTCATTGACCAAGCGGACTTTGTGGCTTGCCACAACGAGTCCTACGTGCTTCGCTACGACATGCTGTCCGACCTCAAAGAAGGCGGCACCTTCCTGCTCAACTCGCAGTGGGCGCCCGAGGAGATGGACACCAAACTGCCCGCAAGCATGAAGAACATGATCGCAAGGAAGCATATCAAGTTCTACACCCTCGACGGCTTGAAGGTCATCACCGAGCTTGGCGCGAAAAAGGGCGTCAACACGGTCATGCAGGCGGCATTCTTCAAATTGGCAAACGTCATTCCTTACGAGGACGCAGAGCGCTATATGAAGGAGATGATCAAAAAGTCCTACGGTAAGAAGGGCGACGCGATCGTCGCAATGAACAACGCTTGCGTGGACAACGCCATCGCCGAGCTCAAAGAGGTCAATTATCCGCAAAGCTGGGCGACCACGACCACGGGCGCCGCGCCTCTCGAAGTCCCCGACGACGAGTATTTCAAGGCGTTCATCGCACCCATCACCGCGCAAGAGGGCGACAAACTGCCCGTGTCCGCGTTCGATCCCAGAGGCATCGTCCCCACGGGCACCACGAAGTTCGAAAAGCGCGGCATAGCGGTCAACGTCCCCAAGTGGATCAAGGAAAACTGCATACAGTGCAACCGCTGCTCGCTGGTCTGCCCGCACGCAACCATCCGTCCCGTCCTCGCGACCGCGGAAGAGCTTGCGGACAAACCCGAAGGGTTTGAGACAAAGCCCGCGATCGGCTTCAAGGGCTATGAGTTCCGCATTCAGGTCAGCCCCTTCGACTGCACGGGTTGCTCCAACTGCGTCGCGGTCTGCCCCGCAAAGGAAAAGGCGCTCACCATGATACCTTTGGACGAGTCCATTGCGCTTGACGCACACAATTGGGAGTACGTCGAGGCAATGAAGGAGACCACCGCTCCCATCAAGAGCGTGAACCTCAAAAACAGTCAGTTCAAGAAGCCGCTGTTCGAGTTCTCCGGCGCATGCGCAGGCTGCGGCGAAACGCCTTACGTCAAATTGATGACTCAGCTGTTCGGCGACAGAATGTTGATCGCAAACGCAACGGGATGCTCCTCCATTTACGGCGGAAGCGCGCCCACCTGCCCCTACACGGTCAACGACAAGGGCAGAGGCCCCGCATGGGCAAACAGCCTGTTCGAGGACAACGCGGAATTCGGCTATGGCATGCATCTTGCGTACGAGACAAGGCGCAACGTCCTGTCCTCTTACGTCAACGAACTGCTTGCGCTCGGCGTGTCCGAGGAGCTTGGCAAGGCGCTCAACGCGTGGCTGGAAGCCAAGTTTGACGCACAAGGCTCGGAGGCGGCGGCGGACGCGATCCTCGCTCTCCTTCCCGCAGAGCTGAAAACGGCAAACGGAGCGGCGCTCGATCTGTTGAAGAAGATTGAACAGATGAAGGATTGCCTCATCAAAAAGTCCATTTGGATCGTCGGTGGCGACGGCTGGGCATACGACATCGGCTACAACGGCGTGGACCATGTGCTTGCAAGCGGCGAGGACGTCAACATCCTTGTGCTTGACACCGAGGTCTACTCCAACACGGGCGGACAGGCGTCCAAGTCCACACCTACGGGCGCAATTGCAAAATTCGCCGCGACGGGCAAGCGCACAAAGAAGAAAGATCTTGCTCTGCTTGCTATGGACTACGGCTATGTGTACGTCGCGCAGGTGTCGATGGGCGCGGACATGAATCAGGTCGTCAAAGCGTTCGCCGAGGCGGAAGCGTATCACGGCCCCTCCATCATCATCGCGTACGCTCCCTGCATCAACCACGGCATCAAGGGCGGCATGGACAACAGCCAGCTCGAGATGAAGAAGGCGGTCGAGTGCGGATATTGGCAGCTCTTCCGCTACAACCCCGATCAGATCCAATCCGAAAACGGACCTCTTACGATAGACAGCAAGGAGCCCACGGGAGATTATCAAGCGTTCCTCATGAACGAGACCCGCTATGCGTCCCTCGCCAAACTCAATCCCGAAGCGGCAAAGACCCTGTTCGCCAAAAACGAAGAGGACGCCGCCAAGAAGCGCGCGTACTATCGCAAGAAAGCGGAGACCCTCAAAGAGGAATGATCCGCGGCGCGATCGACTACAAACGGGGCTTTGCGTATGCAAAGCCCCTTAACTTTTGCCGACAGCGCTGAGCCCGACGATCTTTTTGACAAAATACGACAAATTTCGTAAGCGCGATATGCATTTAGCCTCGGCAAATGTATTGACGTTTGAGAAAAGAACTTATAAACTTTATATATAAGCAATTAGGAGGGCGTGACCATGGATGAGATCGAAGCGTTGATGGCAAGACTTGCGGAGTTTGTTTCCTCTCAAATTGACGAGGTTGACGGGGTTACCCTGCTTGACAAGGAAATGGGGAGCATGATGTACATCGATCTGCGAAGCGGCAAGCGCGTGTTGCTTACGCTTGTGGACAGCAAACTTTGACGGAGACAAAACGACTTGCAGTCAAAAAGCGCACGGAACGATTCCGTGCGCTTTTGCATATTCAAACATCTCTGTCAATCGCTGTCCAGCGAGTCGAGGCGGATTTGCCTCTTCTCCTCTTTTGTCAGCTTCCTGCCCTTGCCGATTATGGCGCTGTCGCCGTGCTTGACAAACACCATGAGGAGTATGGCGAGCGCAACACACGCCGCGCTGTACACAAACAGGAATTTGTTTCCGCCCGCGCTGTCCATGACGAGGCCGCCAATGAAGGGCGTGATCGCCTGCGCGGACATTGTCGCCATATAATAATAGCCCGTGTACTGCCCCACCGTCTGCGCCGTGGACAGCTCTGTGACCATGGGGAATGTGTTGACGTTTGCTATGATAAGTCCGAAGCCCGAGATCAGATAGAACAGCGAGAAGAGCACGGCGGGAATGATGGCGTTTTCATCCGCGCGGACAAAGAAGAATATCAGCACAAAGGATATCACCGCAAGCCCAAATCCGATTATGATGGATTTGCGCCGCCCTATCTTCGCCGCCATATACCCGACGGGGATGAACGCGATCGCGCTGATGCCCATGCTCACGCCCGAGATGATGGACGCCACGCCCGCGGAAAGATTCAGCTCCTTCGTCGTGTAGATGGAAAGGTTTGAAGATATCGCGTTGTAGCCCATAAACCACATAAATATGGAGGCGAGGATAAGCCAGAACGACACGAGTTTTGACTTGTCCTCTTTGCTCTTGCCGTTCCACCACGTCTTGGGATTTTTGCTTGCCATCCACTCCTTGAGGTTGAAGGGCTTTTTGTCGTTGTCCACGACCTGTTTTGCATACTCGTAGGTTTCGGGCGAGATCGCGGCGGTGCCGCCTATGGTTGCCTCCGCGTCCATTGCGATGTTTGCCACCACGCCCTCGTCGCCCTCTCTGATGAGCTCGGCGGCGTACTCCTTTGCGGAGGAATCCGCGTCGTCGGCGAAGTCGTCTATCTCATATTCCTTGCAGATCTCCTCGCACTTTTTGACCATTTTCCGCTCGTTGACAAGCGCAATAAAGCCCGCGAGCAACAGCAACATGCCCGCGCCCACCGAGGCGAAGATGATGACGTAGTTGTAAAGGCTTGTGCCAAACAGCACGACCGTGTAGATCAAAAACGCTATCGCCCCGCCTATGCCTCCGCAGAGGTTGATCACCGCGTTGCCCTGCGAGCGTAACGGCTTTGGCGTGACGTCGGGCATAAGCGCGACCGCGGGGCTTCTGAACGTCGCCATGGAGATCAGCACAAGCAGCAATATCACCATATACACCGCAAGGCTTGTCGTGCCCGACTTTTTGGTGACGTTGTGATAAACCTGATCGGATATGTAGTTATTCATGCCCGAGGCGACAAACTTGCTGTATTTCGTGTTGCCGTCTTTGATCTCCTCAAAAGTCTTGTCGCTGTTAGGCGCCTTTTGTTCGAGCGTGACCTCGCGCGTCTCGGGCTCCTTGCCCTCTTCCCAAACCGCGGTGTAATAATAGGTCTCTTTGCCGATCATGTTCAGCACCGCTTTTTTGGAAGTGAAGTTGGCGTCGTAGCGGATGGAAACAAATTGCTCTTTTGTGGTTATGTCGTTTTGCGCGAGATACGCCTTGTCGCAATATGCCTTTTCGCCCTTATCCCACCACTCCGAGAGGATCTCGTTCATGAATGCGTCGTTGTTGAGATCGGCTTCGACTTGCTGTGATATCGCGTTCGCTTTTTTCTGCTGATTGAGGGTCGCGACAGGCACAAACACCATCAGCAGAACGGACGCGAGCGTGCCCAACACAATAAACGGCGTGCGGCGTCCGAATTTTTTTGCGAGCTTGCCCTTCGAGTTGTCGCTCAGCTTGCCGAACAGCGGAAGCATAAACAGCGAGAGCAGGTTGTCCAAGCCCATTATCAAACCCCTGATCGAGTTTGGAAGCCCGTAGGCGTGTTCGAGAAGCAGGGGGACCACAAAGTCGTACGCCGTCCAAAACAGCATGATGATCGCAAACGCGAAGCCGACTTTTATGGTCTGCGGATAATCCAGCTTGAGCGGCGGTCTGCCCTTCTCGTCGAGCAGTGGCTCTGCTTTTTGTTTTTTTGCCATAAAAATTCTCCTTTCTCCAAGACCGATGAATAAGCCGCAAAAAATGCCGAACCTATCACGTGTTTAATTATAAATTAACAAAAGCAAGAATACAAGCCCTAAATTGCAAACGGGAAAGCTCGAAAAGCCCCAAGTCCCACTGTTTAGTGCGTTTCGCTTTGAAAAAAACTTTTGTTTGCGTGGGCGCCGCCATCGCTTCGGCTCAAGGAGCGCCATTTTCGGAAGGAGCGGCGGATATCAAGGGGAAGGCGCGTATTTTTCGCGTAATTTTATTTAATATTGATTTAAGAAAGCGGGAATATTATACTTATATTCAAGGAGGTCGCTATGAGAGTTTTGCTTGTAGAGGACGAAAAGGAGCTCGCGCGCGCCGTCGCCAAGCTGCTCACCAAGGACGGATACGACGTGGATTGCGTTTACGACGGAGTTGACGGGCTCAATTTTGCGTCGACGGGCATGTACGACATCATTCTGCTTGACGTGATGATGCCCAAAATGAACGGCTTCGAGGTTTTGAGCGAGCTCAGGCGCAAGCGTCTTGACACTCCCGTCATCATGCTGACGGCGCTTTCGGGCGAGGACGACAAGGTGAACGGGCTGGACAGAGGCGCGGACGACTATGTTTCCAAGCCGTTTTCCGTCAACGAACTTTTGGCGCGTATGCGGGCGGTGCTTCGTCGCAAGGGGAAACTTGTCAGCGACAACAAGTTGGAGTACGCCGAGGCGTCGCTGGATCTGACCACATACATTCTCAGCACCCCCTACGGAGAGATAGGGCTGACGGGCAAAGAATTCGAGCTGTTGCGCTATATGTTCGAATATCCCTCCTTTGTCGCTACAAAGGAAAATCTCATCCTCAAGGCGTGGGGCATAAACAGCGAGTTCGAGTCAAACAACCTCGAAGTGTACATGTCGTTTTTGAGGAAGAAGCTCAACCATTTGAACGCGTCGTTTACGATAGAATCCGTGCGCGGCGTGGGTTATCGCCTTGTGTCAAGATGACGTCTTTTGGCAAAAACGTTGGTTCATCCGCTGATTTTGTGCAGATAAAACCATGATTTGGCGTTTTTGCATGATATATTATGGAACTTATCCGCAGACAACGAATCAAATTTACCGCTCTGACGTCGGTGATCGCGGCGGCGCTTTTGTTTGTGTTGTTGGGCGGATTTATTCTCGTTTCAAGCGTTTCGGGAGAAGCCTACATTTCAAACTCGCTTGAAAAAGCTCTGCGCGATCCCAAGACCTACAACAGCGAAGCGCCCATCAACATGAGGTGTTTTTACGTATGCTTGTCCGAGGTGGACGGCTCGTATGAGGTGAAAGGAGACGTCTCGTATTACGGGGACAGCATAGACGAGATCGCAAAGGCGGCGGCGGAAAAAAGGAAGGGCAAATTCCGCGCGGACAAAAGATATTTCGTAGCGGGAGAAAAGGTGGGCGAAGAGTTTACGATGATCGCCGTCATCGACCGCACGGAATTCAGAAACCAGCTTGTCAACACTGTCGTGCAAGTGGTTTTGCTTTATCTTTGCTCGGTCGGTCTCACCATCGTGATGGCGTTTTTGTCCTCCGCCAAGCTGCTTGCCCCCGTGTCCACGGCGCTGAAAAAACAGCGCGATCTTGTGGCGAACGCCTCGCACGAGCTGAAAACTCCCTTGACCGTGATCTCGGCAAATCTGAACGTCATCAAGTCCGAGCCCGAACAAACCGTCGCGGACAACGCGCAGTGGGTGGAGAGCATTGAGGCGCAGATATCCCGCATGCAGGAACTGATCGTAAACATGTTGGAGCTAAGCCGCATGGAAAGCTACACGCCCCCGAAAGAGGACGTCAATTTGAGCCTTGTCGCCGAGGGCGCGTGCCTGTCCTTCGAGCCCGTGTGTTTCGAGCGCGGGGTGACGCTTGTCAGCGACATATCCGAGGGCGCGCACATACTTGGGGACAAGGCGGCACTTGAGAGGCTGTTTGTCATTCTGCTTGACAACGCGGTGAAGTATTGCGGGGACGAGGGCAAGGTGGGCTTCCGCCTGCTGACCGAGCCAAAGCGCGTGCGCATAGCCGTGATGAACACTGGCGTCGCGATATCCAAAGAGGAGGCGGAGCACGTTTTCGACCGCTTCTACCGCACGGACGGCGCGCGCCAAAACGAGGACAACAAGAGCTTTGGGCTTGGGCTGTCCATAGCCGCCGCCACAGTCGAGGCGCACGGAGGGCATATCTCCTGCCGCGGCATAGACGGAAAGGGCACAATCTTTTCCATCATATTCCCCTTGCCCAAAGCGAAGAAGGACAAGAAAAAGGCAAAGTGAAAACTCGGCGCTTTCGGCCGAGTTTTTTTGACTTGGTTTTACGTTTTCAACAAATTCTTGCGATTTTAACCTAGTCTTACTTTTTCAGCGGAGTTTTGCTGTTTTGACCGAGTTTTGCGTATTCGGCAAGCGGAAATTGCATCCACAAAAACGCGTTGCTACACGGTCAATCCGCAAGTTTCACGTCCTCGGGAGATATCTTGCCGAAGTGGCGAAGGATGGCGTCCACGCCTATGCTGACAGCCGCGGGAATGACAAACATGCAAAGCACAATGCCGATCGCGATCCTCCAATCGGGCAACCCCGCCGCTTTTGAGACGTCCACCGCGCGGAACACGCCGACAAGGCCGCTTGTCCCCATGCCGCCGCCCGTGGCGTCGCAACGCAGCCCCATAAGCACCGCGACAAGACCGCTGACGGCGCTTGCGACGATCTCGGGGAGCATGATGACGGGCTTTTTCATGATATTCGGGATCTGCAACATGGACGTGCCTATGCCCTGCGATATGACGCCGCTGAACTTGTTTTCCCTGATTGTGGCGAATGCAAAGCCGATCATATGCGCGGCGCAACCCGCGACCGCCGCTCCGCCCGCGATGGAAAACGCTTCGGGATTTGCGAGCGCGATCTCGGACGTCGCGATTGCGACCCATATCGCCGCCGAGGACGTGGGCATTGTCAGCAAAATGCCCATGACGATCGCGACGACGACGCCCGTGAGCACCTTGACCGCCGTGCCCGCCTCGATGAGCAACACGATCGCCTGCGCAAACAGGTCTATGAGTTTGATGAAAGGCCACGCGAGGAATATCCCCGCAAGCGACAGCGCCATCATGCCGAGGGGCACGAGGACGATATCCAGCTTTGTCTTGCCCACGTACAGCCCCGCGATCTCAATCGTAAACAAAGAGACGACATACGCGCCTATGGGATTGCCGGGCGCGCCGAACGCAAGCGTAAATGCCGCTCCGTCGCACAGCGAGGACACAAGCCCTCCCGCAAACGCGCCCACAAGGCCCGTGACCGCGGCGGAAAAGATGACAAGGGGCTTTGCGCCGAGTTTGTGCGCGATGCCCACGCCGATGCCCGCGCCCATAAGCGTCTTTGCGATGTTTGCTATGTAGGTCAGCACATGCGCGAAGTTGTTGTCGCCGCACCAGCTTGCGATCTGCGCGAGGATAGTGCCCGCGATGAGGGTGCAAAACAACCCCTGCGCCATGCCTGTGAACGCGTCTATAAAATAGCGCTTTGCGAGGCGTTTGATCGTCGCCTTGACGCTTCTTGCGCGCTTTTGTTCGATTGCTTGGTCATAGTAGGAAAGCACGCCCTGCTTGTCCGAGCTTTGGGCGGGGACTTCATCGGCGGTTTCTTCGTTGACGTCGGAGTCCGTATCGGCGGCGAGTTGTGCCTCGACAGGCTCTGTTTCGGCAGGTTCCGCCTCGGCGGGTCCTTTTTCCCGCACGTCCGCCGTCATGACTTCGGAAAGCTCCGCGTCGTTTTCGGACGGATTGTTCCCGTCCGCAGAAATCGGTTCCGTCATAAATCTCTCCTTATTTGCCCTGCACCGCTTGGATCTCCATGCCCGTGGTTGCGGACAGCGGATCCTCGTCCTGTTTTGCGGGAGGAATGTTTTTCATAAGCCTGAACACCGCGCCCACCGACAGCGAAAACAGCTGTTGGAGGTCGCTGAGCCTTGCGGTTTCGCCGTCCAAAGCCGAGAGGGTGACGGACGGCGTGCCGTTTGCGGCGAAAGCGTTTGACAGATATCCATGCAAGCCCGCGAGCTTTTGCGACAACGTACGCCTTGGCGCGGTGAGCAAGGATATGCCCTGCTCGTACGCGGCGCCGCTGATCTCGCCGATCAGCCTTGCGTCGAAATTGAGCTTGCGCAGGGGGTCGGACTCCACAAGTCGGACGTCCCTGCCGTTGATGTCTCCGATGCATATGACGTAGGCGTTTGCCCACTCGGGGTGCTCCCGTCTGAACGCCTCCGAACCGCCGTGCGCGGAATTTTCCCCGCCGAAGGACGCGTACACGACGCGCACGTCCTCGGGCAGAAGCTCGGGCTGTTCGGCAAAATACGCGTAAGTCGCCATGGCGAGGCAAGTGGATATGCCGTTGTTGGGCTTTGAGTGGCGGTCAAAGGGGGAATAGTGCAACAATGTCACCGTCACGCCGAAAACTCCCGCCACCGCGGGGATGACGGTGAACGCGGTGATCTTTGCCACGGCGTTTGGGTCGCTTGTGCCGATCGCCATCTTCAAGACGCAAAACAGCACGAATATCGCGGTGGAAATGGGATAGGCAAGCACGGTGAGCCTGCGCAAAACGCCGAAGTCCTTCAACAGACTGCCCGGGCAATCGTCGTGATTGTCCGCGATGACGATCACGCGTTCCGCCCCTTGCCTAGGCCCGCGAGAGACCTCGCCGACCACGTTGTACGACACCTTTTGCGACAGCAAGCCCTTGAAGCGTTTGTTGCCGAAAAACAGGGACAACAGCACCGCGGAGCCCGTGGCAAACACCAAAAGGGCAAGCAGCGTAAGCAAGATGCCCGCCACGCGATTGCCCGCGAAGGAAACGAAATACAGCACATAGGACAGCGCCAGCCACAGCCCCAAAAACGGGAAAGTCGACCTGCCGAGCATGGGATACGCCTTGTACGCTTCGAGGCGGACTTTCTCCCCCGTCTCGCGCTGAAGCCTGTCGCGTATCTCGCGCGCCGCGGCGGTCTCCCTGTCCGAGCCCGTCAGCTTGTGTTCGTATCCCGCAAGCGTATTCGAAAAATCCGCAACGAAGTCCAACCCCGCCTCGATATCTTCTTCGGACATGACGCTTTTTGAGATGTCGAATGAGTCCATGCGCATATTATATAACACGCTTTCGGAAATGTAAAGCGCTGAGAGTAAGCTCCGCCTCGCGCCCAACGCAAACGGCGTGCCGAAAAGGAGTAATCCCGCAAGAGACAGCCGCTCGCAGGAGCCGTCTTGCATACGGACGTTTGCGCCCAACCGATTCGGCTTTCCCCTCAAACTTGCCCTTGAAATGTTTTCGCACGCGTCGCCGCTTGCCTACGGCAATATGTTTGAGCCCGTATGCATTGCCGCCTGCGTTTTGTCTGCGTCTTAACGGTCAGGACAATGCATATGGGCTGTCTTGTCAAGGCGGTGCGCTTGAAATCCGCCACAAAAAAGCACAGCTCCGTGTGGAGCTGTGCGATTTGTTGAAATCGTTCGGCGGGTTATTCTGCCGCTTTGAAATTCCAATAGAAGTAGCCGTTGCCGTTTTCGTGCACTGTGGAGCAGAGGTCCGCGAAAGTGACTTTGCTTGCGGGGACCACGTCCAGCGTGACGCCGACTTCGACAGACGCCTTGTCTGTGATCTGCGCTTTGACGCGGCACTCAAGTCCGTCTGTGAAGCGCAATGTCACGTTGCCCTTGAGGTTGTTTGCAAGCGCTTTGACAAGCCAATCGACCGCGTCCGCACCGTCTGCAGAGGGATCGAACGGAGTGACGCCCTCGATGAGGAGCGCGTCCGCCGCATTCTTCAACGTCGCTTCGTCAAGAATGTCGTTGTGATCCTTGTTGAAGCCTGCGATCGCTTCCTTGACCTTGTTCACCACCCAAGCGGTGAGGGTTTCCTCTGTCCAATTCTCCTTTCTGTTGACGTCGAGGATGTTGGTGAATTCAACCGCCTTTGCCAAGATGTCCGCATTGTACAGTTCGACCTTGCCGTTCTCGAGGCCCTTGATCACGCTGATCGCCTTTGCGATAGTGTTGAAGATCTCGTTCACGCCGACTTTCTTCTTCTCTTCCTCAGCCGCCGCAGACGCAACAGCGTCTGCCTTGGTGAAGGTCTTTGCCTGCTTGTCAAGCGTAAAGGTGAATTTGGCCTTGCCGTTCACGAGGAACTCGCCCTTGTTTTCTGTTTTGTCATACTTGAAGGTGCCTTCGGTCTTTTCGACCTTGTCCTCTTTCTCGGCGCCCTGCTTGGGAGTCGTGACAGTGTAGATCGCCTTGCCGCTGCTTCCGAACAAGCCTTTCAGCTCGAGAGTTTCTTTGTCGTTGCCCGCAAGTTTGTAGGTGCCGAGATATTTGCGATATTCCGCAATGTCGTTCACCTTATCCACAAACATCTGATGGATGTCGATACCCTCGAACACCGCGCCCTTGAAATCGGGGTTGAGCTTCTTGTAGTCGATCTGTTGCCCACCGTCTTTTGCAAAGAATTGCTCTGCAAATTGAGTGAGCGCCGTCTGATCATCGGGATCGGGGAAGAAGGTATCCTTGACCCAATCATAGACGATCTTGCCCGCAACGTTGACGATGGACTCGAAAACGGGAGTCTTGCCCTCTGCATGATCCGTGCCGTTGCCGACATGGTTGAGCACCGCGTCGCCGGGGACAACGGACAGTCTGCCGTTTACGAAGGCTGCCTCGATCACTTTCTTGTCGCCGTACTTCACGACAAGGCTTGCCTTTGTCTGGTTGTTTGCATACTCGCTGTTGAGGTCGACTGTTGCCGCCGCCTCCACCTTGAGGTTTTCAACGGTTGCGGTCACGCCGTCGCCTTCCTGGGAGAAGGGCTTGGTGTCGATCTTAATGCCGTTGAAGTTGAGTTCCGCCGCCGCTTTGACCGCGACTTCGGATGTGTATTGATCTGCCGTCACTGCGGTTTGGACTTTGTTGGATCCCGCCGCTTTGACGTCAAGTCTGTCTATCTTCACGGAAACGGAAGGATAGACGTCTGTGTTTGTCAGCGTGCCGTCATCTTTCATTTCTTTGCCGACAGAGGTCGTGAAGTCCGCGGTGACCGTCAGGTCTTTCAGCGCGGAGTTGTCCTCCGTGAAGATGACTTTGACGCCGGGCTTTGTGGGGATGAAGCCTTGGATAAGGCTGCCCGCAAGGTCCAGTGTGTAGGTGTTGCCACTGTGGCTGACCTTTTTGAACAGGTTGCCGATCAGGTCCGCGCCGAGGATCTTTTGAAGGTCAACGTTGCCGTTTGCGTCAAACAGATCTTTGGGTTGCAGTTTCAGCACGTTTGCGATGGTCGCGACGATGCTGCCTTCTTTGTCCATTTCCTCTTCGAGCATGGCCTTAAGGTCGATGCCCGCCGCCTTGACGACGACGTTGACAAGGTCGTTCAAGTTCCAGCCCTTGCCCATGTTGGCGGTCAACTCGTCAAGCACGTCGTTGATGGATATTGTCTTTTTGCTGAGCAGGTTCTCGTCCAACTTGTCCGCGAGGAAGGTGCCGAGATTTTTATTGTAGTCGGTGTGAGCCGAAAACACGATGTGCTGTCCGTCGAAGTCAATGTAGATGTTGTCGCGCTGAGCGTCGTTAAGGAAGTAATAGACTGTCGCCACTTCCTTTGCCCCCGCATAGAGGTGCAACTTGACAGCGGATTTCTCCATATTTTCGGAAGTCCTGTCGATATACGCCTCAAGCTCGATGTTGAGGTTTGTGGACTTGCTGACAGCGTTCCCCACTCTCTTCTTGGTGGCGAGGTTCACTTCCAAGTTGGCGCCGACAAACAGGTCGCTGCCGCTTGCGACGGCGTCCTTGCCGATCGCGCCCGACAGAGTCCACAGTTTGTCGAAATACTCTTTCGCCGTGTATCCTGTTGAGGGGTTTTCCGGTTCTTTATCCTTATCCTTGTCGCCGTTGCACGCCACAAGCGCGAACGTAAGGATCAGAACAAGCGCCACGATCAACAGAGATTTGATGCTGAGCTTTTTCATACTCTCCTCCTGATTTTACAATCCGTTTGCTCGACGTAAGCGCCGAAACAGAACGTCTTATTTGGATAACATATATTATACAATAAGCGTATTACAAAGTCAATATATAAAGTTTGGTCGAAATCTAAAATATTATTAAGTTTACGCCTCGTCGCGCCCGTATCACGTGCGCCCTCTTCTGTGCGCGAACGAAACAAATATTTTTACGTTTCCTCTTGGGACTCGGGGGGAACCTCCTTCCCCTGCGCAAACGTTGCGAATATCTGTATGTTTCTTCTTGGGATTCGAGAGAGCCTCTTCCCACGCGAACTGCGATTTGCCTGCCACCCTTGCGGCGTCGCCTGTCGCTCGATTTTCCGCGGTTTGCCTCGCTTTTTGCGCTTGACCGACCGAAATTCGAATTCAAGTCGTTTTATTCAAGACGCTGCGCGCGGACGTCGTTTTGTTTGGCGTCAACTCATCAACCCGTCCACGCGCAGCACTTGACCGGAAATATATTTGCTGTTTGCCAGAAACAGTATCGCCTCAGCCACCTCGGACGGAGTCCCGAGCCTGCCGAGAGGAATGGACGAGGAGATCAACTCCTCCTTTTCCGCCTCGGAATATACGCTCATCATGTCCGTGTCTATGGCGCCGGGAGCCACCGCGTTGACGCGCACTCCCATCATGGCGACCTCTTTGGCAAGCGCCCTCGTGAGGCCTATGACCCCCGCTTTTGAAGCGGAATACGCCGCTTCCATGCTTCCGCCGACCTCTCCCCAGATCGAGGACACGTTGACGATCGCGCCCTGCACCGAGATCAGCCGAGGCAGAAGCTCGCGCGTGACGTTGAACACGCCGTCAAGATTGACGGACATGACCTCGCGCCACTCCGCGTCCGTGACGTCAACCAGCAATTTGTTGAGGCTGACCCCCGCGTTGTTGATCAACACGGAAATGCCTCCCACTTTTTTTTGAGCCTCCGCGACCGCCTCGCGCACGGACAGCGGATCCCGCACGTCGCACCGCACAGCCGCCACTCCGCCGAAGCGGGAGCGAAGCTCGCTTTCAAGCGCAAGCGCCCTGTCTTTGTTTTTGAAATAGGTAAACGCAACGTTGTGCTCGCCCGCCGCCGCTCTGACGACCGCTTCGCCTATCCCTCGACTGCCGCCTGTGATGAAGATCGTGCTCATCGTGCCTCCTCTCTAAAAACCGCCATGCGTCTTTGGCGCGTGCGGAGTTTAGGAAAGTTTGACCGTCATTCCGCCTCTTCTTCGTCCTCCTCGCGCTCGAAGCCGACATAATCGCTCTTGGGATTGCCGTCCTCGTCCACCGCGGGGGCAAGAATGTTGATGACGTGCATGTAGTTTTCGTCATTCGTCGCAAAGAAGAACAGGTTGAGCTTGTCGCCTATCACGACAAAATCGAGGTTGAGCCAATCCACTTTCATGCTCTCTTCAAACACGGATGTGGCGTTGCCGCGATTTTCTTCTTTGACGTCATAGGACACCTTGCAAAGGGAACTTGCGGATGACGACGAACTGTAATACACTTCCATGTTCTTGCTGTCGATATACCACACGGTGTTCGACGACTCCACAACGAGACGGGAGGAGATGTCCTCGCCCACAAAGCCGTCCGCGTCCACCGCGCCGTCAAACCAATACAGCCCGTTTGAGGACACGTCCACGATCGCGCCCTGCTCATAGCCGAGAGGGTATATCGTGCTTGCGGACCTAGAGGTCAGCTTTTTCCTCGTGTTTTTGAAATCCGCCGCCTTCGAGCAGAACAGCCCGTCCGACGCGGTGCTTTCTCCCGTCGCATGCGACAAAGTGTAGTAAAGCGTCACGCCGCCGTCGCTTTCGATATACATGTCCGAAATCGTGTATTGATACACGCTCAGCACGTGCTCTTCGGGCTTTTCGTTTTGACCTAGGAAGGTGTCCTCGGTCGCAATGACCTTCTGCTCGGAGCCGTCCACCTTGATACTGCACAGCTCGTTGTAGGACTTGTAGGCGTTCGCGCCCGTCAGCGTGCGTACATAGTAGATGAAGTCATGCCCCATCTGCCATACGCAAGACGCCACGTTGTCCACAAGCGTGCCCTGCTTCGCGCCACTGCCGCTTGCGACGGGACGATCGTTCTTCATGCCCGAAAAATCAAAATAGTTGATAGCGTTGTTGTTGTAATAAAGTATCCTCGTCGGGGTGTACAAGATGCGCGCCGTGCGCACGTTGATCCTGCCGATCAGTTGCGTGACGGAACCGTCTATCTTTGTGCGCATGAAGTCCGTGTCCGTCGTGGAGGCAACGCCGTTTTTGTCCTTGTCGCTGTTGTCGGTGGCGTAATAGATCCAATCGTTGAAGATGGCAAAGCCGCCGTCCTTGTCCGAGGTGTTGTATTGCACGACCTTCGGCACGACCACCTTGGTGGTGGAATTGTCTACGCTGCCGTCCGCCTTGAGCTCGGAACGCACGATGGCTTGCTTGACGGGCTTGCCCCATGTGTTGTCCGCGGCTTCGCTGTCATAGCCGTTGATATAGTAGAGATATTTGCCCTGCTTCACAACATAGCCGCCGTTGGACTCGACCTTCGCGCTCGGATCGCCGCCGCCGATAGACTTCCACTTGTAGTTGTTGCACGCCGCAAGCAAGGATACGCAGAGTATCGCAAGCACAAGCGTCGCAACAATGCACAAAACTTTCTTTTTCATACCTTTTCACCTTGTTCGCCCGAAAGCGATAATACCTATGCTATATATTTATAAACCAACTTTCGCGTTTTGTCAAACACTCTTACGCGTTTGCGGTTCTTTCAGCAAATCCGCCCCGCTCCGCGGCCGTACGGATGATCGGCCTATCTGTCCACGGATAGTCCCCTATCCGTGTATCGCAACGCCCTACGCCTTAGGCAAGTCCACTCTTATGTGCACTTCCCTAAGCTGTTTTTCCGTGACGTTTGATGGCGCTCCCATCAAAACGTCCCTCGCCGAAAGTTGTCCACGGATAGTCCCCTATCCGTGTATCGCAACGCGTCACGCCTTAGGCAAGTCCACCTTTATGTGTACTTCCCTAAGCTGTTTTTCCGTGACGTTTGATGGCGCTCCCATCAAAACGTCCCTCGCCGAAATTGTCCACGGATAGTCCCCTATCCGTGTATCGCAACGCCCTACGCCTTAGGCAAGTCCACCTTTATGTGCACTTCCCTAAGCTGTTTTTCCGTGACGTTTGATGGGGCACCCATCAAAACGTCCCTCGCCGAAATTGTCCACGGATAGTCGCCTATCCGTGTATCGCAACGCCCTACGCCTTAGGCAAGTCCACCTTTATGTGCACTTCCCTAAGCTGTTTTTCCGTG
>CANQNC010000009.1 GCA_947625145.1 uncultured Clostridia bacterium
TTTCCGTCTCCGTCCAAGCCCGCGTTTCCGTTTCTTCCTGCCTTTCCGAAATTCGAGGTTTTTCGTTTCCGTCCGCTCGCTCTTCTTCCAAGGCAACAGCTTTCCGCTTCTTCCTGCCTTGCCCTCTTCCGAAACAGTGCTCTTTGCGTGGCGTAGTCGGCACAAAAGGGCGCTTTTGCGACGAGGTGGTTTTTCTTTTTCCGCACACGGCGCGAAAGTCGCAGGGCAGTGAACGCTTTCGGGCTTTGCCAACAGACAAAACGTCATACGTATTGCGTTTTGCGTATGCTCAAACGGCAAACGTTTTTCGGTTTTGCATGCAAGCGTCGCGACATACGCATTTCTCTTTTGCTCATTCAAAAACGCCGAAAGCTTTTTGTTTTGACTGTCCGAACCGTCAACCGCTTTTTGTTTGACCGACCGAACCGCCGAACACTTTTTGCTTTGCCCAATCGAGCCTCCAACTGTTTTTCTGTCCGCCTATCTCCAAAACGTCATACGTATTGCGTTTTGCGTATGGTCAAACGGCATACGCTTTTCGGTTTTAATGCACCGTGCGGGTCAAAATCCGCTCAAAACGGGGGATATGTGCGCTAAGGACAGAGGTTTTTGAAAATGTCTATTGACAAGCGCGCAAAAAACACATATAATCATTGTGTGGGCTTAGGTCCCGTACAGCAAAGTCATCAAAGCGAAGGGCGCGGTTGCGCCTCAAATGGCAACAAGCATGGCTTTATGACCTCAATAGCGGTTGTTGAATGTTCTCGGTCGGGCGGAGTCGCTCGGTTTGTGGCAATAAGTCCCGAGGTCGGCGGCAACAAGGCATTTCAAGGAGAGTTTTATGAAAAAACCCGAGGATGATTTTATGCAGCAAGAGGCGGGGGAAAAGGTCGCTCCAAAGCACATCGACGCAAAGATGATCGCAAATATGATCATTAACATTCTTTGCGTTGTTCTTGTTATTTTTGCTTTGGTGGTGGCCATTTTTACTATCGTCAGATCAGTCAATGGTGACAACCTTACAAAGATCGGCAAAAACATCTACATGACGGTCATGTCGGATTCAATGGAGCCTACCTTCAAAGCGTCGGACGTCATAATCGTCAAGGCGTACGAAGGCGACGGCTCGGATCTGAAAGAGGGGCAGGTCATCACCTTCCACGACGGCATCACCATAGACGGCAAACGCTATCAAGGCTACAACACGCACAGGATCACCGAAGTCATAAAATACGAAAACGGCTTGTACGGCTTCAGGACAAAGGGCGACAACGTTTCTCAACCCGACGGCAGTGTGCGTATGGCTTCCGAGATCGTGGGCACGTGGGGCACTGTGGACAAAGACGGCAACTTCACAAAGGGCAAGGTCATGAAGGGCCTCGGCTCCTTCTCCAAGTGGTTGCAACATCCCGAAAAGGGCAAGACCCGCTTCTTCCTCGTCATCGTGTTGCCTCTCATTCTGTTGTTTGTGGCGTACGCGTTTGTGCTTGTGCGCACCCTCGTCATTGCAAAGCTGAACAGCAAAAAGCAGGTCGTGGGCGAGCCCGTCGGGGCTGTGGACAGCATGTCGGATGAGGAAAAACGCCGCCTTGCGCAGCAGCTTCTCGCCTCGCTTGGCGCAACCGCTCCTACGCCCGAACCCGTACCCGCGGCAGAGCCTGTCGAGGCTGTTGAACCCGCGGCGGAACCCGAAGCAGTTCAACCCGAGGAAGCGGCAACTTCCGCGGAGTCCGAAGCGGTTCAACCCGAAGAGGCGGCAGAGCCTGCGACAGAACCCGAACAAGCCGAAACGTCGGCTGTATCCGAAACGACCCCTCACGAAGCGACCATATCCCAAGAGGAGCCCTCTCATCCTTCTGATGAGGAATAGCGGCTGTCCGCACGATATCGCTTTGGGCTTTGTCCCGACTGTTCAAAGAAATAAGGGAAGACTATGAACATCAATCTTGTATTTGAATTTTTAAGAGCGTTTTTGGGCGCGTTTTACGACAAAGGTATCGGCAGTATCTTTTGGGGCTTCCTGCATATCTTCTACAACGACGGCTACGCTGACGCTTTCAACAACTACACGCAGGGCTTCGGCACAGGCGAGTGGGCGGTGGCGATCATCTTTGTCATTTTGATCGTCGCGGTCATCGTCGCAATCATCGTGCTCATCGCCCTTGGGCTGAGGAAGCTCGCGCGCCTAGGCAAGGCGAAGGTGCTCCCGCAGGATCTCGTGGAAGAGTGCGCCAACCTCAAACGCCAGATCATCAAAATGTCCGCCGAAAAAGACCGCATACTCAGCATGCGCGTCAGCGATATCGGCAACTATGAGGGCGAGGAGCTCGAGGAAGGCGAAGAGGGCTATGAAGGCGAGGAAGAGGCTGTCCCCGGTCAAGAGGGCGAATCCCGCTTCTACAAGCTGACCGAAATCGACCGCCTGTACAAGGATTATGTCCCGCCCGTATACGACGACGAGGTTACGCTGCCGCAGTTCTGCGACCGCTTCCGCAATTTTGCCTGCTCGCGCATGAAGCTGTTTTATCAGCCGCGTATCATAAGGCTGTTTGTGGCGAGTATGTCCACAACAAGGTTGCTCATCTTGCAGGGTATATCGGGTACAGGTAAAACCTCTCTGCCGCACGCAATGGGCATCTTCCTCAACAATCCCGCGACGATCGCTTCTGTCCAGCCGTCATGGAGAGACCGCACCGAGCTGTTCGGGTACTTCAACGAATTCACAAAGCGCTTCAACGAAACCGAAGTCCTCAAAAAAATGTACGAGGCGACTTGGAACGAGCAGATCTATCTGACCGTCCTCGACGAAATGAACATCGCCCGCGTGGAGTATTACTTCGCAGAAATGCTCTCCATTTTGGAAATGCCTTCGCGCGATGAGTGGATCATCGACCTCGTTCCGTCGGGCTGGCCGAACGACCCCATCCACATCGAAAAGGGCCGCTTCCGCTTGCCGCAAAACATGTGGTTTATCGGCACCGCAAACAACGACGACTCCACGTTCGCCATTTCGGACAAGGTTTACGACCGCGCCATGCCCATCAACATCAACAGCAAGGGCATTCCGTTTGAGGCTCCGTATGAGGAAAATATCTTCATCAGCTACAAGCACCTCGAGGCTATGTTCAAGGAGTCGCAGGAAAAATATCAGGTGTCGCAGGAAAACCTCGACAAGATCAATCAGCTTGACGACTATGTTATCGAACACTTCCGCCTCGCGTTTGGAAACCGTATCGTGAAACAGCTCAGAGAGTTTGTTCCGTCCTACGTGGGCTGCGGCGGCACCGAACTCGACGGTTTGGACTATGTGCTTTGCAACAAGATCTTCCGCAAGTTCGAATCCCTCAACCTCTCCTACATCCGTGACGAGATCGACGGCCTCATCCTCTATCTCAGCGAGTTGTTCGGCGAGGAGAATATGCAAGAGAGCAAGGAGTATATCAACAGGCTGAAGAAGCTCTTCTGAGGTAAAGCGCGCTATTCGGCGCCTTGCGGCGTCAGACGCCTTTCGGGCTCAGTCATGTACTTGTTGTACATTAGGCTGACCCCTCGAGCCATCTTCCTTGCAATGCATCCGAATATCGCGCTTTACACGTAAGGGTATAGCGGAGTCGGAGGAAAAGCGTAAGCGCCTTGCGGCGTCGGACGTCAATCGGTCTTAGCCGTGTACTTGTTGTACATTAGGTTGACCCTCGAGCCATCTTCCGTGTATATATCCGAATGTCGGGCTTAACACGCAAGGGTATAGCAGAGTCGGAGGAAAAGCGTAGGCGCCTTGCCGCGTCGAACGTCAACCCGTGTCAGTCGTGTGCGTATTGCACATTAGGCTGACCCCTCAAGTTCTTCCGTGTATATATCCGAATGTCGGGCTTAACACGCAAGGGTATAGCAGAGTCGGAAGAAGTGCGTAGGCGCCTTGCGGCGTCAGACGCCTTTCGGTCTCAGTCATGTACGTATTGTACATTAGGCTGACCCCTCGAGCCATCTTCCTTGCAATGCATCCGAATCGCGTCAGATAATAAGGTTCTCGCAAGGTCGGCACAAAGAAGCAAAACGCTTTTGACATGACTTTCGTATGAAAGACAAACAATAAGTGGGTGTTATGGGCGACAGCAAAATAACGAGAGATGTGTACAGGCAGTACGCACACAAAATCACATCTGTCCTCGAAGACGATCAGTTTTACGAGCAGTTCAGAAAGCGCGTTGACAACGGTGCGTCGAGTTTTAAGCTCGGCAAAAAGCGCTTGATTCAGGACATCTCGATAGACTGGATCGACACAATCGAGGCGATTTTGCCCAACCTCGACACCATCGTGCGCAACCCTCGCCGCTTCATCGTGCAGGAAGAGGACATCGTGGACGTGTCCCTCGCAAGGTCCATTTCCACCGAGTCCGTCAAGTTTTTGGCTCAGCACACCAACATGATATCCAAAGTCGAGGACGACGGCTCGGTCATCCCAAGCAAGATCCTCAACATAACCAAGGAAGAATCTTTCGAGATTTACGAAAACCGCTTCATTTACACCTTGCTTTTGAAGCTGAAAGACTTCATCACCATGCGCTATGACAAAATCAAAAAGGCGTCCGCAACTCAGGACGTCCTCGAGCTCGACATAGAGTCGCGCTTCAATTTGCCAAGCAAAAAGGTGACTATGCGCACGGAATATTTTGCGCAGCTCAGCTTCGACGAGGTTATGCGCCTAGATCCCGACACGCTCACCAAGATCGAGCGAGTCGCCAAGATGGACAGGATCGTCACGGACTTCCTTTCGTCGTCGTTTGCAAAATCCATGAGAAACTCCGCGCCCGTGCGCCCGCCTATCATGCGTACAAACGTCATTTTGAAGGAGCCGAATTTCAAAAAGGCGCTCACGCTGTGGCAGTTTATCGAAACCTACAACGCGACGGGCGGTTTTTCCACTTCGGACGAGGTGGAAAACTACACAATCGAGGACGCGGACGTGGAAAATCTCCGCCATATGGTCACCCTCAACACCATGTTGTTTGAAAGTCTGTACGAAGAGTACGAAAGCGACATGAATATGGAGGATAAGGAGTTTGCCGACTTCTTGCGCGTGGGCGAGATGCAGTTTGAAAAGGACAATATCGAACGCGATCAGTACGCGCAAAAACTCGACGAAAAAGTGGAAAACGAGGAGGAGCAGGAAAACCTCGAAGAGGTCAAAGGCACTGAGTCCGAGGAAGCGGAAAAAGAGCTGCCCGAGGAACAGCCTCCCGAACAGCCCCAAGAGCAGGAGCCTCAGCAGACAGAGGAAAAACAGGTCGTCCAAGAACAGGAAGTCGAAAGACCCGTCGAGGTGGAGCGCTTGAAGGAAATGCCGCCTAAGGCGGAGCAGGAAGAGGTTGACCTCGAACCCGACGCGGAAAAATTCGATCAGCACCTGTACGACGTCCGCAGGCTGTACAAGCGCCCGGACGACGACAAGCTCAAGCAGGAAGATATCGTCAAGGTCAGAGACGCAATCGACAGATGCCTGACCTCGTACAGAAGGATCAAGCAGGAGGAGATAGACGAGCGCGAAAGGCAGGATCGTATCGCTCGCCGCAAAGAGGATATGCGCAGGCGCGCGGACGCCTTCGCCAAACAGCGCGAAGCGCTCAGCGGCACTGTGGACAGTCTGGACAGCGACGACGTGTTCTTCGGCATGGATCCGTTCAGCTATCAAAAGGCGAAACTCGCCGCAGAAAAGAAGGAAGAGGAACGCAAACTCAAATACGACAAAAACGAGAAGTTGGAGCTTGAAGGCGCCAATGAGGAGATAGAAAAAGAGATCGCCGATATGGAAGCGGCGCGCGCGGAAGCCCAAGCCGAAGAGCAGGCGGAAGCCCCCGAGGAGCTTGTCGCAAATCAGCCCGAACCCGAGCCGGAACAGCCCGCGGAAGAGATCGAGGCTCCCGTCGAACAGCCCAAGCGCAAACGCAAGATCAGGATAGCAAAGGAGCAGGACGCCGTGGATCCATGGACGTCTCAGCCCAAAGAGCAGAAGAATATCGAAGCCGTGGACGAGAGCAAGGTCGCCGTTGGAGGCATACGCTTTGCGGACGGAACGGACATCGACAACCCCTTCGGCGGAATTTCCAACAGGGCAGAAGTCGCGCCAGAGGTCACGGAACCCGCAAAATCAGAGGAGGAACCGCCCAAACCCAAGCGCAAACGCAAGCCGAGGCAGCCTAAACCCGTCGCGCCCGAGGAGAAGCCCGCGGACAACGCGGAGTCGGCTCCCGAAAGCGCGGAAAGCGCAGAGTCCGCAAAACCCGCTCGCAACAGCGGAGAGATCAGCGCAACGACTCGCAATCAGAAATACTCCAAGCCGAGCGGCAGACAGAGGAATATCGAAGCTGTGGACGAGAGCAAGGTCGCCGTGGGCGGCATACGCTTTGCGGACGGAACGGACATTGACAACCCGTTCGGCGGAATTTCCAACAGAGCGGAAGTCGCGCCAAAGGTCGCGGAACCCGCAAAATCCGAAGCCGAAGAGGAAAAGCCCAAGCCGAAACGCACGCGCAAGCCAAGACAGCCTAAACCCGCCGCTCCCGCAGAGGAAGCAAAGCCCGAAGAGAAGCCCGCGGACAACGCGGAGACAACACCCGCAAGCGCGGAAAGTTCCGAGCCTGCAAAACCCGCCGCAGAAAGCGCGGAGAGCGCAAAGCCCTCAAAAACCGCACGCAACAGCGGAAAGATCAGCGCGACAACGCGCAATCAGAAATACTCCAAGCCGAGCGGCAGACAGAGGAATATCGAAGCCGTGGACGAGAGCAAAGTCTCGATTGGCGGCATACGCTTCGCAAAGGGAAGCGGCATAGAGGACCCGTTTGCAGACGTCTTTGCGCTTGGCAACAGGGCGGAGGAGTCCGAGCCGTCCGAGCAGGAGAACGGCGACTCCGACAGTGAGGAATAAGACCCAAGCGGCACCGAGCGATCGGTGCCGTGACGCAATATGAGCAAAAAAAACGCATCCAAAGCAAAGAAGATCTACAACATCGTTTCCACCGCGATCATTGCGGCGATTTTCGTGTTTTTGGCGGTGATCGTGGGGCTTGTGATCGCTCAGCGCAAGCAGGGCGAGGACTTCAAGCTGTTCGGATATTATATGTACCAAGTGGTGACGGACAGCATGAGCGGCACGATAGAGCCGGGCGAGGTGATATTGTCCAAGGAGATCAAGGACGTCAACGCCTTGAAGGAAGGGGACATAATCACTTTCACCGCGCCAAGCGGCCCCTTGAAGGGCTACAACGAAACGCACCGCATCAACAAGATCGTCTACAAGGAGAACGGCGAGATCGACTATTTGATCACAAAGGGCGATCACGGGGAGCAGGTCGACTCTTGGCATTTGGACCCGTCCGCGGTCAAGGCGATTTTTGTGAAGAAGTCCGTGTTTATCACAGGCTTCCGCAAATTCCTTTCAAAGTGGTACGGCTTCGTTGTTTTGATCGCATTGCCGCTCACAATCGTGTTTGTGCTGATCATAGTGGGCTACGTGCGGGACAGGGTTGCGCTTGAAGAGGAAAAATCCCCCTCTCGCGTAAGCGTGGATTCCCTTTCGGACGAGGACAAGCGCAAGTTGCTCGAAGCGTATCTTGACGCCCCCGCCGAGGGCGGCGAAGAGGGCAAGGACGGAAGCGTAAGCGACTCCGAAACCCAAAACGGCGGCGCGACCGAGGAAAAACACGATGCGCCCGCAGACCCTCCCGCCGAGGCAAAACAAGAGGAAGGGGAGGAGGAAAACGGCGAGCCGAGCGGCAAAAACGAGTAGTTTGGGGGCATTCCTATCCTTCTATCTCAAATTCACGCAAATCGCAAAAACCACATTTTACAAACTCAAAACGCCGTGTTAAACACGCGTTTTTTCATGCACGGCACAATTTGTTCGCGCCGCTTTTTCAATCTGATTTTTGATATACCGAAAAATTTTTAACCTATTTTGTCATAAATCGTACCAACGCTTGATATCGAGAGCTTTTGGCAAGAGGGTATGTCGCATATGGTCAGTTTGGCAAAATATTGCAAGAGTTTTTTGGGCGCAGATCGCGCGCCACGTCACCGCCGTATTTTAGGCGAGAATGTAGATATAATATAGATAATATGCTAAACCATATAAATCAAAATAAATACAAAAAACTTTGCACAAAACTATTGACTTTTGGCAAAATAAGCAATATACTGTTAGCAGTCGGTTGGGAAGAGTGCTAGCAATGCTCCCGCGACAGAGGATATTATGAGCAAAGAGCTTTCCGAAAGGAAAAAGAGAATACTCCACGCGTTGGTTGACCTGTATATATCCACGGGTCAGCCTGTTTCAAGCTCGGACATTCAAAGCAAATATCTTCCCGAAGTCAGCTCGGCGACGGTCAGATCCGAACTTAGCGCTTTGGAGGCTTTGGGCTATATTGAGCAACCGCACACCTCCGCGGGCAGGATCCCTCTCAAGGAGGCGTACAAGTTTTATGTGGAGAGCATCAGCGCGGACGGCGACACCGTGACCGCGCTCACCGATCAGGAGACCGCGTTTATCCGCGAGAAGTTCCGCCACAGGCTGGGCAAGATAGACGACATTTCAAAGGCGGCGGCAAAGATCATCAGTGACGTCACCAACTACACCTCGTTTTGCGTGGAAAAGTCCCCCGTGGACGTGGTGATAGAGGAGGTCAAGTTGGTTCCGCTGAAGGGCAACAGAGCGGTCGTGCTTATCGTGACGGACAGGGGTACGCTTGCAAACAAGGCGATAGAGCTTCCGACCGACGTCAAAGACGAGTATATCGACGCCGCGTGCAACATCCTCAACAAGGTGTTTGTGGGGCGGAACATTCAGGATATGGAGAGTTTCGAACTCTCCGAGATCGACGTGGAGATAGAGGGCTTCAGCGGCATTTTGGAAGAGGTGCTGAAGATTTTGCGCATCTACATTTCCGAGCACAGCGACAACGTGTTTGTGGAAGGCGCGCTGAAGATGCTCGACTATCCCGAATACAACAACGTGGAGGACGCCAAAAACTTCCTTGCCGTCATTCAGGACAAGGACGTGATGAGCGAGATCCTCTCGGACGACGGCAGCAGCATCGAAATGTCCGTGCGCATAGGCAGAGAGGACAACGGCGTGGACAAGTGCGCTATCGTCACCGCGGCGTACCGCGTGGGCGACGAGGTGATGGGGCAGGCGGGCGTCATCGGCCCCGAGCGTATGGACTACAAAAAGGTCATTGGCGTGTTGGAATATATGAAACGCACGCTGTCGGGCATCATAGATCCCGAGGACGGAGACAAGGAGTAAGGCATGAAAAAGAAGGACGAACAGCAGACCCCTCAAAACGAACAGGAAGAGCTTCTTCAAGAGGACGCGGATACGCAGGCGGAGCAGGAGCTGGACAGAGAGCAGATGAGCGACGAGGAATATATCTCCGCGCTTGAACTGAGGCTGGGCAAGGCGCTCTCCGAGGCGGAGTCCTGCAAGGCGGTCGCACAGCGCATACAGGCGGACTTTGACAACTATCGCAAGCGCAACAACTCCATGGCTGAGGAGATGAAAGCGCTCGGGCAATCCATAGTCATCGAAAAGTTGCTTTCCGTGCTTGACAATTGCGATCTTGCAAGGAAGTATGTGCAGGACGAAGCGGCGCTGACGGGCTTCAACATGATGGAAGGGCAGTTGCTGACCGCGCTGACGGGCTTCGGACTTGAGGCGATAGAAAGCGTGGGCAAACCCTTTGACGCGAAGCTGATGAACGCCGTGGAAAGAGTGAGGGACGAGCAAAACGCGGGCTTGGTGACGGAGGAACTTCAAAAGGGATATCTGCTTGGCGGAAAACTTCTTCGTCCCGCAAGCGTAAAAGTCGCTTATTGGGACTGACGCTCGGCTTCTGACCGCAAACGCGGTTTATGAGCGCAAAACAATCGGATAAACGCGCTGTTGCGTGATTATAAAGAAAAAAATAAGTTTCTTCCCGCACAAGGGAAAAGGAGAAATCATATGGGCAAAATCATTGGTATCGACCTTGGCACGACAAACTCGTGCGTAGCAGTTATGGAGGGCGGCGAAGCTGTCGTCATCCCAAATGCCGAGGGCAGCAGGACCACTCCTTCGGTCGTGGCGTTCTCAAAGGACGGCGAAAGGCTGGTCGGCGAGATCGCAAAGAGACAGGCGGTGGCAAATCCCGAACATACCGTCAGCTCCATCAAGAGAGAGATGGGCAGCGATTACAGAGTCAAGATAGACGGCAAGGAATATTCTCCGCAGGAAATTTCCGCAATGATCCTGACAAAACTCAAAAACGACGCGGAAAAATATCTCGGCGAAAAGGTGACGGAAGCGGTCATCACAGTGCCCGCATACTTCACGGACGCGCAGAGACAAGCCACAAAGGACGCGGGCAAGATCGCAGGACTGGAAGTCAAGAGGATCATCAACGAGCCCACGGCGGCTTCGCTTGCGTACGGCATCGACAAGGATGAAAACAAATCTCAAAAGGTGTTGATATTCGACCTCGGCGGCGGCACGTTCGACGTGTCCGTGCTCGAGCTTGGCGACGGCGTGTTCGAAGTGCTTGCGACGTCGGGCAACAACCGCTTGGGCGGCGACGACTTCGACAAACGCATTATGGATTGGATCGTCAGCGAGTTCAAGAAGGCAAACAACGTGGACCTCAGCTCGGACAAGATGGCAATGCAGCGCATCAAGGAAGCCGCGGAAAAGGCGAAGATTGACCTGTCCGGCGTGACGAAGGCGAAGATATCCCTTCCGTTCATCTCCATGAACAACGGCGTACCGCTTCACTTGGACATGGACCTCACAAGGGCGAAGTTCGACTCCCTCACCGAGGATCTTGTCAAGGCGACAGTCGGCCCCATGAAGGACGCGCTCAAAGAGGCGGGGCTTGGATTTGCGGACATCGCAAAGGTCATACTTGTGGGCGGCTCCACTCGTATCCCCGCGGTGTACGACACAGTGAAGTCCATCACGGGCAAAGAGCCTTACAAGGGCATCAATCCCGACGAGTGCGTCGCTCTCGGCGCGGCGATCCAAGGCGGCGTCCTTGCGGGCGAGGTCAAGGATATGCTTCTGCTTGACGTCACTCCGTTGTCCCTCGGCATAGAGACTTTGGGCGGCGTGTTTACAAAGCTGATCGACCGCAACACGACCATCCCCACAAGCAAATCGCAGGTGTTCAGCACGGCGGCGGACAATCAGACCGCGGTGGACATCCATGTGTTGCAAGGCGAAAGGCAGTTTGCGCGCGACAACAAGACGCTCGGCCGTTTCGAGCTTGTGGGCATCGCTCCCGCGCCCAGAGGCATTCCGCAGATCGAAGTCACGTTCGACATTGACGCAAACGGCATCGTGTCCGTCAAGGCGGTGGACAAGGCGACAAACAAGTCGCAATCCATCACGATCACTGCGTCCTCCAACCTCACGGAAGCGGATATCGACGCCGCCGTCAAGGACGCGGAAAAGTACGCGGAAGAGGACAAGAAGCGCAGAGCGGTCGTGGACGCCAAAAACGGAGCGGAACAGCTGATATTTGCAATCGACAAGTTTGTCGGCGACAACGGCGACAAGCTGGCGGAAGAGGACAAGACCGCAATCGGCGAAGCGACAAAGGCTGCTCGCGAGGAGCTTGAAAAAGCGGACACCGAAGAGGCGATCAAGGAAGTCGTGGACAAATTGACAAAGGTCACGGATCCCATCTTCACAAAGTTCTATCAGCAAAACCCCGAAGCGGCGGCGGAAGCGGCAAGGGCGGCGGGCATAGACCCCGAGGATCCGAACGGCGACGGCGCCAAAGACGGCACGGTAGACTGACAACATCATACGTTTGATATTTGCTTAGGCGCAGCGGAATATCCGTTGCGCCGAGGCGTTTTCGGAAGGCATTATGGCAAAAAACTATTATGAGATCCTAGGCGTGGAAAAGACCGCGACCGCCGACGAGATCAAAGCGGCGTATCGCAAACTCGCAAAAAAATATCATCCCGACATGTATTCCACCGCGCCCGAGGCGGAAAAGAAGGCGGCGGAGGAAAAGATCAAGGAGATCAACCACGCCTATGAGGTGCTCAGCGACGAACAAAAGCGCGCGGCATACGACGCATACGGCGACGAAAACGGACCCCAACCCGGGGCGGGCGGCTTCGGCGGCGGTTTCGGCGTGGATATGGACGACATCTTTTCCACCATATTCAGCGGTTTCGGCGGCGGCTTCGGCGGCGGCGCAAGAAGCGAGGCTACGGGCAGAAGAAAGGGCAGAGATATAACCGCCAAAGTTGTCCTCACATTCGAGGAGGCGGCTTTCGGCGTTCAGCGTACGATATCCGTGAAGCGTCGCGAAAGTTGTTCGGCATGCCACGGCACGGGCGCAAAAGACGGCACCGCTTTCAAAGTCTGTCCGCAATGCGGCGGAAGAGGGCAAATCAGCGTGTCCCAGCGCACCATGTTCGGCATGATCAACACCACCACACAATGCCCGACTTGTCACGGCACGGGGAAGGTGGTCACCGAAAAGTGCTCGGTGTGCGGAGGCGAGGGCTCTAGCGTCAAACAGAGGGACATCAAAGTCAACATACCTGCGGGCATAGACGCGGGACAGCGCATCACCTATCAGGGCGAGGGGCACGGCGGCGCAAACGGCGGGCCTAACGGCGCGCTTGTCGTGGAGATATCCATCACTCCCCACAAACTTTTCGAGAGGAGAGGCACGGACGTGTATATGGAACTGCCCATAACTGTGGTTGACGCCGCGCTCGGATGCACAAAATCCATCCCAACGCTGTATGGCAAGCAGGAGCTGAAGATCCCCGAAGCGACCCAAAGCGGCACAGTGTTCAAACTGCGCGGATCCGGCATAAAGAAATTGCGCTCGGACGGCAAAGGCGACATGTACGTCAAGGTCACAGTCGAAGTCCCGAAGTCGCTCAGCAAGGAGCAAAAGGAGCTTCTGAAAAAGCTGGCTAAGAGCTTCGAGCCAAAACAGCATCCGATGGCAAAGGCCTACGAGGAAAAGCTGTGATACGCTTTACATAATGCAATGAAATTTTTGTCTATAACCGTAACCACAAATCATCAAGACGCCGATCTCGTCTCCTCCGCGATGTTTGACGCGGGCGCGAGCGGCGTTTCCATTCTGGACAGGCAGGATTTTTTCGAGCTTGTCAAAAGCGACGTCATCTGGGACTATGTGGACGAGGACGCTTTGCTTCAAAGCGAAGAGGTCAAAGTGAGCACCGTTGTCCCGCTTGACGACGCGGACTTTGAAAAGAGGCTTGCCGCTCGACTTGCCGAGATGCGCGAGGCGGGCGGGGTGTCCTACGGCGAGATATCAAAGGGCGTCGTGGACGAAGCGGACTACGAAAACGAGTGGAAAAAATATTACGCTCCCATCAAGACAAAGCGCGTCACCATCGTCCCGACGTGGATAAAGTATGACGCCGCGGAAGGGGAGCGGGTCATGCGCCTCGACCCCGGGATGGCGTTCGGCACGGGCTCGCACGCAACGACCCGCATGTGTCTCGACATGATGGATTGCGAGGGCAAAGACGTCATTGACGTGGGTTGCGGAAGCGGGATCCTAGGCATTGCGGCGGCGCTTGTTGGGGCAAAAAGCGTGTATATGTGCGACATTGACGCTCAAGCCGTGGAATTTGCAAGACGGAACGCGCAACTCAACGGCGTGGACGCCGAGATCGAAAAGGCGGACCTTATCGCGGGCGACAGGCGCGCGGATGTCATTTTCGCAAACCTCACCGCGGACATACTCATGCGCCTCGCAAAGGATATAGGAACGCACCTCAAAAAGGGCGGAAAAATCGTTGCAAGCGGCATAATCGCCAGCCGCTTGAAAGAAACCGAGGACTGCTTTGAAAAAGCGGGCTTCAAGATATCGGCGCGGCAGAGCATGGACGATTGGCATGCGCTTTTGTTGGAAACGTCCGATTAGAATATGGAAATCAGAAGATTTTTTGTGGATAAAGGCACCTACAACAAGGGGGACGAGATCGTACTTACGGGCGACGAATTTTTGCATATGACAAAAGTTTTGCGCTACAAAGTCGGCTTCAAGGCGATAGTTTTGGCAAACGACGGCGTGGAGAGGCTTTGCACCGTGGAGAGCATAGACCGCGACTGCGCGCGCTTGCGAGTGGAGGAATGTACGCCCGTCGACAGGAAACACGTCCGTCTTACGCTGTATGCGGCGATCTTGAAAAACAGCAAACTCGATCTTGTGATACAAAAATCCGTTGAACTCGGCGTGGATAGGATAATTCCGTTTGTCAGCGCAAACTGCGCGGAGGATAAATTTTCCGCGCAAAGGGCAAACAGAATTGCGCTTGAAGCGGCTAAACAGTGCGGAAGCGTGTATCTGAGCGAGGTTTGCGATCCCGTCTCCTTCAAAGAGGTCGTCGAGGCGGCGCCATTGTACGACGCAATGTATTTTGCAAACGAGAGGGAGCGCGAACAGGGGCTTTTGCACGCCGTAAAAAAACAGGAAAACGTAGCGCTTGTCGTAGGCCCCGAGGGAGGCTTTGAACCGGCTGAGGCTGACGCGCTTGTATTGTCGGGCGCGAAGTCCATATCCCTCGGCAGACGAATTTTGCGAGCGGAAACCGCGTCTGTTGTGGGCGTCGCGCTTTTGCTCGGCGGAATGGGAGAGCTTGACTATGACTGAGGACGGAAGGCTCAAAATCGCCGTATTTACGCTTGGGTGCAAGGTCAACCTGTACGACAGCGACTCAATGCTTGCCATATTCAAACAAGCGGGTTTCGATGTCGCGGAAGGACTTAGCGAAGCGGACGTCTACGTGCTCAATACCTGCGCCGTGACCGCCGAGGCGGAAAAAAAGTCACGACAGGCAATCGCGCGGATACGCAAACTGTCCCCCAACGCGGAGATCTACGTTTGCGGGTGCGCCTCGCAAAACGATCCCACGCAATTCAAAAAGCAGGGCGTTGTGTACGTCGGAGGCTCGGACGGAAAGCAGGAACTTGCAAGATATATCGTTCAAAGGCACTCAGCTGAAAACGCGGACATCCCAAAGGACGTGTGCGCGCTTGGCAACTTCGACATTTCAAACGTCTACGGCGACGGCGAGGGCGTTTTGAATTTGCGTACCCGCCATTTCATCAAAATTCAAGACGGATGCAACAACTTTTGCAGTTATTGCATCATTCCGTATCTTCGCGGCAGAAGCCGTTCGAGAAGCGCGGAAAGCATAAAAAGAGAGCTGGATTCGATCAAGGACGGCGTGAAAGAGGTGGTCGTGACGGGGATAAATCTGTCCGCATACGGGCTTGACATCGGCACATCGCTTGCAAAGCTCGTTCGATCGCTTTCGGATTACGATATGCGGTTTCGGCTCGGCTCGCTTGAAGTCGGGGTGATAGACAGGGAGCTTTTGGAGGCGACAAAAGCCCTCAAACATTTTTGTCCGCACTTTCACCTGTCCTTGCAAAGCGGCAGCGACAGCGTGCTCAAAGCCATGAACAGGCACTACTCCGCGGAGGAATTCAAAAACGCCGTTGCGCTCATTCGCGAATACTATCAAAACGCGGCGATCACGACGGACATCATCGTGGGATTTCCCGCCGAAACCGAGGAGAACTTCTTGCAAAGCATGGCGTTTGCACGCGAGATAGGCTTTGCGGACATCCACGTCTTTCCGTATTCCTCGCGCAAGGGGACTGTGGCGGGCAAACTCAAACCCCTTCCTCCCGAAGTCGTCGAGGACAGGCAAAAGCGTATGAGCGAGGTCAAGCGCGAGCTGTCCTCCATGTATTTGACGGAAAGCCTCGACTTGCCGCAAGAGGTCGTGTTTGAAACCTGCGAGGACGGAGTGTGGCAAGGGCACTCGCAATATTATGTCAAGGTTTACTCAAAACAGGGCATGCGCAACGAGGTCAGGACAGTCCTTCCCACAAGGTTGTATTCGGACGGAGTTTGCGATTTTTGACAGCATAAACATGACAGTCGGGTCAAACCGTTCCAAAAAACGCGTAATTTTAGAATAATATCGGAGGTTTTTTATGGAAGATTGCATTTTTTGCAAGATCATCAGAGGGGAGATCCCTTCCAAAAAGATGTACGAGGACGACAAGATGATCATCATCGAGGACATCGAGCCGCAGGCGAAAAAACACTATCTGCTCATTCCGAAACAGCACTATGCCAATATCGCCGAGATGAGCGCGGAGCAAGCCGCCGAGCTTGCTGTCTGCCTCAAAACCCTGTCCTCGCTTACGGACAAGTTTGGGCTTGAGGGCGGTTTCAGACTTGTGTCCAACAACGGCAAGGACGCCTGCCAAAGCGTGGCGCATTTGCATATCCACATCCTAGGCGGCGAACAGCTTGACGGCAAAATGTGCTGAAACATGCACGCAGGCGCATATGGAAATTCTCATATGCATGCGTGCAACATACATTTGATAGGCAATATGCACGTTGGCAGCATGCGCGCGCAATACGCATGCGAGCAACATTCACGAGCAACATTCAAGCTATATCAACATGCGCGATATGCGCGATATAAATTTTATTATGCGATAAAATATCCGAATATGGGAGGGGCTTTATGAAGTGCGGAAACTTTGAGGAATTTTCAAAACACAACGTCTTTGGGCTGGGTGCGCCAAACGCCGCTTTTGCCCAATATTTTACGGGCAGATCCTATCTCAATCCTCTTCGCGGAAGCGAGGGCGTCTTCAACGTGACGTTTGAGCCGGGGTGCCGCAACAATTGGCATATCCACAACGCCGTCAGCGGGGGCGGGCAACGCCTCATTTGCGTAGCGGGCGAGGGCTGGTATCAAGAAGAGGGCAAACCTGCCGTAAGCCTAGAGACGGGAGACGTGATAGATATCCCCGCAGGCGTAAAACATTGGCACGGCGCAAAGAAGGACAGCTGGTTCAGCCATCTTGCGATAGAGGTCGCGGGCGAGGGGACTTCAAATCAATGGTTGGAGCCCGTTTCTGACGAGCTGTACGACGCGCTCGATTGACGGCAAAGGTACGCTCTGACTCTTCAAATCTTTCGCGGAAATCCGCAAAGCACGCGAAATTGAGGAGAAAACCGATATTCTAAACAGGTTTGCAGTCGATGCAGGCCTGTTTTTATTTGAAGATAATGTCCTGTAATAGATTTGAAGCTGTGACAGACATGTTTTTCCGGCTTGCGGCCCGCAATAATTGACGAGCATATTTTATTCGGAGTAAAACGGAATGAAGAAACCGAAAACGGCGAGACAACTTCTCGCCGTTTTTGTGACCAACAAAATGCGTTTTTTGTGGCGTGCTCAAAGGCTTTCCGCCGGAATTTTGTTTTTGCGACGTCTTATGGGACGCTCTTTGGGCAGACTTTTTGTATATATCCCTTTTGCAAGGCTTTAAGGTTCGGCGTCCTCGGGCGGGATATCTTCGAACTCATCCTCTTCAAGGGAAATTTCCTCGATTTCATCCGCCTTTGCGGGCAGCATGAAGATTTCGGGGTGTTCGAGCAGCAGAGGAGTTTCCTCAAGTTCATCCGTCTCCAAAGGCGGGATATCGTCAACCTCGGAGGAGGCCTTTGCCGCGACGATCGGCGGTGTGGCAGACTGCTTTTTGCATATGGCAAGCCAGATCGAGGAAAAGACGATGACCGCGATATACGCCAGATATGCGGGTATCAAAATCGCAAGCAACCATGGCGCATATTCAAGCGCTATGAGATACGCTGATGTCGCAATGAAGTACAGCGGCAAAAACACGCAAGAGATAACAATTGTCGCAATCAAGGTTCCCTGCTTCTTTTTGACCGCCATAAGACATATGTCAAGCGTCAAAAACGCGATAAACATGATGATGCAGGGCAGAAGCGTGCCGACTATTCCGACCAAAGCGAATCCGATTATCGACCCCATAAGTTCGCTGTCGTCTTCCCCCGGCGCAGGGAAAAGTCTGCCGGTGAAGAATATCAAAACGAAAAATATCAGGCAGAACAGCACCGTCAAACTCAAAGCCACTTTGAGCGCGATAGGAGCAAATTTTTTCATAAGCACCCCCTTTTTTTTATATTATAAAACACAAATCCGTTTGTATCAAGCCCCGATTTCATTCCGTATTAGTTCTCCCGCCACGCCGAAACGAAAGTACAAAAAGGCGGGATTTCAGGGCATATCGCGAGCGTCAGCCGCCAAATCGCCGTATACAAAAATGGCGGTTGAAATGTGAATATTGCGTTTTGCGAATGGCAAGCCCCCACGACTGCGCAAAGCTGTGGCGACCGAGCGGTTTGCAAATGCCACATTGTAAGTTCGCCAAATTTCCGTATAAAAAAAATGGCGGAGCGGGTTCGTTTCGATCGCGGAATATGTATAAGCGCCGCATTAAAAGAAATAGTCTGCCGATTTATGCGAGCATACAAAAATCGTCATATGGGCATGTCCGCCGAAATTTTCAACAAACCTAGCATAAATTAGCACTTTTTTGCCGATATTGAGTTGACACTTTCAAATTTTCATGTATAATATTTAGGTAACGTCTTAAAAGAGGAGGTGAATCAGATGTCCACAGTCAAGGTAGGCGAAAACGAAAGTTTGGAAAACGCCATCCGTCGCTTTAAGAGAAAGTGCGCAAGAGACGGCATCATCGGTGACCTCCGCAAAAAAGAGGCGTACGAAAAGCCCAGCGTAAAACGCAAAAAGAAGGCGGAAGCCGCACGCAAAAGGATGTACAAATCCTGATCTCATCCGCCCGCCGCTCTCGGCGCGGCATACGGAGGCATGGCTCAGTTGGTTAGAGCACACGGTTCACATCCGTGAGGTCACAGGTTCGAGTCCTGTTGCCTCCACCAAAAAAGGTCTAATTCGAACACGAATTAGACCTTTTTTTGCGCCGAATGAAAATTTCGCTTTGCTCAATTTTGCGCAATCGTTGCTCCGCTCACGACTTTTTTCGGGAAGCAATCAAATGTTTGCCCTCGTTAGATTTGCAATTATAAATCAGCATTTGCAAGGTTCGCTTTGCGTGCGGGAGCTGCGTCCGCTGTCGGCTATGCCGCCACCGCTCCCGTAAGGGCTGCGAAGCGGCGGAAACCCCCGCTTCGCAGATTTTCACTGTGATTTACAACACTCTGCATACGCAAATATAGACGAACGCATATCATATTATTGCACTAATGTTTGATTGCTCAAATAAAAAGCGCTACGATTTAGTGTACATAATGTTCCATTAAACAAAGACTCTACAGTACAATAGACATTTTGTTTGTCGGCAACATGACTCGAAGGTGGCTCTGCCACCCAACGGCTTTTCAAGCCGTTGCCGACTCACTCCAAGACGAGCCGAAGGCGAGTCATTCAAGCGTAAAAAAGAGCGAGCCATGAGCAGTTCATGCTTCAAGGGGGGGGGATTTGTAGCGTTTGACGGTTGGGCGCGTTGCTTGTACTGCGTCAATAAAAATATTTCTACAATAATTGTCGCTTGTTTTTGTTCCAATCGTCTTGACATGGGGGAAAAGTGTGCTAGAATAGAGCCGAAAATCAAGTTTTGGGAGGTTTGCATGAAAAAGACAATCAAGACGACGGAAGCAATTTTTCCGATGCCAGTGCTTATGGTCGCGACATACAACGAGGACGGGACTGTGGACGTCATGAACGCCGCGTGGGGGACCATGCTTGAAAGAGATCAGGTCATTTTGAATTTGACGGAGACGCACAAGACGGTCAAAAATATCAAGCGCAGGAAGGCTTTTACGATCGGCATAGCTGACGCAAAGCACGTGACGGAAGCGGATTATTTGGGTGTGGTTTCCGCAAACGACGTTCCGAACAAGTTTGAAATCAGCGGCTTGACGGCGACAAGATCGGCCGTCGTGGACGCGCCTGTGGTGAACGAATTTCCCATCTGCATAGAGTGCGAATTTGTGGAATATCAAGAGTGCGGAGTGATCGGGAAGGTGGTGCGCGTTTGTGCGGATGAAGAGGTGTTTGACGGCGACAAGATCGACATAAACAAGGTCGAGGCCATCGCGTTCGATCCCTACACGCACGGCTATTACAAGGTCGCCGAGAGAGTGGGCGACGCGTTTAAGGACGGATTGAAACTCAAAAAGTGATTTTGATTTCCTCTTATGTTCAAAAATAGGTTTGCGAATTGACGCAAACCTATTTTTTGAACTTGCAAGTCGCCATAATTGCTAATCTGTTTTTAGAATGTAGAGCGGAATGAAGAAAACAAATGTGGCGAGGCGCTTGTGAACTTGAGCGCATATGGTCGCCGCAACTCTCGAAAACCATTTACGACGGTTTTTTTGACGGCGGAAAACAAAATTGTGTTTGCAACCGCGGCAGGCTGTGATAAAATACAAAGCGAAACAATAATATCGCTCGCGGCGGGGTCTAGGCGATCGTCGAGGGCGGCAGGCCGGGCGTGTATTCGATTAAATCCGAGAAATTCGGCGATAGATCGTGAGCGTTCGCCAAACCTTAGGGAGGATAATATGGACAAAATCAAACAAACGGCAGGCAGAGACGCGCTTGGGGATTTCGCCCCCGAGTTCGCGCATTTCAACGACGACGTGCTCTTCGGCGAAAATTGGAACAACGGCGATATAGACCTGAAAACGCGGTGCATCATCACTGTGGTCGCGCTTATGTCGTCGGGGGTGACGGACTCATCGCTTAAATATCATCTTCAAAACGCCAAGGCGCACGGCGTGACCCAAAAGGAGATCGCGGCGATCGTCACGCACGTCGGCTTTTACGTAGGCTGGCCCAAGGCGTGGGCGGTGTTCAACATGGCAAAGGAGATTTGGAAGGACTAGCCGCTCGCGCAAAGATTTTCGCGAGACTCGGACGCTAAAAAGAGGCGTAGACGGAGGCGAAAATGCGCGCAATCGTCAACATTTGCTATATGGCAGGGAAGGAGCGCAAGGAAGTTTGCTTAGGATGCGATGTCCGTCGGGCTTGCGGACAGGGCCGCGCTGAAGTGGGCAACTTGCGCTGTGAGCGTTTCATGTCAATATAGGGCGGCGGAACCTTTTGTTTGCGGACGGGCGAGGAAGCGCGCGATTTCCATAACAAAAGCCTCATGATGAGGGGAGACGCTCTTCGCGAAAATGCAAACTTAAAATAAAAGCGCAAAGGCGGCGAGCTTGTGAACAGCCGAATATTCCTTTTTTCAAGCAAACAAAAAAAGGCGGCATTGCCGCCTTTTTCGCATAGTCTTGGTTTTTTATGCCTCGAGCTCGTTGGACTTTTTGCCGATGAGGAACTTGTAGGCGACAGCGGCGAGCGCGGCTCCGAGCATGGGGCCGAGGATGAAGATCCAGATCTGCGCAATCGCGTCGGTGTTGCCGTTTTTGACAAGCGCCATAAGCGCGGGCCCGAAAGAGCGCGCGGGGTTGACGGACGTGCCCGTAAGCCCTATGCCGATGAGGTGCACGAGGGTGAGAGACAGACCGATCACCACGCCGACCACGGCTTTGTTGTCCGTCTTTGACGTCACGCCGAGGATGGCGAGCACAAATATGAAGGTGAGCACGACTTCAACAAGGAGCGCGATGCCAAGCGCGCCGCCCTCGCCGTATGCGCTGACCAGCACGGACTGAGCGACATTTTGCCCGAACGAGCCGAACGTCGCGCTGCCTTCGATGAAGGATCCGCACAGAACGCCCACCAAGATAGCGCCCACTATGCCGCCCAAAAATTGCGCGATGATATAGCCGACGAAATCCTTTACGCTCATCTTTTTGCTGAGCAACATTGCAAAGGACACGGCGGGATTGATATGGCATCCGGAGATGTTGCCTATGGAATATGCCATTGCAACGATCACAAGCCCGAAAGCCAGCGCTGTCCCGACATAGCCCGCGGGAGTGTCGCAACCAAGCACGACCGCAACGCCGCAAGCGACGGTGACAAGCACGCAAGTGCCGATAAATTCGGCAAGATACTTTTTGAAGCTGTCCATAAAAATCTCCTTTTTTTGTTTTATTAAAGCATTATAGACTCTTAAATTATTATAGTCAATTTTTTGGTTTAATTTACGTATATTTTTCTTGTATTTTTCCTGTCGAAAAACCGAGTATGGTGAAAACTTTCGCCGTTTTGAAATTATCCCTCAAAACGCCGAAGCAAAAGCTCCGATCGACTTTGATCGGATTGACACGCGCGCTTTTGGGTGATATCATGGATATGCCGCCATGGCGAGCAAAAGGGTAGAGGAGAAGGAGATGTCAAAAAACGGCGACATGCTAAAAGAACTCGTGCAATACGCCGAGCAACTCAAGGACGAAGAGGGTTTTGCGGTCATAGACGTCAAATTGCCCGACGACGAAGATCTGTACAATCCGCTGTCCACCGAGTCCAACAGGGATCTGAACGGAGACATCTATGACTTCATCGACATGCAAGCCAACATTATCCCCGCAAACGTGCCGTTGAAGATCAGGTTCCACGGGGAAGCCGATCCCGAAAAACAGCAACAGATCAAGGAGATGGCGCACAAGCACTATATGATGCGCGCGTACGACGTCGCGTGGGATTTTGCGGCGAACATGCGCAAGTCCCTCTTTTTGATTGTGTTCGGCATTGTGGTCCTGATCGCGTATTTTGCCATTATGTTCACAAAAAACAGCCCGCTGACGGCGGAGATATTGTCAATCATAGGCTCGTTTTCTTTGTGGGAAGCGGCAAACGCGATCTTGCTTGACAGGCCCTCGCTTCGGCGCAGACTGAAAAACAACGAGCAGAATATCGAACAGGTCATGGAATTTGTAAGCGACAAAGAAGCCGAAATGCAAGGGCAAGATTTGTGACAAAAAAGTCCGGGATATCAAAGCGCGCCGAGCGGCGCGCTTTTTGCTGTAAAATCAAACTTTGATTTGACATATTATTGTTTACGAGTTTTGACTATCCTCCGTCGGGTCCGACGCCTCGCCGCTTTCTGCATTTTCCACGCTTCCCTCGGAGCAAAGCTCCCTGTTAGACTGTTCGCTTTCCGCGCTTACGTCGCCGACGGGTTCTACTGTTCCCTCGCTTGCTTTGCCGGCAGGCTCTCCTGTTTCCTCGCCGTTTCCTTGCGCTTCGTCACTTAGGACGTCGGGGGCGTTTGCCTCATCAGCCGAGTTTCCCGACGGCGCGTCCGAGTCGCAGTCAGCCGCCGCTTCGGCAATGATTTCCTCGTTTGCGCTTTCCGCGGTCTCCTCTGTCAAGCCCTCGGCGGGAGTGGTCAGGTCCTCCGCCTTCGCTTTGAGCAGGAATATGGTGGGGATGATGGCAAGCAAAACCACGATCGCGGCAAGCAGGAACATGACGGGCGGGCAGGTGTAGATGTCATGCCCGAATTCGTCAACGCCGACGATATAGCGGTCGCTCGACGACACGGCGCCCGATACGATGCTTCCCACCACCATGGGAAGCATGACCACAAAAACCATACGGATGCCTTGGAAGCGTCCCGTCTTGTCTGGCGGGGTGAGGTTGCGGACGGAGCCGAGGCAGACGACGGCGACCATGCTGCTGCCCATTGCCTGAATGAAGTTGCCTATGCAGTACAGCGTAAGCGTGGCGACGGGGACGTCCTTGATGAAGTTGGGGCTTGTGAAGTACATGACAAGGGATCCGAGGCAGCTTGCGACGATCCCGGGGATGATCAGCACCGTCTTTTTGCGCTTGGTTTTGTCCAGCATGACGCCCGCGATTATCCCCGCGACAAACGCCAGCCCTTGCGACAGGCCCCAAGGCAGAAGATAGCCTATGACGGGGATATAGTCGTCCGCTTTGAGGGTGTTTTGAAGATATATCGCGGAGAAGTTTGAAAAACAGTTGTTGGCTATGTAGGATATCATGACAGTCGCAAGCACCAGATACAGATATTTGTTGCGCTTTATGACGGAGGGGCGGAAGCCGTAAAACAAGTCCTTGAATTTCAGATCGCTCTTTGAGGAGACTTCCTTGTCGAAAGAGAAGAAGCGCGCAAGTTTTTTCTTTGCGGGGGCGTCCTTTTCCACGGAATATTCCCCTTTGTTTTTCAGGATGAAGAATCCCGCTATGCCCGCGATGATCACCACCGCGCCCAGCACGCAATAAAACAGCGTCCAATTGCCGGGTTTGGACGAAACCGCGCCCGTCGCGGACGGCAGAAGATTGCCGCTTGCGTCATAATATTTTGTTGTGGTCACGCCGCCCATTTCAAAGGGTACGAAGGTCAGCAGATACGCCACGACCGCAAGGCAGGAAAGCAGAGCCTCGATCCTTCCTCTGTTTTTGTTGTTTGTGTTGTCCGTGACGTAGGCATTGAACGCGGCGTCGTTTGCGGTGGAACCGAAAAAGGTCATCACGCAGTCCATGATCACCATGCCCACGCTTGCAAGTATGACCGCGGTCTCGGCGGACGCGCCCAGCCCGTCTTGCATGTTGCTCACCGAAAACAGGGAAAACAGCATCACGGACACGCCCCACAGGATATAGCCGTAAACCATAAACGGTCTGCGCCTGCCCGAGCGGTCTATGACCCAGCCCATGATGATGGTCGTAAGAGTGGCGACCACCGCGCTTGACGCCACCATAGCCGAAACGGTAAGCAGATTTGTGGAAATCGTGCGGTAGACGTACAGATTCAAAAACGAGTTTTCGATGCACCACGCGATCTGTCCCACTGTGCCGAACAACAGAAAAATAAAAAGCGTCTTTTTTGCCAACTTTGAGTTCGCTTGATCCTGACCCATAACAGACCCCTGAAAAAACCTTTTTAAGGATATATTTTATTATAATATACCAAAGGCAAAATGGCAATAAGCAATTTGGCGTTTGAAATTTTGCGCCGTATGCGAATTTTGTTTTCGTTTCCTTTGACATTTGCTCTCAAAATTTGTATCATATAAAAAATATATTTTTTATTGCGCGCCCGCGCGCCATTTCGGAGGCTTGTCATGGCAAAGTATTTTGATGAACCGTCAAGGACTTTCAGCGAATATCTGCTCATTCCCGGCTATACGGACGAAAATTGCGTCCCCGCAAACGTGTCTCTTAAGACTCCGCTTGTCAAATTCAAAAAGGGAGAGGAACCCGAGATATCCTTAAACATACCTCTCGTGTCCGCTATCATGCAATCCGTGTCCAACGACACGCTTGCCATAGCGCTTGCAAAAGAGGGCGGCGTCAGCTTCATTTACGGCTCGCAGAGCATAGAGGACGAGGCGGCAATGGTCAGAAAAGTGAAGAGCTATAAGGCGGGCTTCGTGGTGTCCGACAGCAATCTCACTCCCGACGCCACGCTTGCCGACGTGCTCGAGCTTGTGGAGCGCAAAGGGCACAACACGATTGCCGTCACGGACGACGGGACGTCAAACGGCAAGCTGATGGGCATTGTGACAAGCCGAGACTATCGCGTCAGCAGGATGAAAGCGGACGTCAAGGTGAAGGAGTTTATGACCCCGCGCGAAAAGCTGATCACCGCGCCGCAGGACACGACGCTTGCCATGGCAAACGACATCATATGGGAGCACAAGCTCAATTCGTTGCCCATTGTGGACGACGAGGACAGATTGCTCTATCTGATATTCCGCAAGGACTACGACGCGCACAAGGAAAACCCGAACGAGTTGCTTGACGCAAGCAAGCGCTATCTTGTGGGAGCGGGCATAAACACACTTGACTACGAGCTTCGCGTACCCGCGCTTGTGGAAGCGGGGGCGGACGTGCTCTGCATAGATTCGAGCGAGGGCTACACTGTGTGGCAAAAGCGCACTTTGGACTTTATCCGCTCAAAATACGGGGATAAAGTCAAGGTCGGCGCGGGAAACGTCGTGGACAGAGAGGGCTTCCTCTTCCTAGCGGAGTGTGGCGCGGACTTCATAAAAGTGGGGATCGGCGGCGGCTCTATTTGCATCACGCGCGAGACCAAAGGCATAGGCAGAGGGCAGGCGACAGCGGTCATAGAGGTCGCGAAGGCAAGAGACGAATATTTTGAAAAGACGGGGATATACATTCCCATTTGCAGCGACGGCGGGATCGTGCATGACTATCACATGACGCTTGCGCTCGCAATGGGCGCGGACTTCCTGATGCTGGGCAGATACTTCGCCCGCTTCGACGAAAGCCCCACTGCAAAGTTGAACATCAACGGAAACTACGTCAAGGAGTATTGGGGAGAGGGCAGCAACCGCGCGAGAAATTGGCAACGCTATGACCTCGGCGGCAAAAAGGGCCTGAGCTTCGAGGAGGGCGTGGACAGCTACGTCCCATACGCGGGCAGTCTCAAAGACAACGTTGCAAAGAGCTTGCACAAGGTCAGATCCACAATGTGCAACTGCGGCGCGACGTCCATTGCACAGCTCCATCGTTGCGCGCGTATGACCCTTGTGTCCGCGACGAGCATAGTTGAGGGCGGCGCGCACGACGTCATTCAAAAAAACACCTCGCATATGACCGTCTGACGTAATGCCATAATCAGGAGGAAAATATGAATATCATAGACGGAAAACTTGTCGCGGCAAGCGTAAGAGCGCAGATCAAGCAAGAGGTGGACGCCATAAAGCAAGCGGGCGGACATATCGGGCTTGCGGTGATCTTGGTGGGGGATGACCCCGCGTCAAAGGTGTACGTGCGCAACAAGCTCAAAGCGTGCGAGGAGACGGGCATGGACTCGTATCTCGTCAACCTTCCCGCGGACAGCTCGCACGAGCGCGTCGCGGAGGAGATCGTCAGGCTCAACGAGGACCCCAAGGTGACGGGCATGATTTTGCAACTTCCTCTTCCAAAGCACCTTTGCGAGGAAAAACTTGTGGACATTATCCAACCCGACAAGGACGTGGACGGCTGCACCTATCAGCAAAAGGGCAGGCTTTGGACGGGCAGAGACAGCCTCATTGCATGCACTCCTTTGGGCGTGATGAAACTGCTTGAATATTACGGCATAGAGCTTGCGGGCAAAAGGGCGGTCGTGCTTGGCAGATCCAACCTTGTGGGCAAGCCTCTCGCCCAGCTGTTGATGAACGAAAATTGCACGGTCACAGTCTGCCATTCGAGGACAAAGGAGCTTGCCAAGGTCACGTCCGAGGCGGATATCCTTTGCGTGGCGATAGGCAAAGCCAAATTTGTGGGGAAGGATATGGTCAAACAGGGCGCCGTCGTCGTGGACGTGGGCATGGACAGAGACGAAAACGGCAAACTTTGCGGGGACGTGGATTTTGCCGAAGTCGCGGACAAGTGCTCCTACATCACTCCCGTCCCGGGCGGAGTCGGACCCATGACGGTGACTATGCTTCTTGCCAACACGCTCAAGGCGTACAGGCTTCAGACAAAGTGAATGTCGGAAAACTTGAATTTGCAAAAAGCGCGGTTTATGCCGCGCTTTTGATATTGTGAAGCTCTTGTTTTGCACATTATTCCTTTCGCTTTATGTATCATTTTTTCCGTATCAAAATCATCTTTTCCGCATTGCGTATTATCTTTTCCTTATTGCGTTAGGCTGTCCCGCATTGCGTAGCATGTTGCCGCGTTGCGATCGCTTTTTATCACGATCATCCTTTCCGTTTTGACGCCGTAAATTTTTCCATTCGGTCAAGTGCTTCTTCAAGTATCTTGTCCTCGCAGGCATAGCTTATTCTGACAAAATCCTTTCCGCTTTCTCCGAACGCGCTCCCCGGGACGACGGCTACGTTTTGTTCGTACAGCAAGGAGTAGGCAAACTCCTCTCCGCTCATGCCGAGGTCGCCGACATACGGAAAGGCGTAAAACGTGCCCTTTGGCGGCGCGCACTCCATGCCCATATCCGTAAGCCGTTTCAGCGTGCGATCCCGCCTTTTTTCATAGCTTTTTAGCATGGCGTTGACAGTGCGGAAGTCGTCCTCGAAGCATGCGGAAAGCGCTCCCAGCGCGGTGTATTGCGAGACTGTGGGCGCGCACATAACGCTGTATTGATGCAGTTTCAGCACGACTTTTGCGATCTCTCTCGGCGCGCACACATATCCGACGCGCCAACCCGTCATGGCGAAGTATTTGGAAAATCCGCTGACGATCACAGTCCTCTCGCGCATGCCATCTAGGGAGGCAGAGGACGCGAACTCCTCGCCGTCGTACACAAGCCCGCCGTAGATCTCGTCGCTGATGACAAGCAGATCGTTGGACACGATCGCGGGACGGATAGCGCGCAGATCCTCGCGCGTCATTATCCCGCCCGTCGGATTGTTGGGATAGGATAGTATCACCGCTTTTGTGCGGGGCGTGATGTTGTTTTCAATCGCCTCCGCCGTCAGCTTGAAGCCGTCATGTGGGGAGCAGGGCACGGGGACGGGTTGAGCGCCGCACATTTTGACAAGAGGGGCATAGCACACAAAACACGGTTCGGGGATAAGCACTTCGTCGCCTATGTTGACGACGGCGCGCAAAGTGTTGTCAATGCCTTCCGAGGCGCCTACGGTGATGACGATCTCGTCCTCGTAGGCATATTCCGCATTGACGAAGCGGCGGACATACTCCGCGACCAGCTTTCTTAGTTCGGGAAGCCCCGCGTTTTGGGTGTATCCCGTTTTGCCTTCCGCGACGCTGTTTATCCCGACCTCGCAAAAGGACGCGGGCGTGGGAAAATTCGGCTCGCCCACGCCGAGAGAAATACAGCCCTGTCTCGTCGCCGCTATATCGAAAAATTTCCTTATCCCCGACGACGGCAATTTGAGCGCCGTTTGATTGAGCAACCGATCGTAGTCCATTTTTTATAAAGATATGTCCGACGCGCAAAAATTTGCATACTATGATCGTGTGCGCAAAAAAATGACGGTTGACAGGACTTTCGAGGGGATATAAAATAGATATTGACAAAACATACGTATATCGTTTTACGGAGGGCTTTTTATGAAAAAGATGGTTTCCATCATCGGCGACAGCGCGATAGACAGAAACGGCAACAAATTCAAATTTGCGTTCGAGCTTGGCAAGGCGCTTGTGGACAACGGCTACAGAGTCGCTTCGGGCGGCATGCTCGGCGTGATGGAGGCGGCGTTCGAGGGCGCGAGATCCTCAAAATTTTATCAGGAAGGGGACACAGTTGCGATCGTTCCGTCCTTTGACCGCAAGAGCGCCAACAAGTACGCGGACATCGTGATCGCGACGGGCTTGGACATCTACAGAAACGTCATTGTCGCCAATTCGGACGCGGTTGTGGCTGTGGGTGGCGGCTCGGGCACTCTCGCGGAGCTTTCCACCGCATGGACGCTCAAGCGCCTTATGCTCGCCTTCAAGGACGGCGCGGGTTGGAGCGCCAAAGTGGCGGACACCAGACTCGATCAGCGCGTGCGCTATCCCGGCATTGAAGAGGACAGGGTGTTCGGCGTGTCCACCGCGGACGAGGCGATCGCCATCCTCGAAAAGTATATCGACCTCTACACGGAGACGTTCAGGGGCATTGTCGCGGGCAAGTGAGAGGGCGCGAAGCGTTCCCTTTTGCATGCCCCTTTGCACGCTCTTTTGCGATATCGAGCTTCCGCGCGGATATTCGTTGCGGGGCAGAGAGTTGAAAATCAAAAGCCGTCAAACGACGTCTCAATCAAAAGCCGTCAAACGACGGCTTTTTTCATGCATACAACAAGCGATAATACAAATGGAAAATCAATTTTGCGCTTCGTCTTGCTTCTTTTTTGTCAGGTATATCGCGACAAACACGCCCGCGCCCGCGACGACCACGAGGCACGCTATGACGATCGCCGCGATCTGCACTGTCGTAAGCCCGTCCAGTTTGACCTCTTTTTTGCGCATATAGCCCACTTTGTCCTCGTATTTGACCATATAGTAGGCGTCGTAAGTTTCCAGCACTTCCACCTTTGTGCCGTCCACGATCTCGAGCAGAGTCTCGCTCTCCCGCATGTCCGAGTATATCCCGACTAGGCCGCCGACGCGCTTGGCTTTTGCTCTGCCCATGTTTTTCTTCGCGTTTTCGGCGGGCGGATCTACGTCCTGCGCGGGGTTGTATTCCTCGATAGAGTCTGCGGGGACGAAGTAAGTCCTTTCTCCATACGCGATAATGGCGAATATGTTTGAATTGTAATTCGCGCAGTCCGACACAAGCGTAACGTGCGTATCCTTGTCAAGGTCTATCGCGCCCTCGTCGAAGTAGGGTATAGCGCGCAACGTTTCGTCCTTTTTCAGCCTGTACGTGCCGCTTTTTGCGGTCGGATCCACTTGCGCGTACTCCTCGGCGGGCACGGCGACAAGTCTGTCCTCCCACAGCGCGTAGATCAGCCCCTCGGGCGCGGATACGTCGTCAAGCGCCAAAAGAGTGGCGTCCGCGGGGATCGCGCCCAAGCTGTCCGCGCGCCCGTCCGACGGGATATAATACGCTTTTCCGCCCTCTTTCAGCCTCGCGAAGTGATATCTTCCTCCGACTTCGGGAGCCGCGGGGACGAAGGTCTGTTCGGTGACCGTTTCCACCGAAGTTTTGCCCACAAGGCATTCGTCCGCGGTGAAGTACAGCGTGGAACCGACAAGCAGAGCGGAGTTTGCCGTCGCCGAGACGTTGGGGTTTGAAAACTCCACAGCGCTTGACAGTGACAGGGAGGACGCGCGGTTTGCGTAGAGCTCAACTTTGTCGCCGTACAGCAACAATATGTTGCCCGCATAATCCACCGCCATATCCTTGACTTTTGCAAAATCTCCCGTCAGGGAAGTGGGCAGTTTCACGCCGCTTTTCGTATACATAAATATTTCCGAATCCGTAAGCGCGTACAGCGCGGAGCCTCCCTCCGCGGTGGCGATCAGTCTGCCGCCCGAGATCTGCACTATGTTGTGGAACGCGCCCTGCAACAGCACGCAGATGTTTGAATCTGTCAGCACATACAGTTCGGACGAATAGACAAGATCTTTCGCTTTGATGTCGAAACTTTGTTGCCTGTCTCCGAAGCATTTTACGATCTGTCCGTCAAGAAGGGCATACACGCCCGAGCCGTCCGCCGTGACTCTTTTCACGGGAGAGGGGAGTTTGTCCTCTTTCGTCGCAACGCCGTTTGATGGGTCTATGTACAAAACGCGGTTGTTTTGCGAGTCCGCGACCGCAAGCCTGCCGTCAAACAGCGCGACGTCCGAGGGGGAGGAGAGGTGATACATGTCGTTGCCCGCCATGCTTATCGTCTCCTCGCAAGTCAAGGAGTAGGTCTCGTCGTCCTGTCCCGCGTTGTTGCGTGCGAGCGCATACACAAGGATGCGATTGCCTTCGATCGAATAGAGTTTGTCCCCGTACGCCGCGAATGAGTCTGGTTCAATGTCTGTCTCAAGGTTGAGTTGCGCGCCCGTTTCGAGGTCGAAAAGCGCGATCTTACCGCGATTTTCCACCGTCTCGTCGTCCGAGATCTGCGCGTATACGACGTCGCCGACCTGCGCGGATTGGATGAGAAGGCTGGATACGTTGAGGGTGAGCTGTTTTGTCGCCGCGTCATAGACGTACAACTTCGGCGCGCCCTCTTCCGCAAGGAACAGATACAGTTTGCCGTCCTTGCCCGCGATCGCCGCTTTGCCCGCAAGCGCTTCCTCGCTGTAGAGGTTGTCCGCCTCGTACGCCACCTGAAGCGACTGATCGTAGATGGACAGCCAACCGCCCGAACTCTTTGCGTAAAGATGCGTGCCGTCCGAGCTGAACGAGGTGATATGTTGCGGATTTTCAAGCGTGCAGCTTTGGGCAGACGCCGCGGGATCTGTCAGATCGAGGGTGTAATAGTGCTCGCCCTCCGCCTCTATGAAGGCGACGCTCTCCAAAAGATAGACGCCCTTCACAGTTTCGGTCGCGAGTTCGTAATGATAGTTCGGGACGTCCGTGGAGCGCACGTAGAGGGTGGAATCCGTGGGATCATACACGGCGAGATAGCCGTCGTTTGCGGCGATATATTTGGGCGAGACCGCCTGAAAATAGCTTCTTGTGGGGAAGATAGCGTCAAAGGTCGAGGCCTCGGCAAAAGCTACGCCCGCCTGCGTCCCCCAAAATCCGAAAGCAAGGACAAGCGCCGCCGCAAGAAACAGCGCCGCGATCGCCGCGTATGTTGTTTTCCTCTCCCTTTTATCCATATAACATAGTATAACTTAGCAAAGAAATAAAGTCAATTATAAGTCGATAAATGTCAATAAATGTAATATTCAATAATATGCAAAAAAATCCATACGATATTGCGGAAATATACTTTTTGCGGCGTGCGGTAATGCGCTTTGTTGTATTGATAAGCATTTTGCTGTTTGAGTGCAAATGCGCAACGGATATGACGTTATACATCCCAACTGTCGGTGTCAATTTGTGCCCTACTTTGAGAAGTTTCACAGCGACGAGGACAACAAGGCAAAGCAGGCGTTCGGCAATCGTCCTTTTGAAGGCGATCCTCGTTCGGAACGGCAGAAGGACGCATATCAGCGTTGGCAGGCGCTCAACAGACGGGCAAGCGACGAACGGCGCAGGTACGAGCAAATGAAAGCCAAGCTCGGCGAGGATATGCAATATAAAAGCATGGCGTCTTTTCGTAGAGCATATCGGTCGAGCGAAGACAGCTTCGCCTACAAAAAAAGTCACTATGCTTTGCGTGACTATCGGCAATATCAGCATTGGAAGGAATATCTGCCACAAGATATGATGCCCAAAAGCCTTGCCGATTTTCAGGAATTGAAGTATAATAATCCCGAAAAGTTCGTAGCCTTTCAATTTGACGTGAAAAACGAAGAAATTCGGCAAAGAATTGGTAGCGACGAACTCCCATTATCACTGCATGCAGTTAAACAGGGAAAGCATATACGGTCATCTCCAAATTATATTGAAGGTAGAAGCTATCTTTTGGTCGATACCGTCGAAGAAGGAGAGGCGGTAGCGCAAGAAATAGTAGATCGCTATCATGGCAAAGGTATTTTTCAATACAGGAAGTCTGATGGAGGGTGGAAAAATACAGAAATAGTTGTAACAGACAGAGTGGTTGGCTGTGTATATAGCATGGATGGGTTTCTTCTTGGCGAAACAAAAGCTGTTAAAATCCATTATTCACGCACAGGAACTCATATAGTACCATATTTTCAGGGAGATGATAAAAATGGTGAGTGAAAAAAGTCTATTTTCTTATCTTGGAAAAGATATTGAAATATCATGTGTTGATGGAGATAGTGTCATAGGGCATGTTATGGGCGTCAGCCCTGCGGCGGATACCGAAGACGGCGAGGCTTGTATAGCAATAAAACTACCATCATTGACAGAGGAGTGTTTTGAATTTTCGCAGAGCGAGATAAAGTCTATCAAAGTCATAGAGCGTCCTCAAAAGTAAGCAAATAAACACCCAACAATAAAAACAGAGCGGTAGAAATACTGCTCTTTTTTTATACCCAAAATTGCCGCGCAGGAGGCACATAAACCCTGCGAGTTGTCCTGCGGGGGACACATAAAACCCGCAAAAATTTGTGTGTTTTTCTGTCGGAAATTCGCGCTTTGAATCAGGTGACGCGCGATTTGTTGTTTGTATGCACTTGCTTTGCCGTGTGGATATGCGCTACGCCTTGCGTGCGGTACGCTCTTCGGCGCGAATGGAAGCAAGCCGTTCGTTTGGACAAGCTCAAACGCCGCGGAGGCTTGGCAACTTTTGCCTATACGCTTGATATAATTTGCGATATGTGGTAAGATAAAGCGATATGGCAAACAAAAAATATTATTATCGCAACAAGACAAAGGCTTCAAGGCAAGCCGCAAAGGAGTCCGCTCGGGACGCGGCGGCTTCGAAATATTCCATGCAACAACTCTCTGTGCCGATAGGCGAGCTTGGGCTGAGCGAGGCAACGCTTGCGCTTTTGCAGAAAAACAGCGTGCAGACCGCGGGGGACATCGTTCTCATGACCGAGAAGGATATGTACAGGATACAGGGCCTCAACAAGCGCATGCTGACCGAGATCAAGACCGCGTTGCGCGCAAAGGATATGGAGCTCATGCCCGACGCAAGCGCTCCCGCAAGCGAAGCTCCGCAGAAAAAGGAAAAGCCGAAGCAGGATGCAGGCGCAAGACAGGCGGAGCCTTCTCAGCCTCAAAGAAAAGGGGAAAGACGCTTCGGGCTTGCGGACAGAAGGGAGGAGCCAAAGCCCGCAAAACCCCGTCAACTGCAGGAGAGGGGCGCAAAACCGCGCGTCCCCGAAAAGCTGACCGCGCCTCTTCCCGTCGAGCAGTGGCGCAAGATCATGAAGGGAGGCAAATGGGGCTTCAGCGACGGGTTCAAGGTGGTGATCCCCGCAATGTACGACGAGGTTTTTTGCTTCAAAGAGGGGCTGGCTTCCGTTGAGCTTGAGGGCAAGTGTGGATATATCGACCCCGAAAACAACGTGGTCATTCCGTTTGAGTACGAGATCGCGATGAGTTTTTCCGAGGGGCTTGCCATGGTGGTCAAAACGGACAAGTGCGGATATATCAACAAGCAAAACGAGGTGGTGATCCCCTTCCTTTACGACGCCGCGACTCCATTTGAAGAGGGCGAGGCAAAGGTCAAAAAGGACGGGCGTTGGGCGACTGTCTATCCCGACGGCAAACTCGTTTGGATATGATTTGCGCAAAATCAAATCGAGCGGAACTTGTTCCGCTTTTTTTTTGTCTCTTTTTTCGTTTGCGATTCGGGCTTACATTTTTTTGATATTCTAATCGTCTTAAATTTGAAATCCGGCATTTTGTTTTTGAATTTTCAAACCCGCGCGCCAATTTTTTGAAAATTATATCTATACAAATCCAAATTTTTGTTATATATTATTTTCAGAGATATCCGACAAAATGTACGACATCTAAGGGGTAGGAATATGAGAAGGACATGGACAAGGGCTTTCATTTTGATGTTGGTCGCCTTTTTGGCGATCGCGTCCCTTTCCGTTGTCATTTCAAGCGTCGGAGTGGGCATATCCCTCGCGCTTTTGCCCCAAAGCTATGTCGAGGACGTCAAGGACGCGGAACTGGATTGGTGGACCGCAAAAGATTATCTGGATCTTGACGCGGTGAAGGAAACGGTGTCAGAGTGGTTTTCGGACAGTATGTATTCCTTCGACGTCTTTTTGAAAGAGCCTATCGTCATTGCGGTGATAGACTCGGGGCTGAGCTACGATCACGTCATGTTCACGGGGGACGTTGAGGAGGGAGAAGACGTCGGCGAGTACGACGTGCTGATGAGGTCGGGCAAAGCCATTGTGGGCTTCAACACAATGGACAATTCCACAAACATTCAAGACGACGCGACAAACAGGCACGGCACGCACGTCGCGGGGATCATCGCGACCCTCATTCACGAGACGGGCCTTGAAAAATACATCAAAATACTGCCCATAAAGGCGGGCAAACCGAACGGCACGGGCGCGAGTTTTCAGGCGTCGGACGTAAGAGAGGGGATAGATTATGCGCTGAGATGCGGCGCGGACGTGATAAATATGTCCCTCGAATCCTCCCAAAAGTCTTTCGATTTTGTGACGACGGCGGACGCGAGCAAGGCGGTTATCGTAGCGGCGGCGGGCAATGGCAGCAACACCACAAAGACGGGCTATGACAGCGCGAAGAACCCCACCTATCCCGCGGCAAACTCGAACGTCATCGGCGTGATGAACTACGCAAGCGACCCGACCGCGGAAAACGGCATGGTTCTCGCCACGTCCTCAAACTACGGCTCGCGTTACGATCTCGCGGCTCCCGGGTATGGGATATACAGCGCGGACGGCGCCACGACGGACGGCTATAAGTCGCTCAACGGCACGTCCATGGCGGCGCCCGTCGTATCCTTTGCCGCGGCGCTTGCAACCCTCAAATACGAGGCCATTGAAAAGGCGACGGCGACCCCGATAGGCCCGGTTGAAATCGCAAATATCGTCAGAAATTCTTACACAAAAATCATTCAAAAGGGAAACTATCAGCTTAAAGCGTTGAATTTGCATATGCTCGCCTTGGGAGAGGACTCCCTCTACGCGCAAATAGACGTCGCCGCGGACGGCGGACAGGTCACGCAACAGCTTGGAAGCCTCAAGGCGGTCAAAATGTCCTTGGACGTGCTCCCAACCTCTCGGGACGGCAAGGGCAGCGTGCAGTGGTTTGCGGACGACGAGCATATCGGGGACGGCTTCGAGATAAGCTATCTGCCGAAGTCGCAAGCGGGCGTCACGCTCATAAAAGCGATCTGGGCGCCCGAGGGATATCTCCCGACCATAGAAGCGACGCTGCAACTGAAAGTGAACTATCGCAGGATTGACAAAAACAACATTGCGGACGTTGGAGTGCGGATATTGAACAAGGACGGCACGCTTTCCACGTCCGCGCGCCTGCAATCGGGCGAAAAATACACCCTCGTGCCGACGGGGATAGACTATATAGATCCCGCGGTCGCGGAGGGCATGATTTGGTTTTTGAACGGGAAACCCGTGTATCAGGGCAGTCGCTACGAGTTCGAGCCTCCCGAGAGGGGAAGTTATCAATTTTCTGTTGCGATAGGCTCTCTCACGTCTCCCGTAAGCGTGCTCGGTTTCGACTATTTCCTGCAAAACGTCGTCATAGCCGCGGTTTCCGTTTCCGTGACCCTCGCGCTTGCGGTCGCGGCGGCGATCGTCATTGGCGTGGTCTGCGTCCGCCGCAAAGCAAAAAGAGAAGAGAGACCTTAAATCGCCGTATCCTTATACTAAGCGCAAATAAAAGAGCGGTCATAGCGTTCGATATCCGCAAATTCGGAGAGAAACGGGGAGTGAAGTATCCCTCTCGAAATCCTCAAAAGCTAGGGAAAACCAAAAAAACAGAGTAAAGAGAAATCCACACGTATGTGCGGATTTTTTTGAGGTATCAAATTTGAAACGTATACGCTTACTTCGCGGCTTTGAGTTTGTCAAGCGCGCGGCAGAGCGTAGCCTTCTTCCTTGCGGCGGTGTTCTTCTTGAAGATGCCGTCCTTGAAGGCGCAATCTATCACCGACATGGTTTCGGGCAGGAGCTTTTCCGCAAGCGCGACGTCGCCCGCTTGGACGGCTTCGTTGAACTTTTTGACGGCGTTTTTGACGCGCGACTTTTTGGCGACGTTGATTTTATTTCTCTTTTCAGAGGTGACTACTCTCTTTTTTGCTGACTTAATATTAGGCATTATAGCTCTCCTTGTTTCTCGGATAAATATCCTAGTTATATTAGCATAATAAAACCAAACTTGCAACCGTTTTTGCATTTATTTTTTTGCGATATGCATAATAAATTTATGGGATACACGCAATTTGTCACCGATTTGGCAATCGAAGCCGCCCAAATCAGCGGAGCGTACGAGCTGTCCGCGCACGAGGAGCTGGGTTTCGGCATAACAAAACACACCTTGAACATCTCAAACAACGAGCTTGCAAAGAGGATAGGCAGGGAAAGAGGCGTGTATATCACCTACGATTGCCCGTCCAAGATCTACTCGGACTCTCGCGCGGCGGGCGCGCTCAGGGGATATATCACAAAAAGTCTGGCACGCCTTTTGGGCACTGTCAAAAAATCCTCTCCCGTACTTGTGATTGGCCTCGGCAACGCGGAGATAGTCGCGGACTCGTTGGGCGAGCGTACAGCGCTCGGCATTGACGTCACAAGGCAAGCGGCGGACAGCTCCAAACAGTGTATGTGCGCGTTTTCCACAGGCGTTTTGGGCACTACGGGGATACAATCCGCGGAGCTTACAAGCGCCGTCGTGGACAAGATCAAGCCCGCCGTCGTCATACTTGTGGACAGTTTGGCGACGGGCAACGTGTCGAGGATAGGGACGTCCTTTCAGCTCTCCACGGCGGGGATATCCCCGGGAAGCGGCGTAGGGCAGGACAAAGAGCGCATAGACAAAAGCGTGCTCGGCGTCCCCGTTGTCGCGGTGGGAGTTCCGCTCATGCTCTCGTTACGCACCGCGCTCTATTCCTTTGTCAAGAGCTTTTTGGAACAGCAGGATATGGACGTAAACGAGTTTTGCCTGAGGGAGCGCCTTGCGGAAAAACAGCTTGCGGGGCTTGTCGTCGCGCCGAAAGACATAGACTTTATGGTGGCAAACGCGGCGATGATCATATCCGAAGCGATAAACAAGACTTTTAACGCCTATTCATAGGCGTTCGGCGCGTATTCATAAGTTCCCGCAGGACCTCTCCGTAAAGCTCGGTCTCATCCTTTCCCGTGAAGTCGAACGTTATGGAAGAGGGCAGTTCGGGCTTGAAAGCGAGCGTCCCTTCAAGCGAGGAAAGGAGCGCGTCACAGCCGTCGTCAAACCTCACGTCTCCCAAGACCTCGCGGATCTGTTTTTTTACGTAGGGATAGTGCGAACAGCCGAGTATCACGCGCTTCACGCCCCTAAACGGCTTCAATTTTTCGGAAATATAATCGATTAGAATATCAAAATCAAGCAATTCGGTCTTTCCGCACGCAAAATTCGCGTGCACGGTTTTTTCTATCGACTCGGCAAGTTCGGGAGTGTGCGCGATCTTGATATTTTCGTTTACGTCCAGCCTTGACAGCGTTCCTTCCGTCGCCATAAGCAGGATGTCCTTTTCGGAAGTCTCCGTGACGTCGCGGCAGTTTGAGCGCGAGACGGGCGGAAGCAGGGGAAATATCCCGTCTCCGAGGCGGAGCGTGGACGCGGTGTTGCATGCGACGATCGCGACGTCCGCGTTTTGTCTTAGGCGTTTTATGCCCTCGTCCACGATCTTTCTGAGTTCGCTCTCTTCCGCATTGCCGAAGGGGGAGTGCGCGTTGTCCGCAAGGAAGTAAACGGGATCTCCCACAAATCTGTCCAAGATACGCGCGAGCGCCGTAAGCCCGCCCAGCCCGCTGTCGTAAACGCCTATCGTCATACTCAAATCTATGATTTTGCGGCTTTTGGTATGACGGCGAGGCTCCCGAAAATCCGTCGGAGCCCACAAATTTTACATTTTGTCACCAAAGGGTTGATATTTATTTTATTTTATTATACAATCTTATATCATGTACACAAATTTTCCGAGGTAATTATGAAATCTTTCAGTACACAATCTATCCGCAATGTTGCGCTCATCGGCCATTCGGGAGAGGGCAAGACCTCCCTCGCGGAAGCCATGATGTTTGCAACGCAAGCTATCGACCGTCTTGGCAGAGTGGACGACGGCACCTCCACGATGGACTATGACGATGAGGAGATCAAACGCAAGATATCCATCTCCATGTCCCTCGGCTATGCCATTCACAAGGGCACAAAGATCAACCTGCTCGACGTCCCCGGCTTCTTCGATTTCGAGGGAGAGATGGTCGCCGCGTTGCATGCCGCAGACAGTGCGGTCGTCGTCACATCCGCGTCAGGCTCCGTCACGGTAGGCACGGAAAAGGCGCTCGAACTGTGCACCGCAAAAAAGACGCCCGCGTTCATCTTTGTCAACGCCGTTGACAAGGAAAATTCGGATTTCCTCGGCACGGTCAGAGCGATCATGGCAAAGTATGCAAGCGTCGTCCCAATCGAGCTCCCCATCATGGAGGGAGGCAAAATGGTCGGCTCCGTCAGCGTGCTCACGGGCAAGGCGTTTGACATGAGCGGCAAGGAGATATCCGCTCCCGCAGCGCTCGCCGCCGAGGTCGAAGAGTTCAACGGCAAACTTATGGAAATGGTCGCCGAAACCGACGAAGAGCTGATGATGAAGTTCTTCGAAGGGGAAAAGTTCTCGGAAGAGGAAATTCAAAAGGGTCTGCATGCGGCGATCATGGACGATTCCTTCATTCCGCTCATGGCGGGCAACGCCATATCGGGCGTCGCAAACCGCGTGTCCGACAGCATCATCAGGCTCATGGACAGGATCGTGGACCTTATGCCAAATCCCGAAAAGGCGCACAAGGTCAAAGCCGTCAAAAACGGCGAAGAGATCGAGGTCGGCGTGGATCCGTCCGCTCCGTTCAGCGCGCAGGTCATCAAGTCCGTCGTTGACCCGTACGTGGGCAAACTGCTGATCTTCAAGGTCGAGCAGGGCAAACTTACAAGCGGCGACGGCGTGTTCAACACGACTGTCGGCAAGCCCGAAAAGATAGGCGCGCTGTATGTGCTCAAGGGCAAAAAGCAGGAGACTGTGGATTGCCTCGAAGCGGGCGATATCGGCGCGGTGGCAAAGCTGGTTTACACCAACACAAACGACACTCTTGCGGCTTCGGATTGCAAGCTGGAGTATGAAAAGATAGAGTTCCCGTCTCCCGTCATTTCCTACGCCGTCAAGGCAGTCAAGGACGAGGAAAAGGCGATACAAGGCCTCATCAAAATGCAGGAAGAGGACGCGACCTTCAAGGTGGAAAAGAACATTGAAACAGGCGACGTGCTCATCAGCGGCCTCGGCGAGGCGCAACTTGACATCATGTGCAAGCGCGTCAAGGCGAAACTCGGCATCGAGATCACTTGGCAGGAGCCTAGAGTTGCATATCGCGAGACGATAAGGAAGTCCGCGCGCGAAGAGGGCAAGCACAAAAAACAGTCCGGCGGCGCAGGGCAGTACGGTGACGTCTGGATCAAGTTCGAGCCGGGCGCGGCAGACGGCATATTTGAGTTTGTGGACGCAGTTGTGGGCGGCGCGGTCCCGCGTCAGTTCATTCCCGCAGTCGAAAAGGGCTTGAGAGAGGCCATCAAACACGGCACGCTCGCGGGCTATCCCATGGTCAACCTCAAAGCCACCTTGGACGACGGCAAATACCATCCCGTCGATTCAAAGGAAATCGCGTTCATCACAGCGGCAAAACTTGCGTATGACGCGGCAATTCCGAAAGCGTCTCCTTGCTTCCTCGAGCCTATCATGGAAGCAAAGATCACCGTTCCAGACGAGTATCTCGGCGACATCCTCGGCGACATGAACAAGCGCCGCGGCAGGATCTTGGGCACGGACATGGCAAACGGCAAGCAGATCATCACCGCGGAAGTCCCGCAGGCTGAAATGTTCCGCTATGCGACGGATCTTCGTTCCATGACTCAAGGCAGAGGCAGATTCTCCATGACATTCGTAAGATACGAGGAAGTCCCGTCCACCAACAACGACAAGATCATCGCCGACGCCAAGAAGAGAGAGGAAGAAGCGGCAAAGAAGTGATCTTCAAACAGTTGACAAATCACCCGAAAGGCGGCAATTTTGCCGCCTTTTCGCTTGCCTGTTGAGCGAAATTGTCGCCGGACATGCATTAACTTGTCATTGACGCGCTTGTATGAACTAGTCGGAATTAAAACAAATCGCTTTCATTCGCTCAAACACAAGGATTTTGACCTGTAATTTGAAGCATGTAAAAAAAAACACGATACGTGTATATCAAAATTTTATGGAAAACACGATACGTGCACAAACTCGGTGAATTGACGCTGTTTGTAAGCTCTAATTGCGGCATTTTGCGTGATGTTCGGGACATTTGTGATTTTTATAAAACACGAAACGTATATTTCTGCGTACACATTACGTCAAAGTGTCCTCGTAACGAAGCAATTTTTTGTACTGTAATTTTTGGTAAAGCAGTTTTGCGGGAGGACAAATCGCTGCGACCGCGTTCATCAGCTGAAAGAGCGGATACGGATACACGCGCTTTGCACCTCTGGCTATCCCGCGCACCATCTTCCGCGCAACAATGTCTACATTTTGCTTTGGCGAGGGCGGTTCGAGGTTTTCCACATTGATCCCGTCCACCGCCGTGGCGTAAAAGGGAGTGTAGACCGTCACGGGATAGAGGCATGTCAATTTGACGTTTGCGGGAAGCTCTGCGCGGAGACATTCCTCAAAAGCATTCAGCGCCGCTTTCGTCGCGGAGTACAGCGCGTATCCCGGGACGGGCAGTTTTCCTATCCCCGAAACCGAGATCGCAAACGTACCCTGTCTGCCCGCGAGGTGCTTCAGCATTTTTTGATAGCTGTAGATGGGAGAGAACACGTTTGTTGCGAAGATGTCCTCGACGCGCTTTGCGTCCACGTAATTTATCCTCTCAAAATAGCCGAACCCCGCGTTTGCGTGGAATATGTCGATTTTCGGGAAGAGCCTTTCCCCTTCCTCGAAAATTTTGTCCACGCCTTCCTCTGTGGACGCGTCGAGCTCGAGATACGTCACGTTGTCCGAGCCGAGCGCGCGTATTCTGTCTCCGCGCTTGTCCACCGCAAGCACGCGATTGTTAGGGGCAAGCAAACCGAGGACGGCAAAGCCTATGCCGCTGTTCGCTCCCGTGATGACAATGTTCTTTCCTCTTATCAGATCTTTCACGAGGCTAGTTTTTGCAATTGTAAGGATTTCTTCCCAAACAGTCGAAAATACGCGGATCAAAAATTTCCCGCGTGCAAAATCTCTTGTCGAGGGAATGGGCGGTCATTTGTCCAAAAGTTCGTCAATGGAAATTTGATTCGAGCTTTGATTTGACGCCTTTTCCATCTCGTCTCCAAATCCCGAACCGAACACCGAGCCGTTGCCTAGGGGAGTGAGCGTGAGCAGGGCAAGCAAAAGGTTCACGCTCCCTATCACCATATAATAGATTTTCAGCGGAGTGAGGAAGGAGATGGCGATCAGCACAACTCCCGAAAACGCGTACGACTTGAAGTTGGAGCGGGACAAAATGATTTCAAACAGAGCTCGTAACGCAAACTTTTGCTTCGCGGGCTTCAGGTTTGGAAGGGCGGAGTGTTTTTTCAACAACTTGTACACGGCTTTCGGTTTGACGGGACACAGCTTCACGCCCTCGAGCTGAGCCACGGCGTACGCCCGCCTGTCCACCGAGGAGCATATGACAAAAGCCCTTTTTCTCCTCTTCTCTTTTGCCCGTTCGCACGCCGCGCCGACGTCGGACACGCCTAGGGCGGTCAACTTGAAAGAGGAGATGACGATTGAATCGTCAAGCAAAATGTAGTTTGAACCGCTCTCGATTTCGCGGTTTTTTAGAATACTTATAAGCAATTTTATGACATATTCGTTTCCTCTTATGGCAAATTCCAGCGCCAGCCTGTCGTAGGAATACGGCTTCGTGTACTTCGATATCACAAAGCGCAAAGTGACGACGGCGATCAGCGTAAGCGCGCAGGACATGACAAGCGCGGCGACGTTGTTGTCGAAAACAAGCGCCGTCCACACAAACGTCAGCAAAAAGCTCACGATCGTCACGGAGATATAGTCTATCGCCTTTGCCATGCCCTAATTATTGCCCGAAAATCCCTCTTCAATCAATAGAGCGTATATCGCGTTCCTCATTCCTAAGATTTGCTTGTCAAACCCAAATCGGACAAAACCCCGCAGTGCAAGTAAGCCCATCAAAAACGCGTTGCCGTGTGAGTTTGCTTGAAAAATGCTTTACAAATTGACTTATTTTTCGCCCGCCTATTGAAATGCGCGTAGGAAAAATGTATAATGATCGTATGAAAACATTGATCTTCGGCGGCGCTTTCGATCCTCCGCACAAGGAGCACGTCGCCATGTGCAACGCCGCTATGCAACAGCTTGGGGCGGACAGGCTTGTGCTTGTCCCGACCTATCTTCCTCGCCACAAAAGCGAGGGGTTGTTGGATTTTGACGTACGCGCGGAGCTTGCGTACGCGGCTTTTGGCGGGCGCGCCGAGGTGGATCGCATAGAAAGGGAGAGAGGAGGAGACAATTTTTCATATCTCGTGCTTCCTCTGCTCAAACAAAAGTACGGGGACATAATCTATCTTATCGGCGGGGACAGCCTCGAGTTTATGCCAACTTGGCGCCATACCGAAAAGATCGTGGAGGTGTGTCCGATCGCCGTTGCGGCGCGGAAGGGCTATGCGGACGTAGAGGGGCAGATCGCCCGCGTAAAATCTATGTACGGCGGCACTTTCTTGCCCGTGAATTTTGTGGGAGAGGACGTGTCCTCGTCCACGATCAAGGCGGAGCTTCTGCTCGGAGGCTCGCCGACGGCGCTTCCCGAAAGCGTGCTCAGCGCGATACGCGAAAAGCGGCTGTTTGAAAACTATGCGGATATGCTGAACAAACTGAAAGGCTTCGAGAGCGAGGAACTGTTTGCGCACAGCAAAGCCGTGGTCATGCGGGCGGTGGATTTCAACAGCAAGCACAATCTTGCTCAGTCGTTTGAAAAGGTCTTTTTGGCGGCGCTTTTGCACGACAACGCAAAACAGCGTCCCTCCGTGGACGGGCTTGACGTCCCGAGCGACTGCATAGGCACGCCCGTACTGCATCAGTTTTTGGGCGCGGAGAAGGCGAGGAGAGACTTCGGCGTCGATGACGAGGATATCCTGAACGCAATACGCTATCACACCACCGCAAAGGCGGATATGACCTTGTTTGAAAGGCTTATCTACACGGCGGACAGCCTTTCCGACGACAGGACCTACGACCCTATCCCCGCTTTGCGAGAGATCGCAAAAGAGGACTTCGAGGCGGGATTTGTCGCCACGCTCCGCCACACCTACGAAAAATTGCTTGCAAAGGGGAAGGGAATATACCCGCTGACCGTTGAGGCGTACAAATTTTATTGCAAGCCCTGAAAAAATCGTCTTGCGCCGAAAATCTTCGCGCGAAGATCGGCAGCAAAAGGAGGAAAATATGGAATCAACCACGATCAAAGACATCATCTGCAAGGAACTTGACGAGCGCAAGGCTGTGGATATCACGGTTTTGCACGTCGAGCATCTGACGGTGCTGACGGACTATTTTGTCATCTGCACCGCAAAGAGCGCGCGCCAAGTCAAGGCGCTTTCCGAGTTTGTGTTGGACAGGCTGGAAGAAGAGGGCATACGTCCCAACCACACGGACGGCGTTGGCGAGGGCAAGTGGTGCGTGCTGGATTACGGCGGGGTGATATTGCACATTTTCAATGACGAAACCAGAATGTTCTATTGCCTCGAAAAGCTGTGGTCGGACGGCGGAAACATCGAAAAGTATCCGTCATAAGGCAAAAAGAATTACAAAAATCCACGTTTTTTGTAAAACTTTTCGCGTTTCCGCGCACTTTTTATGAAAGTCACGTCAAAAAGCTCCGCGCTTTACGTTGCTTACGTAGTGATTTTGTCAACATGAAGCCCGCGCGAAACATTGCGACCAAAAACCCAAGCGCGCGAAACAGAGACCTTTTGCGCACTAGGAGCCGGAATGATCAAAACGTCTATCAGATTTTTTGAAGATATCCCGATAAGAGCCGTTTGGAGCGACGAAGATTCCAAATGGTGGTTTTGCGCTGTCGACATAGCAGAAGCGCTCACAAAGAGCAAAAACCCGCGCGTCTATTGGGCGCAGGTGAAGCGGCGCAATCCGCAGTTGATTACAATTTGTAAACAACTGAAACTCCCTGCTCGGGATGGGAAGTCATATCTGACCGACATGGTGGATGCGGGCGGAGTCAATATGGTGGTTGCGCTCATTCCCGCCAAAAACCGCGAAAATTTTGTCCGTTGGCTTTCGGGCATGGGCAGCACCATCGACGAAAAGAGCAAGCAGAAAGCATACGAATTGTTTGAAAGCGGCATGATCGGCGAAATAGAGGTCGGGACTGTCAAGGGCTTGCAACAGATCCACGGCTATATCTTCGGCGGGCTATATGATTTTGCGGGGCAGATACGAGGTTTGAATATCGCAAAAGGCGGCTTTGCGTTTGCGTCCGCAATGTATCTGAAAGAAAATCTCGCGCTCATCGAAAAGATGCCGGAAAACACTCTTGAGGATATCGTCAAAAAATACGTTGAAATGAACATCGCGCACCCGTTTATGGAAGGCAACGGGCGCAGTACGCGCATCTGGCTCGACCTCATTTTGAAAAAGAATTTGCACAAATGCGTGGATTGGAGCAAAATCGACAAGCGCGCCTATCTCGACGCCATGCAAAAAAGCCCTGTGGACGCGTCGGATATTTTCAGACTTGTCGAGGGCGCGTTGACCGACCAAATCAACGACCGCGAAATGTTTATGAAAGGCATTGACTATTCCTATTATTATGAGGAGGAATAGATAAAAGTCGGCTTCGCCTTTTGCGCCTTGAAGTAGCGTCAGCTTTTTCGTTTTATGCCTTGAAACAGGGTCAGTTTCTTTGCTTTGCGACCTGCAACAGCGCTTGCTTGTCCTCGTCGGATATATCTTCGTCTATGCGCCTGAACATATCCACGTCAAACAGGACGATGATATTGTCGCAACCGAGTCTTTGCCGCAATTCCTTTTCAAGCAGCATACGCGCGCCGTCCCGTTCGCTTTTCAGATAGAAGGGCTTGGTGAGCGCGGCAAGCACAAATTCTCCCTCCCACTCGAAAGCGCGCGCGGCGGTGACAAACTCGTAGGACAGCGCGGCGTGCACAAGCGCGTAAACGTCGTCGTCCACAAGTTCGAGCGAGGGCTCGTCCGCGGGATCCGAGGGCACGATGATGGGGTAGGCTCCCTCGCTTGGGCAGAAGGGCATTTCCTCGGGCACGTCGCAAGGCATGTCGCAGACAAGGGCCGAGGCGTGGATATCGGTTGGAACGTAGGGTTGAATGTAGACGCTCATAGGCGTATTTTGCGCGGAAAACAAAAAAATTTGCCTCATGGTCAACAACTTTCGTCAAACTCTTGACAAAAGGATAAGATCGGGCATAACATAAAAGCGCTTCGGGGCGAGGTGAAATTCCTCACTGGCGGTACAGTCCGCGAACCTGCTGCAAAGCGGCAGGCCGACAGGGTGCGATCCCCTGACCAACGGTAGAGTCCGGATAAAGAAGCGGTGAATCGAATTTTTGCCGTACCTCGATGCGATTCGAGGTGTTTTTATGTCAAAAAAGGATCGTATCGCGTCTCAACAAACAAACGTAAGTCCGTTTTCGCAAATTCGAGCCGGCCTCAAAAGATTTGCGGATCCGAGATTTTCCGCCTCGTATGTGGCGAAGATGGCGATCTTGACCGCGCTGGCGTTCATACTTTACGCGTTCGTCAAGTTCAATCTTCCCATATTCCCGAGTTTTTTGGACATACAGATCTCCGAGCTTCCCGCCTTGCTCGCGGGGTTTTCCATGGGGCCCGTGAGCGGTTGTCTGGTGGTCGTGCTCAAATGTCTGTTCAAATTTCCGCTGTCCTCCACGGCGTACGTGGGCGAGGCGACGGACATGCTTTTGGGCGTGGCGTTTGTGCTTCCCGCGTCCCTTATCTACAGATTGCGCAGGGACAAGCAGAGCCACAAGGCGGGGATGATATATGCGTCGGTCGGGCTTGCCGCGGGCAGTTTGCTTGTCAGCTTTATCGCGGTTTTGGTCAACAGATACATATCCGTTCCCTTTTACGTACAGCTCTATTTCAACGGCAATTTCGAGGGCATCGTGGGGGTGGTGAGCGCCTTATACAAGGACGTCACCGCGGACACTTTTTACAGATATTATCTGTGGGCGGGGGTGCTTCCCTTCAACATACTCAGATGCCTGATCGTCTCGGCTCTGACGTTTGTTTTGTACAAGCGGCTGAGCGTGCTGTTGCATTGGGACGGCGCGAGCCTCAGAAAAAAGCCCGAAAGCGTTTTCGGCGCGCATATCGTCAAAAAGGAGCGGGACACCTATGCGCTTGCGGCGCGGCTTGCGGACGAGCTTGACGGCGGCGAGATCATCCTGCTTTCGGGGGACCTCGGCGCGGGAAAGACCACCTTCACAAAGGGCTTGGCGAAGGCGCTCGGGGTGACGGAAGAGGTGACAAGCCCCACGTTTGCCATCCTCAACGTCTACAACAGCGGAAGGCTGAAACTGAACCATCTTGACATGTATCGGATAGAAAACGAGGACGAAATGGCGGAACTCGGCGTGCAGGACTCGATTGACAGCGACAGCGTGACGGTGATAGAATGGAACAAACTCACCGAGCTTGACGGCAAGGTCTTTGAGATAGACATAACCTTGAACGAGGACGGAACGCGCACTTTCGACATATCAAAAAGAGGAGAGCCATCGGAAGAGGAGATATCCGAAAATATCTGCGCTCCAAACGAAGAAGAAACCCTTTCGAAAGAACCGAAGGAAGAGCCCTTGGAAGAGACCTCAAAAGAGCACTCGGAAGAGACTTTGGAAAAGGCTTTGGATGAGCGCGAGGGAGCGGAAGACGAAAACGCCGCAAGTCGCGATTTGCCCGAGCCTGCAAGCGAAGATACGGACGCGCGAACTTAAAAAGGACGTATCCCGCCCGTCAAGTGTATCCAAACCGCGACCGCGGCAAGTTGCATAAGAAGCGGATAAAGACGCGGACGCGCGCTGATGACCATCAAAAAGCGCATATGTGATTTGAAAAGGGACATGCCGCGCTTGCGGAGCCCGAATTTGCAACAAATGTCCGTCCGTTTTCAAAACGTGGTCGGCGGAAGAGAGATATTATGAATTGTCTTGCAGTAGACACTACGTCATCGAAGTTGATCGTCATCCTCATCAAGGGGGACGAGACGATTGAGCATGTGCGGGAAGTTGGAAGATCCGGGCACTCATCATTGCTTATGCCCGCGGTGCAAGCCGTCCTTGCGGAGGCGGGGTTGGCGGTTTCCGAGCTGGACTCGGTTGCCGTCGTCGTGGGCCCGGGGTCCTTCACGGGGATACGGATAGGCGTCGCCGCCATGACCGCGCTGTCCTTTGCGGAGAACCTCAAGAGGATATCCGTAACGTCCTTCGAGCCTATCGCATATGATAAGCAAAAGACGCTCGCCGCCGTGGACGCGGGGCATGGAAACGCGTATGTCGCGCGCTGTGAAAACGGAAAGGTCGTGGAAACGCTGTTTGTGACCTCCGCGGAAGCCGAGGGTATGAAGGCGGAATATTGTCCGAAATGCGACGCGGCGGACGCGCTTGCCGCGGTCGTAAGGCAAAAGGCGGAAAACGGAGAGTTCGTCTCCGTGCTCGAGCCGTTTTATATGCGCAAATCGCAGGCGGAGAGGGAAAAGGATGAGATTTGACTTCATGGATCCTCGCCATATCCCCGCTGTCGCACGACTGCAAGCGGTTTCGGTGGACGAGCCTTGGAACGAGCGCATGCTCGCGGAGTCCCTCGCAAACGGCGCGAGATTTGTCGTGGGCACGGAGGGGGACGAGCTTGTGTGCTATGCGGGATATATCCCCGCTCCTCCCGACGCGGACCTTGTGAGCATTGCCGTTGAGGAGGCTTGGCGCAGGCAGGGGCTGGGCAGACGTCTGCTCGCCTATATGCTCGAGGACGCCGCAAAACAGGGCGTAAGCCGTATGGTGCTTGAAGTCAACAGGGCAAATCTTGCGGCGATCGCGCTTTACAGCGGATTGGGCTTCAAGCCCGTGGGCGTACGAAAGAGGTATTACGAGGGCAAATATGACGCGCTGATCATGCGTCTGGATATGGAGGGGCGTGGAGACTAGAGGCGAGGCAACGGATCTTTCGAGACAAAGCACAAAAAGCTGTCAGTTTGAGGACAAGACCCTCAAGGTGTGCGGGCGGGATTGCCACTTCCTTTTGAAGGAGGGATCGGGCAAAAATATCATCTTTTTGCATGGCTGGGGCATGGATTGCTCCGCCTTTTTGTTTGCCGCAAAGGGGCTTCGAGAGGACAGGTGCGCGCTTGTGGACCTCGCGGGGTTTGGCAAAAGCGAGGCTCCCGCAAGCGGCGCGGGCGTGGGGGATTACGCGCGGGACGTCTTCGCGCTTATGGACATGTTGGGCATGGACAGCGCCTGCCTTGTGGGACACTCTTTCGGCGGGCGGGTGGCGATAGAGATGGCGGCGACTTGTCCCGAGAGGGTGGACGGGCTTGCGCTTGTGGACAGCGCGGGGATAAAGCCCATACGCGGGCCGCGCTATTTTTTCAAAGTGTTCGCACACAAACTGCTCAGGAAGTTGGGGCGAGCGGGGCTTGGAGGCTCGGCGGACTATCGCGCTCTGCCCGAAAGCATGCGGCAGACCTTCAAAAACGTGGTAAATTACGATCAATCTCCGCTTCTCGCACACATTTTGTGTCCGACCGCAATATTTTGGGGAAGAGAGGACAGGGTGACTCCGCCGTATATGGCGAGAAAGTTTGAAAGACGGATAGGCAATTCCGCGCTGTTTTGGCTGAATGGTGGGCATTTTGCATATGCCGAGGACGCGTCCGTATTTCTGCCCGTGCTGTTCGCATTCATAAAGGAGCTGAAGAGCAATGACGCTGTTGAGAGGTGATTGGTTTTATGCCGTGCTTGCGGCGCTGGACGCATTTTTTATGACGCGTCCCTATCTTTACGCCATTCAGCAGGACAACTATCGCGTGGGCGAGATATTCAAAAGCAAGAGGCTTGCCGTCATGTATCTGATAGACATCGCGGCGCAAGCGCTGTTTATCGGGGTGTGGGCGCTGTTCTACTTCCTGCAAACCCGCGCGTTTTGGGGATTTGTGACCGTCATGTTTTTCTTCATAGCCGAGTTTGCCATGTACTTTATGGAGGATCTGCCGTCCAAAAAGAAGCCGCTGAAATACACAAAGCGCGCGGTCAGATGCCTGATTTTTGTCACGCTCTTTTCCGCGACCGCGGTCATGTGCCTGTTTGCCACGGCGACCGCTCGGCTTGAAACGCTGTATTTGCGATATATCGTCTTGTTGTTGTTTCCTCTGATGTATCCGCCGCTTTTTATGCTTGCGACGGGGACGATAAACGTTTTCGAAAGGCTGAACAACGCCCGCTATAAGCGCCGCGCCAAAAAGAGGCTTTTGGCAAATGCGGAGCTTGTGCGCGTCGCCGTCACGGGAAGCTACGGCAAGACTTCGGTCAAAAACTTCCTCACCGCAATGTTGCAGAGCGTCTACAACGTGCTTCCGACTCCCGCAAGCTACAACACGCCCATGGGGATATCCAAAACCGTGGACGGATTGGACGCCACCTACGACGTGTTTGTCGCGGAATTCGGCGCAAGACGAGTCGGGGACGTGAAAGAGCTTATGTCAATGTGCAAGCCAGAGTACGCCATTCTTACGGGGATAAACTCGCAACATCTCGAAACTTTCCGCACGCAGGAGAATATCCTGCGGGAAAAGTGCCGCGTTTTGGAGCTTCCGCGGGATGGCATTGCGGTTGTAAACAGCAATCTGAGGGGAAGGATAGAGGGCAGGATACCCAAAAAAGATCCCCCTCGGATAATCTACGCGGGCTTAGACGAGGACGCGGAGTACGCCGCGAAAGATCTGAGAATGACGGAAAACGGCTGCGAGTTCACGCTTGTCCTTCCCGAAGGGGAATATGTCGCGTATACGTCCCTGTTCGGCAGGCAAAACGTGGAGGATATCGTGCTTGCGGCGGCGATCGCGCACGAGCTTGGGGTGGGTATCCCCGTCCTGTTGGAGGCAATAGAGGAATTACAGCCCGTTCCGCATCGCATGCAACTGATAAGCGGCAACGGCATATGCGTCATTGACGACAGCTTCAACTCAAATCCGGACGGCGCGGCGTGCGCTCTGGACGCGCTTTCTATGCTTGACAGACGGAAAGTCGTGCTGACCCCCGGCATGGTGGAACTGGGCGCAAAAGAGGAAGAGGAAAATTTCAAATTGGG
>CANQNC010000010.1 GCA_947625145.1 uncultured Clostridia bacterium
ATTCTCCCCTTGTGGAATACGAAATCAAAGTGAAGAGATATCTGCTGGGGCTGGGCTTTCAGCCCAATCTGAAAGGCTACAAATTGCTTACGCGCATACTCGCGCTCGCCCTAGAGGGACAGGAGATCCTGCCCTTGAAATACAAGGCGTACAGAAGGGTCTCGGACGAGTTCGGCGTGGAAGTCGCAAGCGTGGAAAAGGATATCCAAAATTGCATATCTTCCGCGTGGCTAAGAGGAGACCTCGATCTGCTGTATCGCGAGTTCGGGGAGACTTTGGACGAAAACAAGGGCAAGCCCACAAACAAGCAATTTGTCATGACTGTTTTGGAGCGCATGGGAAAGGCGTACTAGGCAAAAACTTAGGCAAATTCTCGGGCAAAATTTCGTCCGAAAACTCGGCAAATTCGTTTTTGTCGACCGCAAAAAGGAACAAAACAAGGATATCAAACGGAAATCGGGCAACGCGAGATTGCCCGATTTCCGCGCGGGACATTTCCTCCGCCCGTCCCGCTGTGCGAAAGGGCTTGCGGCCATGTTCCTTTATATATACGCTCAAGCCCAAAAGGCTGCGTTGCGCTTAAGCCGCCTCTAAATACTGTACGCTTTCAAAGGCGCTTTTCGTTACAGCGTCCGCAAGAGAAAGCATAAATCTGCTGTGCACGGCGTATCCCCGCGTGGGATCCTGCACAAACACGTGCGTAACCGCCCCCACAAGCGCGCCGTTTTGAAGGATTGGACTGCCGCTCATGCCCTGCACGATGCCGCCCGTAAGGCGCAACAGCTCTTTGTCGCGCACCGCGATCACCATGCCCTTTTCCTCGGGACGGGTCTGCTCTTCCACCTTGACTATGTCGATATCGTACAGCTTCGGCTCGGAGCCGTCCACAGTGGTCAGAAGCTGTGCAGCGCCCGGAGTGACTTCTCCCTGTCTTGCGACGCGCACGGATCTGCCGTCATATTCCCCGAAAAACTGCCCGTATATGCCGATAAGAGAGTTTTGCGAGATGTCTCCGACGGGCGCAGACAGCCTGTTTACGTCCGCAACAAGTCCGCCCGCCTTGCCCTTTTCGCCCTTGATGACGCTCTCGACGGAAGTCCGAAAGATATATCCCTCGGAAAGTTCCTCTCCAAGCCCCGTCTCGGAATCCTGAATATAGTGTCCGAGCGCGCCGTAATTCCCCGACTGAGTGACAAAAGTCAAAGTGCCCACTCCGCCGACGTCCTCTTTGAGAAGAAGCCCGAGTTTGCGCTGTCCCAAACTGCTGTCCACAAGCGGCGTAAGCGTGCAATCGAAGCTCTGCGAGCCCCTAGAAACAGTCAAAGTCACGTCTCCCGTCTTGTCTTCAAGCAACAGTTTGAGCTGATAGACCGATTTAAGCGGCTCGCCGTCAAGCGCCTTGACGATATCTCCTTTTTGTATGCCCGTTCCCGCGGCGGGATATTTTTCTCCATCAGCGGTCAACACTCCCGCCTGACCTATCACAATAAGCCCTTCGGGGGCGATAGATATGCCTATGGGGATACCTCCCAACTTGACGTAATCGTCGGACGCGTCCACAGTCCTGATTGCAAAATTGCTGCCGTCGGACAGCGAAATTGCGACGTCTGTTTTCTCATTTATGCCGTTTTTTAGAACACTTCCCGCAAAAACCGCGCTCACAAGACATATCAGGAGGAGCAAAACCCACAGCTTGCGTTTTGCCCCTCCAAAGTCTGCTCTCTTTTCCATCTCCCTTTGCATACTATTAGCATTTGCCTAAAACGGGGATAATTGCAAGTAAATATCTGTAAAAGCCGTATGATATCACACCTCATCATTCTGCCTATGACTTCGAAAGTCTTATCGTAAAAATGCCCCCTGCCCGTGGCGACAAGAGCTTTCATTGAAAATTACAATTCCCTTCTCCGACGGCATGCCAATGACGAGGAGTTTTCTGCGTAAAAGAACAAATTCCCTCTCCGATAGCTTGCCGACGACGGAAGTTTTCTTTGTAAAAGAACAAAAAGTCCTGTATCTTCAAAGTCAGATACAAAACGGCGAGAGGAACTTGCGTTGTAAAAAAATAACTTCGGATTTTGCCCGTCGGCGTGAGTTTGCCGTAAAAAGCGTAAAAAAATGCTCCCCCTTTTCGGAGGAGCGGAAACTCAATCGTTTTCGGAAAGGATGTTCCTTGCCATGTGCACGCCCATGACGGAGGCCATCATCAATCCCCTTGTCCAACCGCTGCTGTCGCCCAGACAGTGCAAGCCTTTGATTGACGTGTTGAGTTTGTCGTCCATCTTGATCTTGTTTGAATAAAACTTCAGCTCGGGGCTGTACAGCAAAGTTTCGTAGCCCGCGAAGCCGGGGACGACTTTGTCCACCGCTTGGATGAAGTTGATTATGTTGAGCATTGCCCTGTACGGCATTGCCGCCGTGATATCCCCCGCGACCGCGTCTTTCAGCGTGGGACGGACGTTTGAAAAGCTCAATTCCCTTTGCCATGTGCGCTTTCCGCTGAGGATATCCCCATAGCGTTGCACCATGATTTTCCCTGCGGCGAGCATGTTGGTCAGTTCCCCGACCTTCTGCGCGTACTCTATGGGCTGTTTGAACGGCTCGGTGAAGGAATGCGAGCAAAGTATGGCGAGGTTTGTGTTGTCGCTCTTTTTGCCCTTGTAGCTGTGCCCGTTGACAACGGCAAGGTCGTTGTCATAGTTCTCCTGCGAGACAAATCCGCCCGGATTTTGGCAGAATATGCGGACCTTGTTTTTGAACGGCTCGGGATAGCCTATCAGTTTGCTTTCGTAAAGGACGTCGTTGACCTCTTCCATGATCTCGTTGCGCACCTCGACTCTCACGCCGATATCCACGACCCCGGGAGCATGGGCGATATTGTGCTGAGCGCACATTTTTTCCAACCACTCCGCGCCCCGTCTGCCCGTTGCGATGATGGTGCGAGGGGCATAAATTTCCTCTCTGTTGCCACCCTGTGCGTCCTCGATTATGACGCCCTTGCAGACGTCCCCGTCAAGAATGATATTGTCGCATTGCTTGCCGAAAAACAGGTCCACGCCGCTGTCGCGCAGATAGTGTTCGATGGCAAGATAGAGTTCCTGCGCCTTTTCTGTGCCGAGGTGCCTGATTGGGCAATCCACAAGTTTCAGCCCCGCTTTTATCGCCTTCCTGCGGATCTCCTTGACTTTCAACTCGTTGCCAAGCCCTTCGACATGGCTGTCCGCGCCGAATTCCAAATAGATGCCGTCCGTGTAGTCTATCAGCTGTTGCGCGCGCTCCTCTCCGATGAGTTGCGGAAGTTCCCCGCCGACTTCGTAGCTTAGGGACAGTTTTCCGTCCGAAAAGGCTCCCGCACCCGAAAAGCCCGTGGTGATATGGCAATAGGGCTTGCAATTGCGACATTCCCCGCCCTTGGTCTTTGGGCAGGCGCGCCTTTCGATAGGCTGACCCTTTTCGATGATGCACATCTTCGCCGCGCTGCCGTGTCTCAGCAGTTCGATCGCCGTGAATATTCCCGCAGGCCCCGCGCCCACGATGCATATGTCATAATTTTTCATAGTTTCTCCTCAGACGCTCGGATGAAGTGCTTGATGCAAAACTTATACATTGTATATACATTTATTCAACTATTTATATATAAATCTTCCCTTGCGCCTCGGTGATTATAATACCGATTTGCCAAACTGTCAAGCACGAATTTTTCAAAGACGCAAATTTGTCGAAACATGTCAATTTCCGTCTTTGTCCGCATACAATATACAATCCGGAGGGCTGACATGGCTTTGGAAAGTCTTTTGACGCTTCTGAAAAATCTCATCATATTTTCTTCCTATGTGACGGAAAAAAGCTCCTTTCCCAAGCCGCTCTCCAAGGAAAAGGAAAGGGAATATATCCAAAGGGCAATGGCGGGCGACGAAGAGGCGAAAGAGATCTTGATACGCCACAACCTCCGCCTTGTCGCGCATATCGCAAAAAAGTACACCAACTACGGCGACAACGACGAGCTGATATCCATCGGCTCCATCGGGCTCATCAAGGCGATCGACAGCTTCCGACCCGACAAGGGCACGCAACTTGCGACGTACGCGTCCCGTTGTATCGAAAACGAGATACTCATGACCATGCGCGCAACAAAAAAACATCGCTCAAATCTCTCCCTGTCCGACCCCATCGGCGTGGACAAGGACGGCAACGAACTCACCATTTTGGACCTGCTTTCGGACGAGTGCTCGGTCATCAACGACGTGGAAAACAACATTTTGATGCAACGCCTGTTAGAGATCACGCGGCAGGCGCTTGACGAGCGCGAATATGAGATAATAAGACTGCGCTACGGCCTCGGCGGAGGCTACGCGCTTACACAGCGCGAGGTCGCGACGCGCTTCGGGATATCCCGCTCCTACGTCTCCCGCATAGAAAAAAAGGCGCTGGAAAAAATTCGGGAATACGTGTCGAAAGAGGAACTTTTCATCTGAGATATCCTTCTGAAAAGAGCAAGGAAAAACGGAGCTTCGGCTCCGTTTTCAAAATCTTTCAAGTCAGTCCTTTTTGCCGTCGCGCTCTTCCTTCAAGCGGACAAGGTTTTCGATTTCGTCAAGCAAGGTGTTGATGTCCTTGAATTGGCGATGCACCGAGGCGTAGCGCACATACGCCACATCGTCGATCTGTTTGAGCCCTTCCATGACCATATCGCCTATGGCGGAGGACGGGATTTCCTGATCCAGCCTGTTGAGCACCGTGCGTTGGATCTCTCCCACAAGTTTGTCAATGCTCGTCATGGAGATCGGGCGCTTTTCGCACGCTTTCATGATGCCGCGCTTCACCTTGTTGACGTCAAAGGCCTGTCTGCTGCCGTCCTTTTTGACCACCATGATGGGAGTGCTTTCAATGGTCTCGTACGTCGTAAAACGCTTGCCGCAAGCGATACACTCCCTTCTGCGGCGAATGGACGTGCCGTCCTCGTTTTGTCTCGAATCCACGACTTTGCTTTCAAGACAACCGCAATACATGCATTTCATATCCAAACCTCTTGTGATTTTGTTATGCCAATTATACTATATATTGTAGAAAATGTAAAGTTTTAATGCATCAAAAAGCATTTTGTCGTAAAATTGAACGCAAAAATCCCGAAAAAACGAGCGTTTTTTGCCAAATCGCCCCGTCATTCGGGTCCGAGACGCGCAATACAAAAAGCAGAAGGACAAGTCCTTCTGCTTTCAAGCGATTTTTGATTTTTGTCACTCGGCGGGTTGTTCCTCGGGTTTGGCCTCTTCCTCCGCTTCCTCAGCAAATTCGAGGTTGAGTCCCTTGAACAGATCGCCCAAAGAAGTCGTGCTCGTGCCGTTGATGGATTCCTTGACTTCGGGAGCAGCGGCGTCCTTTCTGCCGCCCTTGCGCTCTCTCTTCTCTCCCGCGGGCTTGCCTTCGAACTTTTTGAACTTGCTGCTGCGTTTTGCGGCTCTTTCCTCGTCGGTGGCTTCCACATCCGCTTCCGCCTCGGCGCCCTGCTCGGGAACGGGCAACAGATCCTTGATGGAAAGGGTGATGCGGTTGTCGTCAAAGCCGACGATCTTCGCCTCGACCTCTTGCCCGACTGTCAGCACGTCGTTGATGTCCTTGACCCAAGTGTGGGACACTTGAGACACATGCACCAAGCCGTCCACGCCCTCGTCGATGGAGATGAACGCGCCGAAGGAGAATATCCTCTCCACTCTGCCCTTGATGACGGTGCCGACGGGATATTTTTCCTTGGCAAGCTCATAGGGCTTGGGTTGAAGCTGTTTGTAGCCCAAAGATATCCTGCCCGTGGCTCTGTCCAGCTTGAGCACAACAAAGTCATAGCTCTCGCCGATCTTCAGCACCTTGGAGGGATCCGTGATCTTGTTCCAGCTGAGCTCGGAGATGTGAGCGAGGCAATCGAAGCCTCTGACGCTGACAAACGCGCCGAATGAGGTGAACCTCTTGACCTTGCCCGTCACGATGTCGTTGACGTGGATGCTGTTCCAAAATTGATCCTCGCGCTCCTGCTTTTCCCTTTCGAGGATGACGCGCTGAGACGCCACGAGGGATCTGGACCTTCTGCGAGGCTTGTCCGCCTGTTCGGCTTCCTCTCCCTCTTCGGGTTTGTTGGACTCAACTATCTGCAAGCGCAAAGTCTTGCCCTTGTAGTCCTCAAGGTTGTGGACATAGCCGCTCTTGATCTGAGACGCGGGCACGAAGATGGTGTATTTGCCGAGTTTGCCGCGCAAGCCCTTGCCCGGCACGACTTCGGTCATAACAAGTGAAAACTCTCCCGAACTCAAAGCCCTTTCAGCTTCTTCGTCCTCTTTCAGGATGACGTCCACCTGCTTTTTGGAAAGCAGGACCTGACCCTTGTTCACCGAGAGGATGATCGCTTGGATCTCGTCCCCCTCGCTGAAATCGGCGGGATCGTAATTGCCGTCCATAGTGGCTTCGTCCTTTTCGATAAACCCGTCGTTTTTGCCGCCGATGTTGACGACTATCCCGTCCTCGTTTGCGCTGATGACCTTGCCCTTCACGCGCTTGCCGGGTTTATACTCGGTGTAGCCTGCGTTGCGAGTGGACTTCATAAGCTCTTCCATTGTGGACGGCTCTGCTGCGGGTTTTTCCGCGGGCGCTGCCTCTGTTTCGACAGCTGCTTCTTCGGGAAGTGTTGCTTCTTTGATCACTTCGGTTTCTTCGGCGACGTTGGCCGGATTTTGAGTTTCACTCATAAGATTTGTTACCTCCTGTATCAACCAAGGCGGAGTTGAAGCTCCTGCTACGATCGATACCCTTTCATAGTCCTTTATATTGTTTGCTATGCAAGCGGCTTCGGCGACATTCTGCACAAAAAACGTCCTCTCGTTTTGTTGCTTTGCGACCTCGAACAGCCTTCTTGTGTTTGCGCTTGTCGAGCTGCCCAACACCAAAACCGCGTTCGAATTTTGCGCGAGAGCGCGCGCTTCAACCTGTTTTGCTTCTGTAGTATAGCAAATACTATTAAAAATCACAAGTGAATTGTTAAGATTTTTTTGGAATTTCTTAACTATTTCTTCAATTTTTTTATAATCTTCCCTCAAAACGGTGGTTTGGAAGAGGATGGAGAGGTTTTTTTGACCGATTTCAAGCGCCTCGCCCACTCGGATTATGCGGACGTCCGCGCCGGCGTAACTCGCGACGCCTTTCACCTCGTCGTGGGAGGGATCCCCGATAACGACCACTTCATCCCCCGCCTGAGCGCGCTCGAGCGCCCACAGCTGATTGCGCTTCACGACGGGACAGGTCGCGTCGAAAAGTTTCACTCCCCGCTCGCGAAGTTCCCGCTCGACTTCCCGCGGTATGCCGTGCGCGCGTATGATCGCCGCGTCCCCCTCTTTCAGGCTGTCCCACTCCCTCTCTTCAAGGGGAAATACTCCTTTAGATTGCAGAAAATCCGAAACAAGCTCGTTGTGGACAAGCGCGCCCAAAGTGTAAACTTTGCCATATTGTTCGGCAAGCGAAAGCGCAAGATCGAACGCCGACCTCACGCCCTTGCAAAAACCCGCTCCTTTTGCCACTGTCACGCTCATTTGCGCTTTGCTTCCTCCGCTATCCTGTTGACTTCCGCCCTAGCCTCGTCCATCTTTTGTCTGATGATCTCGGTCGCGGCGTGCATATCCTCGGGGGTCATGCTTCCGTAAAACTGCTCGAGGGTGAACGGCTCGCCGATATACAGCCAATTTCTTTTGAACAGCTTGGGAGGCGCGTAGTACATCATGGGCACTATGGGCGACTTCGTTTTGATCGCAAAGCGCGCTGCGCCCGTTTTAAGATCCGCCATGTCCTGCGAGCCTTCGAGATTTCGCGTCCCCTCGGGGAACAACATCAGCTTTTTGCCCTCTTTCAGCACTTTCAAGACGCTTTTTACCGCGTCGATATCCGCCTCCCCCCTGCGCACGGGGATAGCGCCCAACTTGTGCAAAAACCAACCTACAAGCCTGTGTTTGAACAGCTCGTATTTTGCAAGGACATGCGCCTCGTCCTTGAACAGCACGTAGCACGGCAACAAAATGTCCGCGCCCGAATAGTGATTGCATACGTAAATGGCGTTGCCATCGATCCGTCCTCTCTCCGCGCCAATCGCCTTGATGGGCCACAAAAACGCCTGAAGAGGATGCAGAAAGACCCGCAAAAAGCGATACATGCGGAAAGTCTTGTCGGGAGCATAGTATTTTTTTATGCGCTTCAAGAGTTTTTCCTCTTTCTTCGCTTCCCTCTTCTGCTTGCGCGTAAGAGGCGCCGCCGTTTCCTCCGCTTTTTTGTTGTCCGACTTCTCGTCCGCGGTGTCCGAAGAGGGGGTTTGTCCTTTCCCCTCGCCGTCCGAGTTACGCCTCGTCTGCTCCACTCTCTCCACGACCGCGGCTACAACCTCGTCGATCGTCATGTTTGTGGTGTCAAGCAAGATCGCGTCCTCCGCCTGCTTGAGAGGGGCGACCTCGCGGTGCGAATCGTTGTAATCCCTCTGTTTTATGTCCGCAAGCAGGGTGTCGTAATCCACGTCCTGCCCCTTTTCGACAAGCTCTTTGAAGCGCCTGTTCGCTCTCTCCTCCGCGGTGGCGGTCATAAAAAACTTGCAATTGGCGTTCGGCAAAACAAATGTGCCTATGTCCCGCCCGTCCAGCACGACGTCGCGCGCGGCGGCGAACTCCCGCTGAAGTTCGACCATCTTGTATCTCACGCAAGGAAGCGCAGATATGTCGCTTGCCGCTTTAGACATGCGATGCTCGCGAAGATGCGGAGTTGTGTTGACGCCATTGACGTAGATCTGCTGAACGCCGTCTTCAAAGACGATTTCCAGCTTCATGCCCTCCAGCATCTTTTCCACGGCTTCCCCGTCGCAGGGGTCTATTCCGCTTTCAAGCGCGGTGTACGCCGTCGCTCTGTACATTGCGCCCGTGTCCAGATAGACAAGCCCAAGTTTGCTTGCGACAGCCTTTGCCACCGTGCTTTTGCCCGCTCCCGCAGGTCCGTCGATTGCCACGTTTATCATAACATTCTCCTATTGCGCGTCGCGCGAATATTTGTTTTCGATTTGCTTTTTGTATTGTTTTTTCGGATATCTAAACGGCTCTTTTTATGATATCTCTTGCCGTCCTGACGGCTGTTGACCACGCGATCTGCAAGTTGAAGCCGCCCGTCAACGCGTCCACGTCCATGACCTCGCCCACAAAATACAGCCCGCCCGTCAGCCTGCTCTCTCCCGACGGCTTGAGCCCGTCAAGCGCCACGCCGCCCGAAGTGATCACCGCCTCGTTGAAGGACGCGGGCGATTTGAGCGTAAAGTCAAGCCCTTTCAGCGTGGCGACAAGCGCATGCCTGTCCTGCTTGGTCAGCGCATTTGCCTGCATGTCTCCGTCCACGCCCGCGCGCTTAAGCGCGTAAGCGATAAGCCTTGACGGCAGAAGTTTGCGCATGACGTTTTTGACCGCGACGTTTTTTGCCGCGTCGATCTCTCTGACAAGCCTCGCGTCCAACGTCTTTTCGTCAAGCGCGGGCTTCAGATCAAGCGTGAAGCGCACGTTGTCCAGCCTCGCCGTGTAGGAGGACGTCGTGAGCGCGATAGGGCCCGATATCCCCTTTTTTGTGAACAAAAGCTCTCCGAATTCCTGCGAGACGAGTTTTTCCCCTTGCCTTGCCGTAAGGCTGACGTTTTTGAGGGAAAGCCCCTCGAGAGAGGACACGTCCTCTTTCAGCTCGAGCGCGACAAGCGCGGGTTTTGGAGAGACGATATCGTGCCCGAATGTCGCCGCAAACTTGTAGCCGTCCCCCGTAGAGCCCGTGGACGGATAGCTGACTCCGCCCGTCGCGATGACAACGACGTCGAACGTCCCCTTGCCCGAAGAGGATACTATCTCAAATCTATCCCCCGTCTTTTTGAGCGAGCGCACCTCTTCGCCGAGGCGGATATGCGCGGTCTTTTGCCTTTCTATCCCCTTTTGCAGCGCGCGAATGACGTCCGAGGACTTTTCGGAAGCGGGAAACACTCTGCCGCCCCGCTGTATGACAAGTTCAAGCCCCAAGTCGCGGAAAAACTCCATTGCGTCCTCGGGAGTGAAGCCGTGAAGCGCAGAAAGCAGAAATTTGCCGCCGTGAACGACGTTTTTCATCAACTCGTCAAACTCGCAGGCGTTTGAAAGATTGCATCTTCCTTTGCCCGTGATGTACAGTTTTTTGCCGAGCTTTTCGTTTTTTTCAAAGAGCGTGACGTCCAAGCCCGCGCGAGCGAGGGTAAGCGCGGTCATCATGCCCGCGGCGCCGCCTCCGACAACAGCTATCTCCACAGCGAGTCCTCCTCTCGCCGTATCTCCTCGAGGGTTCGGCGATCGTTTGGGATCAGCTTGATGGGCGTGATCGTGACGTAGCCCTGCTTTATCAGCGCGCAGTCCCCCTCGGGATCGTCGTAGCACACGGGGAAGGGCTTGCCCTTGACGGCGTAAAAGTCCGAGCCGTCGCAGTTTGTCACCTCATAGTGCTCGTCGTAAGGTCGGAAAACCACAGGCGCCGCCTTAACGCCCTTTATATCCTCTCGTTTCGGCGAGGGTATGTTCACCGAGATCGTGACGAAATCCTTTGCAAAACTTACGAGTTTTTCGAGATTTTTGTCCACAAACTCCGCGGCGAAGGAAAAATCCTCATCTTTCGCGCGCATGGAAACGGCGATGGACGGGATCTGCTGAAAAGTGCCCTCTTGCGCGACGCCCACAGTTCCCGAATAGATGATATCCGAGCCTATGTTCAGCACGTTGTTCACGCCGGAAATTACCGCGTCAAACCGCCTGTCCTTAAACAGATGCCTCACGGCAAAGATCACGCAGTCAGCGGGAGTGCCCTCCACGCTGTACGTCTCTATGCCGTCGTCAAGAAACTGCCTTTGATAGGAAATGTACCCGAAAAAAGTCACCATATGCCCGTGCCCCGAACGCTCGCGCGACGGAGCGCAGATCACGACCTCATGCCTCAAAGCAAGCCTTTTGGCAAGTTCTCTCAGCCCCTTGGCGTCATAGCCGTCGTCATTGGACAACAAAAGCCTCATTTGGATCCTCTCTTCAAAAATTTATTCCTTTGGGCGCGCGGATTCCGCAAGCGCTTTCAGATAGGCGACTTCGTTTTCGTTCAGCTCCCTGCATCCGCCGCGGGAAAGGCCGCCCAGCCTCAGCTCGCCTATCGCAATACGCTTCAAAAATATCACGTTCTTTTCCACAGCCTCGAACATGCGGCGCACTTCCCTGTTTTTGCCCTCGGTCAGCACGACTTCAAGGCGAGTGGCTTCCTTCTCCACCGCCGTCACCTTGACCTTGCACTTCGCGTACTGCACGCCCTCGAACTTGACTCCCTTTCGGAGTATCGCGAGGTCGCTCTCTTGGATCTCCCCTTCTATCTTCACGGCGTAGGTCTTGGGGATCTCGTGCGAGGGGTGCGTGAGACGGAACGTCAAATCACCGTCGTTTGTCAAAAGCAACAGCCCTTCGCTGTCATAGTCCAACCTGCCCACGGGGAAAAGCCTGCGTTGCCTGTACTCCTCGGGGATATAGTCGTAGATCGTGCGCCTTTTCGTATCCTTGCTCGGCTGTTTGCTCTGCTCGGATGCCTTGTTTTTGCCCTGCTCTGAGGCCTTGCTCGGACGGCCGCTCTTGTTGTCGCTCTCGTCGTCCAAAGTCGTCACACAACGCTTTGGCTTGTTGAACATGAGATACGTGTAATGCGTCGCGCGCACCACCTTTTTGGAGTCCACATACACGACGTCCTTTTGCTCGTCCACGTCAAAACCCGCCTCTGTGACAGTCTTTTTGTTGACGCTGACTCGTCCGCTTTTGACAAGCTCGTCCGCCTTGCGCCGCGAACACACGCCGCACTCTGCAAGATATTTGTTGATCCTCATACAAGTGGCTCCCTTAACGCGCTTTGAATAAACAAATTATAAATGATAAAAGCGCTTTAAGCAAGTATTTTGACATAATCCGTCGAGGCTTCCCACATGCGGGGCGCGGAAAAATCGCGCCTGAAATCGCAAAAGGAAACGCGAAACGGCTGCGCGCCATATAAGCCCGTCAATAAATAAATTTTCATTCGATTGACATTAGACATGGTTTCGCATATCAAGACGAAAATGGTTCAAAAAAGTCTGCCGCAATGTAAACGTCACTTGTTACGCAAAAATTTTAATGTGCAAACCCGCGATAAAACGTCATTTAGGCAAATGTCAATGGTGAAAGTTCGGCATATGTCAAAGAAAAAAGCCCTTTGAAAGGCCTTTCCTGCGCTTTTACGCTCGCTTTTGCATAAGCACGGGATACTCGTTTTGCATAAGCGGATAGTAGATATCCCGCCAATCCTCCGAAACCGCCTGCGCAAACGGCACTTCCACGGGGACTTTGCCGTCGTTTGGAAGGGCGAGAGCGAGTTCGAGCGGCGTCATTTTGTAGTTGTCGAAGCCGAAATTCAAAAGCCGCATGCTGTCGTTCCACATATCGGGACAGTTGAGCACGACGGAGATCAGCTGCATACCCTCCCTCTCGGCGGCGCCAACCAAACACCGCCCGCTCGTCTTTGTATAGCCAGTTTTCACGCCGTTTGCGCCGTCGAATATGGAAAGCAACTTGTTTTTGTTGCCTATCGCGACGCTCTCTCCGTCCGTGGATATCTTCGCGATTTTTGAGGAAACAATGCGTCTGAAATCGTCAAATTCAAACGCCGCCGCTGTGATGAGCGCAAGGTCGAACGCCGTCGTGTAATGCTCGTCGTCATGCAAGCCGTGCGGATTTACGAAATGCGAGTTGCACGCGCCGATAGAGCGCGCCGTTTCGTTCATCATATCGGCGAATTTGTCCACGCTTCCCGCGGTCGCTATGGCAAGCGCGCACGCGGCGTCGTTGCCGCTTCTGAGCATCATGCCAAAAAGGAGATCTTCGACAGATATCTTTTGCTCCGCGCGCAAGTATATCGAGGAGCCCTCTATTCCTGCCGCCTCTTTGGGCACTGTGACGATCATGTCAAGCGGCAGACGTTTTAGGACCACAAGCGCGGTCAGCACCTTTGTCGTGCTTGCGGGGAAACACCTCTCGTTCATTCCCTCGTCCGCGAGCACTCGCCTTGTGCTCTGTTCGATCAGCACCTTTCCGCTTGCCTGTTGTCGCGCCGCGGGAGTTGCGGAAGAGGAAACTTCATCGCCCTTTTCTTGCTTTTGTTTGCGACTGTCATTTGTCAAGTCGTTTTGCTTTGACTTTGCCTCTTTGTCCTCTTCGTGGATGCCCTCTGTGGGCTGTAACGTCACGGAAGTATTATAATTTTCATTGTTTTTTATAATACTTTTCACAAATCTCGTAGTCATTCCCCCGCTGAAATCCGCGGAGAAGATGATGACATTGATGACCGCCAAAGATATCGCGAGAAACGCTATCATGGCAATTGTCTTTCTGCCGTTGTCCTTCATATTCGCCTCCTAGTCTTTTTTGAAGGTGTGTATCGCCGCGCGAAGCAAGTCCGTCCACTTTGACGGGCTGTCCCCGTCCACCGCGACGAAGCGCTTCTCCCTTCCGCAGATCAAAAATCCGAGCGGAGAAACGGTCACGCCTCCGCCCGTGACCCCCGCGTACGGATAGCTTGCGCGAGGAGTGCCGTACTCCCCGCCCCCTGTCACAAATCCGTACGAGAGCTTGCTCACGGGCAAGATCACATTGCCGTCCATTGTGGAGATGGGCTTGCCTATGATTTTGTCCTCCTCGACGGCGCCGCGTATGCAGTCTATCGTCTTTCTCAACAGTTCATCAAGATCCATAAACACTCCTTATGTTCAGCGCAAGCCACAGCGCGTCAAGCAAATTCAGCTTGAACCCCAGCCGAAAATCCGCTTCCAGCCCGCACTCGCCCGCTTCGGCGAATATGCCGCATCTGCCCGCAAACAGCGGAGCCAACACGGCGTACAGCCCCGCGCACACTGTCGCCGCTTTAAGCGCGTCCGAGTCGCCGTATATCAGCGAAAGCTCACCTTTCGGCTTCAAATATCCGCCTATCGCCGCGATCTGCTTTGCGCTTATTTCCTTTTTGGGTTTCTTCGGCTTCTTGCCGTTCAGTTTCAGATACAACCTGCCCTCTTTCAGCCCGCACCGAAGCCTCAGCGCGCGAAGTCCGATGACAGTCAGGTCCATTTCCGCCTTGCCGAGCGCAAGAGACATGTGCCCGACAAGCCCAATCCTGAGCGGCGCGATCAAAAGCGCCGCCGCAAGCCCTATCACCGAAAGCGCCACCGCAACACCCATAGCACTATTTTGCCTCAAAATTATTTTTCTATGTGCAAATCTTGCGCCGCATGAAATATCCAATTTTCCACGCTCACAAACATGCAACAAGCAGAAAATCGCCATACAAACCATATAAAAGAAGGAAAAAAATAATAAGGATTTGTTTGATTGTAAAATACATATCGCCTGCTGACGCAATATTCGCCAAAAAATAAAAATCTCTGTAAGGAGCAAATATTCTGCACTTATCCCCATGAAGCCCAAATATTGACATATTACATGAGTTGACAACACATAGCGCCAAATAGTGCGGCGATAGGATATAATGTCACCTAATAATTAGATAGATAATTGTAAAACCGCAATATTTGAATGCTAGGCTAGGAAACAGCCCTCTCCCGAACCGCAAAAATATATATCAAGTAAAACCGCCTGTAAGGGATGAAAGACAAGGAAAAGCCCATTTTGCGAACCGCCTAGTGTACTGAAGTACACGACGGCGAGCAAAATGGGCTTTGACGCAGTATTTCGCCCTTACAGGCGGTTTTACCGTTTGAAGAATTTTTTAAGGGTCACTCCCACCCCCTCCCTCATCGGCTTGATATCCACTATCTTGCTGTTGTTGGTGATGGAATAGCAGACGTAGACGAAGTAACCGGTGAGAAGAACGGCTATCACGCTGAAGGCAATGTAGAAGGGATAGGTTGTCTCATAGCTGATGAGAGCCGCCTTTGTGACGTTGTAGCCGACAAGTCCGCTCTGGTTGAGGAGCTGAGCGATGTCGAGGAAGCCGAGCAACGCATAGCCGCTTGTGATGATATACATCCTCTTGTCGCCGCTTATCATTGTGTAGATCAGCGCGAACGCGATCGAGAGGAACAGGTAGGTGTAATTGACCTTGACCGTGAACACCGCGATCACGGCGAGCACAAAGGATATCAACAAAATCAGTTCCTGTTTGTTGCGGTTTTTGAAGTAAAGCGAAATTGCGTACGCTTCGAGCACAAGCAGGAAGATGAAGTTGAGGATGGTGACGCCGTTGGACATGGTTTTGCCGTTCATGGCGACCATGCCATAGAGGTTGAACGCGTTGGACACGAAAATGTTGTTGTGCGTAAGTTCGCCGACGATGACCTTGAAGTTGAAGAAGGCGTCGCCCGCCGCGATCTGGTTGATCCCAACGGGAAGAGTGAGCAGATAGGCAAGCACGAAACTGCCGACAAGCCCAAACACGATCGCCGCTCTGTGAGGCGTAAATTTGCGCTTGTCGTCGTTGTCCTTGATGTACATATACACGAAGTAAGCGACAATGATGGGCGCAATGGCGAGCGCTCTGATGTCAAGCACGGCGGCGAGGGTCATCACAAAGTAGGTGGCGAGATATTGCTTGTCTATCATCAAGAGGACGGCGGCAAGCAAAAGCGCGACAAGCAAGCTCTCGAAAGTGCCGTTTATGCCGCTCATGACAAAGACGAACGGGAGCACCGCGTACAGCGCCGCGTAAATCGTGCTGAGCCTGTTGCCCACCTTCTTTTTGCCGTAGAAATAGATCATCAGCACCACAGCCATATCGGCAAGCACATTGATGAAGCGAAGCATAATGGACAATCCTATGTCGTCCAACCCGCCCGACATTGCGCCGATTACAGCCAAAATGTACATTGCGCCGGGCGCCAAGGTGGAGTTGGGATTATTTGCCATATATTTGGACACGCCGCCCGTCGAGCCGAGGGCTTTTGCGGCGGTCAGCAAGGACGTCGTGGTCGTGCCCATGCCGTACGTCGTGAGAAGCAGGACAAGCCTGACGACAAACGCGCCGAGCGCGAGCATTGCCGCAATGAATATGCCGTTGTGATACCACTTGCCGCTTGAGACCTTGCCTGCGCCCCTGTTTGCGTAGGGCGTGTAGCTTTGCCCGATATCGACAAGCACGTTTTTGGACGCATAGAGCCTCCTCAATAACACGTACACGAACACAAGGAGCGCCACGCCGAACAAGGTGAGCAACACAACAAACAAGACGCCGCCGACCGAGGAAGAGTTGTCAAGTTGGACAGCCTTCCTGAAATTGACGATATCCTCACCCTCGGGGACGTCGGATTTGTTGACCATCTGCATGCTGACGTTTGCGAAGTTGACAGTGCCCGAGCACCCTTCCTCCTCGGATCCGAGGCAAAGCGCCAAGGTGAGATAGTCCGTGTTTTTGGGACGGACGTAGAAGGTGTAGGTCACAAGCGAATTGGAGGGCTTTGTGGTGTACTTGAATTTGTATTCCACATTCTCCAAAAACGCGATATACGCACCGTAGTCGTGATTGAGCGCAGAGTCTATCACGCGCAGATCGAAGGAGACCTTGTATATCTTGTTTGTGTCAACTTTTACGGTCTGCTGAAGATACGAATACGCCTTGGCGGAGTTGGTCATGCGCACATAGTAGCTTTCGGAGCCGTCCGAAGAGTTGCTGTTGACGCCCTGCGCATACGTAAACGAGCCAGTGGCGGTCGAGTAAGTCGACCAACCCTCGAACGATTTGTCGGGAAAATCCGAAAAATTGCCGTTGACGATCAACTCTTTGCCGACATCCTCGGATGAGTTGCAGGCTGTAAATGCGAAAAGTGCTAGCGTCATCACTAGCACTGCCGCACATATCCAAATGATTTTCTTTTTCATTTTGACAGTCCTTTGAAAACCGAGATCAGTTTTCTTTGAGTTTTGCCGCTTTGCCGGTCCTGTTTTTCAAATAGTAGAGCTTTGCGCGTCTGACCTTGCCGTGACGCACCACCTTTATGCTCTCGATTTTGGGAGAATGGATGGGGAACGTACGCTCGACGCCCACGCCGAATGTGACGCGGCGAACGACGATCGTCTCGCGGATGCCGCCGTTTTTCTTGGCGATGACGGTGCCTTCGTAGGTTTGGATACGCTCGCGCGTGCCCTCTGTGACCTTGACGTTGACTCTGACGAGATCGCCGATTGCGATTTCGGGCAGATCCTGCTTCATGCCCTCTTGTTCAAGTTGATCGATGATGTTCATAATGACTTAACCTCCTAATGCGGAATGCTCATCAACAGCGTCGCTGCAGGCGGAGCACCCGAGTCACGTGCATAATATTAACATATACATACATATTATGGCAATCAAAATCGCACACAATTTTCAGATTAAATTGACTTTTACCCACATTTTTTGCCTTCGGACGTCGGTTTCGGCGTATCGGGCGGCAAAATTTGCGGAAAACTCAATGCCGCGGGTATTTTGCGTCGCTCTCGTCAAACGCATTTTTGACGTGGCGGATCTCGCCGTCCTCGATCTCTATGATGTCGAACCTGACGGAAGCGTTTTCAAGGCCGTATCTGCGCATAAACATCTTCGCCGCGGTGACGTATCTGCCCGCCTTGTACGGCGTGACCGCCTCCAAGCCCGAACCGAAAGAGTCGTCCGTCCTTGTCTTGACCTCGCAGAACACGAAAAATTGCGGAGTCGGACGCTTTTTGTCACGTTTAAGCCACCTTTTCAGTCGCGCGAAAAAGGATTCCTTGTCGCCATACGTCGCGATGATGTCCACTTCGCAATCGCAATATTTCGCGTTGCGTTGCAAAATTTTGTAGCCCTCGCGCTCGAGATATTCCGCGGCGAGTTGCTCTCCGAGATCCCCTTTCGCCTTCGTGTTCATACAAAACTCTGTTGCTCGGCAAGTATTCCTCTGATGAAGCTGAGCCTGTGGATGGGACATGGTCCGAACTCTTTCAGCGCCGCGATATGTTTCGCCGTGCCGTAGCCCATGTTGTGTTCGAAGTCATATTCGGGATATTTTTCCGCCATTTCGGTCATAAACTTGTCCCTCTCCACCTTGGCGACAATGGACGCCGCCGCTATGGAATACGACAACGCGTCGCCGTGGATTATCCCCCGCGTGGGCATGGGAAGATCGAGTTTGAGCGCGTCCACAAGCACAATATCGGGAGGGACGCTAAGGGACAGAACGGCTTCCCTCATGCACGCCTTTGTCGCGGCGAGAATGTTCATTTCGTCTATTTGAACATGCGAATATGAGCGCACCGAGACGGCGATCGCCTTTTCACAGATCAGCGGAGCAAGCCTTTCGCGCTTCTTTTTGCTGACCTGCTTGCTGTCGTTGACCCCCTCGATCGGGCATTCGAGAGGCATGATGACCGCGCAACAAGTCACGGGCCCCGCAAGAGGACCCCTGCCAACTTCGTCCACGCCGCATATATATTTGTAGCCTTGTTCGAGAAGCTCCCTCTCGAAGCTCAACATATCGGTCTGAGTCAATTTTCACCTCTTATCGCGTTTTGGGATACGCTCTGTTCGCTATCGTTTTGAGTGCGAGTTCTTTGCGTTGCGTTCCTGCGCCGTCAATTTTGCCTTTCAAGCATGATCTTGCCAAGCCTGCCCTTGCGGAAATCGTCTATGATCATCCTTGCCGTCCGCTCGCGGTCGTACTCGCCGCCCTTAAGCAAAAAGCGCTTTGCAAGTAGGATATCTTCAAACGCGGAAACGCTGTCCTTGCCCTCCACATGCACGCCGTATCTTTCGTCAAACGCGGTGGGAGCGATGGTCAAAACTTCCTCCGCAAAGTCGAGCGCAAGCTCGCACATGTCAAGCACGTCGTCCTTTATAGAGCCGATGTACGCAAGATGATGCGCGACGCGCTGATCCGTAAATTTGCTCCAAAGCGTGCCCGGCGTATCCAAAAAGTCCACGCCGTCCACGGACAGCCATTGCTTGCCGCGCGTGACCCCGGGTCTGTCCCCCGTGACCGCCTTTGCCTTTTTTATCATGGAATTGATGATAGTGGACTTCCCGCTGTTGGGCACTCCCACGACCATTGCCCGCACAGAAACTTTCGCTCCTTTTGCGGCGTATTTTTCGAGTTTGTCCGCGGCGACCTGCTTGAGCCCGCGCACGATCTGCGAGCAATCCCCGCTTGTGCCCACCGCTCTGACGCATTTCAGACCGCGCTCTTCAAAGTCTCTCTCCCACGCGAGGATATCCTCCTCTTTTACGAGGTCGCACTTGTTGATGACGTAAAGCACGCGTTTTCCCGCAAGAAGTCTGTCGAAAACGGGGCTTTTGCAAGAGGCGATCGCGCGCGCGTCCACGACGTATATCAAAGCGTCCACAAGGCGGAGGTTTTCCTCCATCATGCGGATCGCCTTTGTCATGTGTCCCGGGAACCATTGAATCAACATAATCCTACAAAAAACGTCGCTTTGCTGATATGATAGGCGACGTCACGTCCTGTGTTTGCGCTTTTTTTTGGGAAGTAGCTCGGATATATCCCTGCCCGCAAGCAGATCCGGGCGCCTTGCCATTGTAATCTCGAAGGACTTCTCCGCCCTCCACCGCGCGATGTCCGCGTGATTGCCTTTGAGAAGCACCTCGGGGACATCCAGCCCGCGATAGCTTTCGGGGCGGGTGTAATGCGGATATTCCAACATCCCGTCCGAAAAGCTCTCCTCCTCGGTGGAGCCCGAACAGCCCAGCACTCCGTCGATATAGCGCGCGACGCAGTTTATCAGCACAAGCGCGGGAAGTTCTCCCCCCGTCAAGACGTAATCGCCTATGGATATCTCCTCGTCCACGCACAGGGTGAGCGCCCTTTCGTCCACGCCCTCGTAGTCGCCGCACAAAATGACCACTCTCTCCTTTTTTGCGATAGCCTCCACCTTGCGCTGACTTAGAACCTTGCCCTTTGGCGACATATACACGCGAAGAGCATCGTGAGCGGGATCCACCGCCTCGAACGCCCTGCATATGGGGTCGGGAGTCATCACCATGCCCGCGCCGCCCCCGTAGGGAGCGTCGTCCGTCTTTTTGTGCTTGTCGGTGGAAAAATCTCTGATATTTACGACGTTTACGCCGAAAACGCCCCCGTCGATAGCCTTTCCGAGGAGACTGCACTTCAAAACGTCGAAGTATTCGGGAAATATCGTAAGAATATCGAATTGCATTTTTTGATTTGTCTAATTGAAAACGACCACTCTGTCGAACATATCGCCGTCAAGTTCCATGACGCCGCCGTCGACGTCTATGTTTTTGATGAGGCTTTTGAGCGCGGGGAAGCTGAAACTCCCCTGCGCCGTTTTGACTGTGTAGACGTCCGCGGAGCCGTATTGAGCGACGTCCACGATCCTGCCCAAAATCTCCCCTCTGACCTTGACGCCAAGCCCTATGATGTCAACGATGAAGTGTTCGCCTTCTTTGAGTTTGGGGAGCGCGTCACGCGCGGCATAGACGTCCTTGTCGCGAAGCGCTTCCGCGCTCTCCGCGCTGTCCACGCCCTTGAACTTGACGTAGCCGAAAGCGTTTTCGTGCTTGAATTTTTCCACGCAAAACGCCTTGCCGTCGATTTTCAGCTCCCCCGAAAAATCCGTGAGCCAATGCGGATCCGAAGCGTAAATTTCCATCTTCAGCTCGCCGCCAAGCCCACGGGGTCTCAGGATCCTGCCTATCAAAAGGTCAGATCTCATTCTTTTCCTCTATCACGACGTTGTACTTGACGCCGCTCTTGTTTGCCGCCTTGACGAGGGTGCGGATTGCTCTTGCGATCTTGCCCTGCTTGCCGATGATCTTGCCGATATCCTTTTTTGATATCGAGATCACGATGTCCGAGGCGCGGTCGCCGTCGCGTTGTTCCACCGTATAATCCCCCTCGGGGACGAGGGAGGAAACGAGATATTCAACAAGTTCTATCATATCGTCACTTCTTCTCCACAATGCCCTGCGAGATCAAGATGCCCATGACAGTCTCGGTGGGCTGAGCGCCTTTAAGCAGCCACGCTCTGGCCTTGTCGGCGTCGATCACGATCTGCTTCGGCTCGGAAACGGGATTGTAGTAACCGATCTGCTCGATATACTGTCCGTCTCTTGCCTTGCGGGAGTCCATTGCGACGATGCGATAGAAAGGAGCTTTTTTTGCGCCCATTCTTGTAAGTCTGAGTTTTACCATGTGTTGTATCCTCCGAATATATTGTTCTTTTTTGCCGCGATCCGCTTTGCGTCCGCGATTTTTGCTTCCTAAAACATGCCCTTCAAGGCTCTCAGCCCTCTGAGGCCGCCCTTTTGCATCTTTGCCATCATGTCCTTCATCATTTCAAACTGCTTCAACAGCTGATTGACTTCCTGAATGGACGTGCCGCTTCCGTTTGCAATGCGCTTGCGCCTCGAGGCTTTGATGATCTCGGGATTTCTTCTCTCCTGCGGAGTCATGCTCCTGATGATCGCCTTTGAGTGGGATATCTGCTTTTCGTCGATTTGCGGAGCGCCCTTCAGCCTGCCGCTGAGCCCCGGGATCATGGCGACCATATCTCCCAGATTGCCCATCTTTTTCATGCTTTCAAGCTGTTCGAGATAGTCCTCGAGAGTGAAGGAGTTTTCCCGCATCTTCTTGCTCAGCTTTTCCGCTTCCTCTTGCGTGAACGCGTCCTGCGCCTTTTCGATGAGGGTGAGCACGTCCCCCATGCCGAGTATCCTAGACGCCATGCGCTCGGGATGGAACGCCTCGATATCCTCGGGCTTTTCCCCCGTGCCGCTGAACTTGATGGGCTTGCCCGTGACCGCCTTGATGGACAACGCCGCGCCGCCGCGAGTGTCGCCGTCGAGTTTTGTCATGATGACGCCCGTGATGTCGAGCTGTTTGTTGAACGCGTCCGCGACCGTGACCGCGTCCTGACCCGTCATGCTGTCCACGACAAGCAAAATTTCCGTGGGCTTCATCTCTTTTTTCAGCCCGACGAGTTCGTCCATAAGGGCTTCGTCGATATGAAGCCTGCCCGCCGTGTCCAAGATCACTGTGTCGTAGCCGTTTTTAAGCGCGTACTTCACGGCTTCCTGCGCGATTTTGAGGGGTTTGATCTGCCCCATCTCGAAGCATTCGGTCTGCACTCTGTCCGCGACGATCTTCAACTGCTTGATCGCGGCGGGTCTGTACACGTCGCACGCGACGAGCAGCACCTTCTTGCCCTGCTTTTTCAGATACAGCGCCAGCTTGCCGCACATTGTGGTCTTGCCCGCGCCCTGCAGTCCGCACATCATATAGATCGTCGGAGGCCTGTCGCCGACGGCGAGTTTTTGATGAGTCGAGCCCATAAGCGCGACAAGCTCGTCGTAGACTATCTTGACGATCTGTTGCCCCGGAGTGAGGGATTTGAGGATTTCCTCGCCCAGAGCCTTTTCGCTGACTTTTGCAGTGAACTCCTTGACGACGCCGTAGTTGACGTCCGCCTCCAAAAGCGCAACTCTTATCTCGCGCATGGCTTGCTTGATCTCAAGCTCCGTCAGCTTGCTTCGGTTGCGGAGCTTTGAGAATATGTGGTTCATTCTGTCCGACAGATTTTCGAAAAGAGCCATACTATTCCTCCAACAGCTTCAAGATTTGATCGACCGCAGCCAGCGTCGCGCCGTCGCCGACCTCCTCGGCGTGGGAGCGCAAAGCCAAAGCATATTGTCTCAGCTTTTCGTCGCGGGCGACGATGTGCAACGCTTCCTCGGTTTGAAGAAGATGCTTTTCGCCCTTGACGATGCCGTCCAAAACGGCTTGACGGGACACGCCGCACTCCTGCGCGATCTCGCCGAGGGACAAGTCCTCGTCATAGCGCATACGAAGCATGCTGTCCTGCCTCTCGGTAAGAAGCGCGCCGTAATATGCTCTGAGCGTTGATATCTCAAACCTGTCCATACTCGCCTCCCACTGTAAAGCATTTTGACATTACAGTATGATACGCCAAATCAAAGCGCCTGTCAAGCATTTTTACAGCACATGCGAAAATTTGTTTGAAAAAAACTTCCGCAAGACGCGAAGGCTTCGGAAGTTTTCAAATTCGTGCGATTAGAATATCTAAATCGGAATGTCGAGTCAAAACAGCGCGTTGACAAAATCAGTCGCGTCGAAGGGTATCAGATCGTCTATCTTCTCCCCCACTCCCACATATGTGACGGGAAGTTCGACTTCTTTTGATATGGCAAGCACAACGCCGCCCTTTGCCGTACCGTCCAACTTTGTCAGCACAATGCCGTCCGTTTCGATATCCTCGGAAAAGATCTTCGCTTGCGAAACCGCATTTTGCCCCGTTGTCGCGTCAAGCACGATATATTTGCGGAAGTCCGCTTGCGGAAGCTCTCTTTCCACGACTCGGCATATCTTTTGAAGCTCCGCCATAAGGTTTTTCTTGTTGTGAAGTCTGCCCGCGGTGTCCACAAGCACGACGTCCGTATTTTTTGCCTTGGCGGAAGATATCGCGTCAAACACGACGGCGGCTGGATCCGCGCCCTCGTTGTGTCTGATGACTCGCACTCCCGCTCTTTCGCCCCAAACTTCAAGTTGGTCGCTTGCGGCGGCGCGGAAGGTGTCCGCGGCGGCAATGACCACGCTCTTGCCCATGTCCTTGAACATGTGCGCGAGCTTGCCTATCGCGGTGGTCTTGCCCACTCCGTTGACGCCCGAGAGGAGGATCACAAGCGGATATTCAAACTCGGGGATCTCGTAGTCGAGGTCATCTATCATCAGCTGTTTGAGCACGTCGCGCGCTTCCTCGGGCTTTTTTATCTTGCGGGAGAATATCTCGTCTTTCAGCTCGGAAATCAGCGCTTCGGTCGCCTCATAGCCTACGTCCGCGACAAGCAACGCCTCCTCCAAATTGTCGTAAAACTCGTCGTCGAGCGCCCTCGCCGAAAAGGCGAAAAACAGCTTTTTGGACAACGCGTCCTTGGTCTTTTTTATGCCTGCAACGATTTTTTGAAAAAATCCCATATCTCTCCTTTTGCCGCTATATGCGGGTCAATTGGCGTGTTTGACAGCCTCTTCGAACTCGATCGAAACTATCTTTGTCACGCCCTTTTCCTCCATGGTCACGCCGAAGATTGTGTCCGCATGGCGCATGGTGGGTTTGCGGTGGGTGATGACGATAAATTGTGTATAGTCGCTGAACCTCTTCAAAAACTCCGCGAACAGATTGACGTTTGCGTCGTCAAGCGCCGCCTCTATCTCGTCGAGCACGCAGAAGGGCATGGGCTTCAGACGAAGTATCGCAAACAAGATTGATATCGCGGTCAGCGCCTGTTCCCCGCCGCTGAGCAAGCTGATATGTTGCAATCTCTTTCCCGGAGGCTGAGCGTAGATGTCTATGCCCTGTTCGAGCACGTCCTCGGACTCGGTTGTGTTCAGCCTGAGCTCCCCTTTTCCGCCGCCGAAAAGCTGAGCGAACACGGTCTTGAAGTTTTCGCTGATCTGCACGAACGCCGCGGAGAACTTCTCCTGCATTTTGCCCACTATTTCCGCGATGATGGCTTTGATGTCGTCGTACGCGCGCTGAATGTCGTCCCTCTGTTCGGTCTGAGCCGCGAGCCTCTCTTCCGTCTCTTTGAGATCCTTCAAGGCGAGCGTGTTGACGTCGCCGAGCAGAGTGATTGACCTCTTCAGATCCGCGATGGTCTTTTTCGCCGCGTCGGGATCGAATTCGGGGTCCTTGAATTCGAGCGCGTCCGTGTAGGTCAGATTGTAGTCGTCTAGGATATGCTCCTGCATGGTGCGCATCTCTATATCCACGTTTTCGAGCATGGCTTCGTCGCGGATGCGCTTTTCCTCCAACTTGTGGATATCCTCATTGATGCGGGTCCTCTTCTCTTCAAGCGCGAATATCTCGTCCTGAAGCGCGCGCTTTTTCTCTTTCAGCCCCGCGATATTCTCCTCAAGCTCCTTTATCCTCTTCGCGTCCTCGGGAGAGGATACGGCGTTTGCGGATGCGTTTACGATGCTTTCAAGCTCGGCGCGCTTGCGCTCTATGCCGCTTTTCAGCTCCGCCAACTCCTCTTCAAGCTCCGCGCACTGCCCTCTGAAGCGGGAATAGTCGTTGTTTGCCGCATCCACCTGCCCCGCGATCGTCGCCATTTTGAGCCTGAGTTGCATGACGCGTTCGCCGAGTTCGTCCTTTTCGGTTTTCTTTTCCGAGTTTTGAGATCTGGAGGCGTTGTACATTGCCATGTACTCTTCCTTCTTCTCCGCCGCCATCTTCTCGAACGCGTCGACCGCGGCGAGTTTTTGCTCCAAATCGGCAAGCGAAGCCCTCAGCCTCTCGTACTCCTCCGCGCCGCTTGCGATCTCCGCTTGAAGTTCCTCCGCGGTCTGCCTTGCGATGCGAAGTTTGTCCTCGCAAAGCCCCGCTTGTATCTTGAGGTCGGTCATATTGGCGCTCAGCTGTTCTATCGTAGTGGAAAGCGCCTCTATCTCCTCCTTCTTCTTTTCGGAGTCCGCCCGCATGGTCGCGATGTTTTTCTTTGTCTTTTCTATGCTGTTCTGCACGTTTTGTATCTTCTCTTCCTGCGAGAGCAAGCCCTGCGTCTGATTGCGTCTGGAGCCGCCCGTGATCTCGCCCGTGCGCGCGAAGATATCCCCCTCGAGTGTGACCACTCTGAAAGCCTGCTTGTACTTTTTGAACAGATAGTTTCCGTTTTCCGCGTTGTTTACGACAACTGTGGTCCCCAAAAGGGTCTGCACGAAGCCGTCGAATTTTTTGTCGTAGCTTATCAGATCGCTCGCCACGCCAAGACAGCCCGGCTCTCTCAGCACCGCGCGATTTTCGGGCTCGAGGGTGCGGGGACGGCAATAGTTCAAGGGTCTGATCGTCGCCCTGCCGTAGTTTTTCTGTTTGAGATAGTTTACAATGTCAAGCGCGTCCCTGTCGTTTTCCACAAGCACGTTTTGCATTGCGCCGCCGAGCGCGGACTCTATCGCCGCTTCGTACTCGGACGGCACGCGTATCACCTCGGCAAGCACTCCCATCAGCTTGCTTGCAAGCACGGGATCGTGGCGGGCGTCTCTCATCAGGTTTTTGACCGCCTCTTGATAGCCGCTGTAATCGTTTTTCATCGCCACCAAAAATTCGAGGTTGCCGTTCAGTCCCGCAAGTCGGGTGTTGAGGACGTTGATGTCGGACGCGTATGCCTCTATCGCCTGCTGAGCTTCCAGCCTCTCGTAAAGCGCCTCGTTGTAGCGCTCGCCAAGCTCCTTGACGGACTCCGCTATCCTGCGCTGTTCCCCCTCGAGCACGGCGATATCCGTGTTTGTCTCCTCCAGCTTCGCCTTTTTGCCGTTCAGCGCCGCAAGCAGATTTTTCGCTCTTTCCGCCTGTATCCCTCGTTCTGTCACATAGTTCGAGTAGTTCGCCTTTGCGTCGCCAAGCTCCTGTATCGCGCGCACGTAGTCGCTTGTACTGCGCTCGAGGTCGCTCTGCTCGCCGTCCAAAGTGGAAGATATCGCAAGCAACTTTTTCTCTTCCTCTTTCAAACTGCGCTCTGTCGCCGTAAGATCCTCTTGCAACCTGTCCCGCTCGAGGGCGGATTTTTCCATAAGCTGTTTTGCGACTTGTATCTGAGCCTCCACCGAGACCGCCTCTTCCGAAAGGCGGGATATCTCAGTTTCGATGTGCGACATGCGCTCGCGTATGATGCCCGCTTCTCCCTTCATATGCTCGTCCGCAAGGCGAAGCTCCAACAGCTCGGCGTTGTATTGCTCGTACAGCGAGTCAAGCTCGGCGGTGGCTCTCGTGCACTCGTTGTATCTCAAAATGCACTGCCTGTGCTCCTCTTCCTTGTCCGCGGACGTCTTTTTGGTCTCCGCGATCCGCGCGAAAAGTTTTTGCTTGACGGACTGAATGTTGTCGTAGTTGTAGATATAAAGATTGACCTCTTGATTTTTCAACTGCTCCTTGAGCGCGAAAAACTTCTCTGCCGCCTCCGCCTGCTTTTTGAGCGGCTTTATCCTGCCCTCTATCTCGCCTATGACCTCGTTTACGACTTGAAGGTTTGCGGCGGTGGATTCCAACTTCTTTTCCGCCTCCACTCTCTGCGCGCGGAATTTGGCGATACCTGCCGCCTCTTCGAAGATCTTGCGCCTGTCCTCGGGCTTTGCGGACATGATCTCTGCGACCTTGCCCTGTCCGATTATGGAATAGCCCTCTTTGCCAAGCCCCGTGTCGTGCAAAAGTCCTTGAATATCCCTCAAAAGGCATGGCTCGTTGTTGATCAGATATTCGCTTCCTCCGCTTCTGTCCATGCGGCGGGTGATGATGACTTCTCCCGACGGAAGTTGCGAAAAGACGTGTCCGTCCGCGTTGTCGAACACAAGCGAAACCTCGCAGAAGGATTGACTTCTGCGCGTTTCCGTACCCGCGAATATGACGTCCGCCATCACCTTGCCTCTCAGCTGTCTGGCGCTCTTTTCGCCGAGCGTCCACCTGATGGCGTCCGCGACGTTGGACTTGCCGCAGCCGTTTGGGCCTATGATCGCGGTCACGCCCTCTTTGAACGGGATCGTCACCTTGTCGGCAAATGATTTGAAGCCCTTAAGCTCCATTCTTACAAGATTGAGCAAAGTTGCACCTACCTACAAATTTATCTTTTTTATATTTATATCTTTTTTATATTACCATACAAACGGACTCTTTTCAAGCGATTTGCAAAATGTTTCACAATGTTTCGCAAAACGTGTGAAACATATTTTTATGCATAATACATACGATTAGAATATTGAAATCTATTTTAAGCGAGTTTTTCTATCGCCCGCAAAACGTATCTGTTTTGATTTTTGTCCCGCCTGAAAGGCTGTTCTGTCGCCATTTTGTTCAGTTTGAAAAGCCGTACTAGAGCAAAAACTCGGAAAACTTGCGGATTTTCTATGGATTTACATACCGCCCGCAAAGCGGATTTATTCCGTTTTCGTTACGATCGAAAGTAAAATTCGCTCCGATTTTTCGTATCTTTTTCATGGCTTATTATCCCAAAATCAAAGTAAGTTTTCCGATATGTATGTCAAAATGAAAAACCTCGCCGCAAAAGCGCGCACGAGATTTCGGTTTTCGTATTTCGATTTGCAGATCGAAAAAAAACGCACGAGCTCAGCCTGCAATATGCTCGAGAGCGATCCTCGCCGCGTCCTGTTCCGCCGCTTTTTTGCTTGCGCCCTTGCCTCTGCCCGCGGGAACGCCGTCTATCAGCACGTCCACCGTAAACACGGGCGCGTGGGGCTTTCCGCCCTGCCCGACCACGGCGTAGCTTACGGAAACACGGTGACGGGATGCAAACTCGTTCAGTTCGCTCTTAAAGTCCCTGCCCTCATGCTTGCAGGAGCCGTCGAAAAAGCTGCGAAGTTTTGAGAGGATAAACTTTTCCGCGTCCGCAAGACAGCCGCTGTCAAGATATATCGCGCCCACGATCGCCTCAAACATGTTGGACTTGACCTTGGTGTGCTCCGTGATGGTCTGCACGCTCTCCCCTTTGCCCACGATAAGAAATTCCGCAAGCCCCAAGCGGTCTATTGCGTCCTCGAGGGGTTTTTGCGACACTATCTCGGAGCGGCGCTGAGTCAGCGCGCCCTCGTGCGCGTTGGGATTTTCCCGCATAAGCTGCTTTGCGACCACAAGATCCAAAACGCTGTCCCCCAAAAACTCGAGGGATTCGTAGTTCTTTTGCGCGTCATGAGCGGCGGAGCTGTGCGTAAACGCGCGTATCAGCAACGCCTTGTCCTTGAACGTATAGTCCAGCTTCCTTTCTATCGTGAGGATGTCGTTGTCTTTCATCAAACCTCTTCCGCCTTGTTTTCTTCCGCATAGCGGGTGATCTTGCGCTTGATATCCTCGCAGACCTTGCGCTCGGCGAGGTCCTTTGCCTGCAATATGCTCGCGCAAACGGACTTGCGTTTTGAGGCTCCGTGAGACTTTATCACCACTTTGTTTATGCCGAGGAAGCATGCCCCGCCGTGCGCGTTGTAGTCCATTTTTTTCTTGACCTTTGCAAAGACGGGTTTCATAAACAGCGCGCCGAGCTTTGCGCGCAAGCCCCCGCTGTACACGCCGTCCTTGATGACGGAAAGCACTGTGTTTGCGGCGCCCTCCAAGGATTTGAGCGCGATGTTTCCGCTCCAGCCGTCCGCGACGATCACTTCAAACTCGCCCGAAAGCATGTCCCTTGCCTCGCAATTGCCCACGAAGTTTATGCCCGACGTGTTTTTCAACAGTTCGAACGCCTCTCTTGCAAGCGGCGTGCCCTTATGCTCCTCCACTCCGTTGTTGAGCAGGCCTACGCGGGGCTCGTCTATGCCAAGCATAGCTGTGCAATACGCGGACGCCATGATTGCAAAATGCGCCAAATTGACGGGCTTGCACTCCACGTTCGCGCCGCAATCGCAAAGCACGACTCCGCTTCCCTTTTCGGTGGGAAGCACGGGAGCAAGCGCGGGTCTGGACACTCCCTTTATGCGTCCGACTTTCATAAACGCCCCCGCAAGCACCGCGCCCGTGGAACCCGCGGACACTATGCCGCCCGCCTCTTCGTCGCTCATCAGCGCGTCCAGCGCCTTGACGAGGGAGCTGTCCTTTTTGAGTTTGATGGACATTGTGGGATTGTCGTCGTTGGTGATGACGTCGTTCGCGTCCAAGATATCTATCCTCGACATGCGGTCGCCCGCGTCTTTGAGGCAAGCCTCAATGTCTTTTTGCCTGCCAACGAGCGTGACGGTCAAATTTTCGTCTGCGTCAAGCGCGTCAAGCGCGCCAAGCACGATTTGTTCGGGCGCGTAGTCCCCGCCCATTGCGTCAACAATTATCTTCATATTCACTCCTGATATGCGTTTTAAGACAAATTATCGCAAAATGAAAAAAGAGTGCGCAAACACTCTTTTCTTAAAATCAGTCGGCGTCTTTGATCTGAATGACTTGCTCGCCTTTGTAAAAACCGCAATGAGGGCAAACCTCATGGTTCTTTTTCAGCTCATGGCAATGAGGGCACTCCGAAAGACCGGGAGTTTTGACCTTCCAATTTGCAAAACGGGAGCTTGTCTTGGATTTGGAAACTTTATTTTTAGGTACTGCCATCAGTATAACCTCCGTTTTTTCATTTTAGCTCTATAAGTATATAGGATTGCGAAAGACTTGTCAAACGCTTTTGCGCGAATGTGCAAATTTTTTCGACATACTCCCCGCTTTGGCGAAGAGACGGGAAAACTTTGCGTCTCGCGATCGGCCGCTAAGCCCCGCCCGCTTGCGCATATCAAGCGGACGGACATGCGATATCAGACCGACAAGCAATATGTCAACAAGCGACAAGCGCTTTTGTCTCTCTTGCGATAGAAAGCTCCTCGTTTGTGGGAAGGATGAGGATCTTCACCTTGCTGTCGTCCGCGGATATCTCGCAAACGCCGTCGCCGACGTTCTCGTTTTTCGTTTCGTCGAGCTTGGCGCCCAAATATTCCATATCGCTCATGACGAGGCGGCGCATATGCGCGCTGTGCTCCCCGATCCCGCCCGTAAAGACGATCGCGTCCACGCCGTTGAGGACCGCGGCGTACGAGCCGATATACTTTTTGATGCGATAGGCGGCGACTTCTATGGCAAGCTCCGCCTTTTTGTCCCCGTTTTTGACGGCGCTTTCAAGGTCGCGCATATCCGAGCTGAGTTCGCTTATGCCGAGCATGCCGCACTTTTTGTTGAGATATTGCACGACTTCCTCCGCGCTCATGCCGAGGTTTGCGCGGATAAATTCCACCGCGGCGGGGTCAATATCCCCGCTTCTCGTCCCCATCACAAGCCCCTCCAAAGGAGTGAAACCCATGGACGTGTCCATGCATTTTCCGCCCTTCACCGCGGAGATGGAAGAGCCGTTGCCGAGGTGGCAGACGATGATACGCGCGTCCTTGCTTCCCAAAACTTTTGCCGTCTCCTCGCTGACGAACTTGTGCGAGGTGCCGTGGAAGCCGTATTTGCGGACCTTGAGTTGCTCATACACGCTGTACGGAATGCCGTACATATACGCCTTTGCGGGCATCGTGCTGTGGAAAGTCGTGTCGAAAACCGCGACCATGGGGACGTTGGGCATGACCTCGCGGCAGCTCTTTATGCACGCGATATTGCCCGGCATATGCAGAGGGCCGAGCACCGCGTTCTTCTCGCAGACGGCGATCACGTCGTCGTCAATGACGACCGAGCTTTTGAAGTCCTCGCCGCTGTGCAGGACTCTGTGTCCCACCGCGCCTATCTCGTCCGTGGAGGCTATCGCGCCGTAGACGGGATCCACCATGGCTTTGAGGACAAGCTGTATCGCCTCGGTGTGGTTTTTCATATCCTTCTTTATGTTCAGCTTTCTGCCGTCCGAGGTCTTTTGAGTCAGCTCGCCGCCCGCCATTGTGATGCGCTCGCACAAGCCCTTGATGATCGCCTCCTCGGTGTCCATGTCGATAAGCTGATATTTGAGAGAGGAACTGCCCGCGTTTATAACAAGAATTTTCATATATTTCTCCTAAACTATTCTTATTTCAAGCCGAATTTGGAAAACTTCGCCTCTTAAATTCGGATTTTCCGTTAATCTTTCACGCTTTGCAACGCTGTGATTGCAACTGCGCACACGATATCGGACGCCTTGCAACCGCGGGACAGATCGTTGAGAGGCTTGTCGAAACCTTGGCAGATGGGGCCAATCGCCTCAAATCCTCCCAAACGCTCGGCGATCTTGTAGCCTATGTTGCCCGATTGCAGATCGGGGAAGATCAACACGTTCGCATGCCCTGCCACCTTGGAGTCGGGAGCCTTCAGCGCCGCGACCTCGGGGACGAGCGCCGCGTCGAATTGCAGTTCGCCGTCAAGGACGAGTTCGGGGGCCTTTTCATGCGCTATACGCACCGCTTCCTGCACAAGCGTAACGTTGTCGTGCTTCGCGCTGCCCTTTGTCGAGAAGGAGAGCATCGCCACGCGAGGCTCAATGCCCGCGATCTCTCTTGCGCTCTTCGCGGTCGCTATAGCGCAATCGGCAAGCCCTTCGGACGTGTATGTGGGGTTCAGCCCGCAATCCGCAAACACAAGCACTCCGTCCTCAACGTATTTGTTGTTGCCGACCATAAGGTTGAAGCTGGACACAGACGCCACTCCGGGAGCGGTCTTGATGATCTGAAGCCCGGGGCGAAGCGTGTTTGCCGTGGAGTGGCACGCGCCCGAAACAAGCCCGTCCACGTCCCCGCTTTTGAGCATCAACGCGCCGAAGAATGTGGGATCTTTCGCCTGCGCCGCCGCTTGCTCTTCCGTCATGCCCTTCGCCTTGCGGAGTTCGTACAGAAGTTTTGCGTAGTCGCCGAGTTTTTCCGAAGTTGCGGGATCCACGATCTCCACGCCCGTGAGGTCGACGTTCGGGAAATTGACCTTGATCTGCTCCGCGTTGCCAAGCAACACGATGCGCGCGATCTTGTCCTGCGCGCAAATGGAAGCCGCTTCCACGACGCGGCGATCCTCGCCCTCGCAAAGCACTATCTTTTTGTCTGCGGCAATTGCCTTTTTCTTGATCTCTTCAATGATCGTGCCGCTTTCGAGCACCTTTCTGCCGATAGATTTCATCTTGTCAATGAATGCCATACTGTTTTCTCCGAAAATCACTTTATTTTTTTCCGTCTATAATATATAATTATTAAACGGAAAAGTTCGTTATATTTATACACCTTTTCATTCTAAATGTAAAGGACGCGCGGAGAAAAAATGAAAATTTGTGCCGTTATTGCCGAATACAACCCCTTTCACAACGGGCATCTCAAGCAGTTGCGCGCGGCGAAGCGCGAAACGGGAGCGGACGTCCTCGTCGTCGTGATGAGCGGCTCGTTCACTCAGCGGGGAGACATCTGCGTCGCCGACAAGTTTACGCGCGCCGAGTGGGCAATTCAAGCGGGCGCGGACGCGGTTTTGGAACTCCCCACCGTTTATTCCCTCTCCTGCGCGTCGAATTTTGCGAAGGGCGCTATCAAAACGTTGAGTATGCTTGGCGAATTCACACTCTCCTTCGGCACCGAAGCGGAGGAGCTTGAACAGCTGAGCATGGCGGCGGAGTTTATGAACAGCGAGTCAAACGATATGACGTCCCTGCTCAAAGGATATCTCAGCGAGGGATATTCCGTCGCAAGATCGAGGACCATGGCGCTTGACAGGCTCCGTCCCGACGTCGCAAACATGCTCCGCTCGCCAAACAACATCTTGGCGGTGGAATACATCAAAGCCGCCTCCGCATACGGCGGGAAGATAAAATTCCATCAAGTGGACAGAAAGCCCGACGACATGAAAAAGTATTTGAGCTCCACCCTCATACGCGAAAAATTGCGCGCTGGCGAGGACGTCGGCGCGTTCGTCCCGCCGTTTGTGACCCTTGACGGGCTTACGGACATATCCAAATACAACGCGATATCAACATACGCCATGAAGTCCCGCTCCGCCGAACAGCTCGCCGAGCTTGCCAACATAAGCGAGGGCATGGAAAACCGCATCTCGAAAGCGGATTTCAACAGCATGGAGGAATATCTCGAGCTGACGTCGAGGAGGTATACCCGCTCCACGATCAAGCGTATCGCCGCCTGCGCGACTGTGGGCTTGACAAAGGAGTTTGCGACGTTGGCGGAGGAAAACAAGCCCTATTGCACCCTGCTTGGGATACGCCCATCCAAAAAGAAGGCGCTTCTTCCCCTGCTTGCAGAAGCAGACGGATATTTCTTTTTCAAGCACAGCGACTGCGCCGCGGACAGCCCCGTCTATCCCCTCGTACAGCTCGACGTCAAGGCGGACAAAATTCTAAAACTCTGCAAATGATCCGCATAAATTCGTTGCCACGCAAAGGCTTGTCCACGGACGAGCCTTTGTTTTTGCTTGAAAAGCGCAAATTCGTTGAGAAAAACAAACGTTGTGGGAAAAGAGTACGGCGCGAAAAAAGCAAGTGTTGCGGTAAAAAAAACTAGCGGCATAAGAACAAAGAGCCTAAAGTGTGATAAAACAAACGGCACGAAAAAGAGCAATCCCCACAAGAAAATATCAATCAGAAAAAAAACAATCGTTGTGGGGGAAAATCACATTTTGTCCGATATGGTTTGAAAACCTATTAAAAACGCATCTTAAAACACGGTTGGGCAGTCCTGTTTATCGTTCTAAGCAAGCGGCGGGCGCATATTTTTTATTATGGCGACTGCAAGGAAAAGGGCGAGCGCGGGTTTTTTGCCGAGAAGTTTCGGCAATGCAAACAAGTTTTTAGCGGCGGCGGGGATACTCGCCTTCATGGTCATGATGCTCGCAAACCCAGACTACTTCCTGAATTCCGCGCGGCGAGGGCTGTATCTGTACGCGACAGCCGTGCTGCCCTCCCTCTTCCCCTTTTACTTCTGCTCCCTCACACTCACGTACTTGGGGGCGGCGAAAACCATATCTTCCCTGTTCAAAAAACCAGTGCGCCTGCTGTACAACGCGCCGAAGGAGAGCGCCTACGTGCTTATGCTCAGCATGCTGTCGGGATATCCCGTGGGCGCAAGCATGACGGCGGAGCTGTTCGATGCGGGAGTCATAGACGAAAAAGAGGCAAAGACCGTGGCGGCGTTCGCGTCCACTTCGGGGCCGATATTCATGCTGGGCACCGTAGGGAGCGCGATCTTCGAGGATATGCGAGTGGGCGTGACTGTGCTTGCGGCGCACTATTTGGCGGCGCTGTTGAACGGACTGATATTCAGGCTGAGGAAGCCCGCGGAGCGCACGGAGCAAAGAGTCTCTCTCATGTCGCGGGAAGATCAAGACAGTCTGATGTCAAAAAGCATCTCGAAGTCCACGTTGAGCATGCTGTATGTGGGCGGATATATCGTGCTTGGCGGCATGCTTGTGGACGCGGTGGCGCTCTTCAAAGCGGACGCACTGCTTGTTTCGGCGCTTGGCGAGGACGTCGCCGCGCCTATCGTCGCGCTCATCTTCGGCGCGATAGAGATGACAAGGGGCTGTATGGCAAGCGCGGCGTGCAAATACCTTCCTCTCGCGACGGCGCTGTGCGCGGGGATAGTGTCCCTCGGCGGGCTGTCCGTCACCCTGCAAAACTACACGTTTTTGTCAAGGTGCAAGATGACTCTTCCGCAGATCGCCATACGGAAACTCAGCCACGGCGTATTGGCGTTTGGGTTGGCGTTTGCGATCGCCTCTGTCCTGCAAGCGGCGGGAGCGTAAAACGCTTAAAAAATTTTCGCATTTTTTGACATAATATATTGACTTTGCCAAAGCGTACTATTTATATTGTATGCGTAGAACTGAATTTAGTTTTTTTCAGGAGGAAAAAAAATGAACACATCGTGGAGCAACACAGCGCTTGTTGCTTATTCTCTGCTACCCAAAATTGTCCGCGAAATCGATTCTGCGGTGAATTCTAGGGTTAATTCCGCGTTTAAGAGCCGACATTTGCAAATTGGTGTAAGCACGGAGCAATTAATTGGTGAAATAATTTCTTTAATTGATGAAAAGCGCAAGCTGGTCAACATGAGATACCTCGTGAACAGCACGCTGGACATGCTCAATCAAAAGGAAAAAGAAATCATTTCCGCAAGAATGCTCAAAAAATTGACCTTCGAACAGATCACTCAAACGCTGAATATTTCCATGCGCACCGCCTTCAGACGGCTGGATCTTGCGCTTCGTTCCTTCGAACTCGCGCTTGCTCGGCGAGGATACACCGAACGCTGGTTCGAAAAGGAATACGGCTGTTGCTCCTACGTTTCAAACATAAGAAAAAGACTTGAAAACGACTCGTATTTTATCGTAAAAAACGCTTGATCGCCCTCTTGCGACCAAAAAAAAATGCCAATCGACAAAACTTAAAAGTTATCCTTTCTGAATTTTGTTTTTGATAGATTTGATACCTACATTGTTTTTCTTTCGAATTTCGGCATTGCGGTGCCGATTTATCTTTGTCTCAATTTTTTCAAAACCTCTTGAAAATATTTGGGAAGAGGCGCAGTGAAAGTCATTTCCTCGCCCGTCGCGGGATGTTTGAAACTGAGCATCGCCGCATGCAGAAGCTGTCCCCCGTCGTACAGCGCGCAGGAGCCGCCGTACACCTTGTCCCCCACGATCGGATGCTTCATGGACGCCGCGTGCACTCTGATCTGATGCGTCCTGCCCGTCTCGAGGTCGAAGCGCACGAGAGAGTATTGCCTGAACGTATCCACAACGGTGAAGCGCGTGACCGCCTTGCGCCCCGCGGGATCTATCGCCATGCGCTTTCTGTCCCACTTGCAACGCGCGATGGGAGCGTCTATCACCCCGCTGTGCTTGGACAGAACGCCGTCGCAAAGCCCGATATACATTCTCTTTGCGGACTTGCAGGCGATCTGCGCGGCGAGACTTCTGTGCGCCTCGTCGTTTTTGGCGACCACGATAAGCCCCGAAGTATCCTTGTCTAGACGGTGGACAATGCCCGGGCGTATCACGCCGTTGATGGAACTCAAACTGTCAAGATTGAAAAGCAACGCGTTCACAAGAGTGTCGCTTTTTGTGTAGGAAGTTGCGGGATGGACGACCATACCCTGCGGCTTGTCTATCACGGCTAGCCACTCGTCCTGATAAACGATGTCGAGCGGGATATTTTCCGCCTTGACGTCAAGCGGAACGGGAGGCTTAGCCTCGCCCTCCACCTTGTCGCCCCGCCTCAGCTCGTAGCCGCATTTGAGCGCGACGACATCGTTGACCTTTATGTCGCCCTCTTCTATCAATTTTTTTGCAGCGGAACGGGATATCGCCAACATTTCGGCGACAAAAACGTCAAGCCTTTGTCTTTCTCCGTCAAAGTGTTTCGTCATAAGTCCCGCGCCTTTTCCCTTGCTTATGCGTCCTCGCTGTCATCCGTCTTGGGGATTTCCTCTTCCGCGGCTTCGTGGATATGCTCGGCTTCCGGCTCTTCTGAGGTTTCCGCCGCCGAACCTGCGTTCTCTTTCTCTTCAGAGGTCTCCGACGCCACAACTTCGCTTTCCTCGGCTTCGCGGATCTCTTCTACGCTCGAAGTCTCTTCCTCCGAGTTCGTCAAATTGTCCCCCGACTTCGGGCTTTCCGCCCCGATAGGCGCCTGACTGTCTCCTATCCGCGGGCTTTCCGTCTCGATGGGCGCCTGAATGTCGCCTATCCGCGGGCTTTCCGTCTCGATGGGCGCCTGAATGTCAAACTCGTTTTCGGAAATGAGCATGGGATTGAGATTGAGGGGCGCGTCCAAAGGATCCGTTCCGGTTTCCTCTACGCCCGCCTGCGCTTTTGCCGCTTGCTCTTTTTCAAATTCCTTTTTGTTTTTCAAGCTCTCTTTGACCATCATCACAATCAGCACGATCACAAGCATGACGGCGCCCACGGTCACGAAGGCGTCCGCTATGTTGCAAACGGCGAAGTTTTTGATGAAGGCGTACACAATGAAGTCCCGCACATAGCCGAGCGCCAGCCTGTCCACAAGGTTGCCTATCCCGCCGCCGACAATGAAGATGAGGGATATCCTAAGCCACTCGCTTTGCTTCTGCGCGAAGATCAAAAAGAAAGTCAGCGCAATGACCACCACAAAGGTCACCGCAATAAGCGCGGTCGTGTTGTTTGAAAACAGACTGAACCCCGCGCCCGTGTTTTCGGAATACTCCAAATGAAGGACGCCCGGGATCAGCTTGTAGCTGTACGCGGGTTGCCCGAACAGAAATTCGGTCACATACTTTTTGCTGAGAAGATCGAGCAAGAGAATGATCGCGAGGACGGCAAGCTCGATGAGTATGACCCACCAACGCTTTTTCAACACTTCGAGCGCCTGTTTGCAAAAAGCCTTGAAGCCTTCCTTTGAAAAGAATTCGCGGACGCGATCCATCAAAGTTTTTTCTTCCATGGTCATTTCCTCGAAAACTGCGGAGGCGTGGATATGGGAACGCCCGCGGGCGCAAACACGAAGATATTTACGTCAATTTTCATGATGCTGCCGCCAAGCGCATAGACCGCGCCGCTCATGAAGTCGAGGATGCGATAAACGCTGTCCTGCCTGAGCTTTGCGAAGTTTACGATCACCTGCTCCCTTGCCTTGAGATGGTCTATCAGCCGCTGGACGTCCTCATATGTGGATGGATTGTAAACGACGATCCCGTTTGCGCCGCTCTGCATGGGCTGTTGAGTCGGCGGAGCAAAACGCTCGGCATATCCCTGCGGTTCCGCGGGATTTTGCACGGGGATCTGCGTGGCGACATAGCCTCTGCCGAAGCCTCTGAGTTGTCTGGGTTCGCCGTAGGAATTTTGATCCGAATACCTGTTTTCCATAATTCTCCTTTACTCTCTTTCGCCGAAAAGCAATCTGCCTATTCTCAGCAAATTTGCGCCGTGATCGAGTGCTTGCATATAATCGTCCGACATGCCCGCCGAAAGATATTTGACATTTAAGTTTTTCGAGGTCAGCCTCTTTGTGCTTTCAAACAGCCGCTCGAGGTTTTGATAGAGAGGCTCGAGAGTTTGAAAGTCCGCCTTGGGCATGACCGCCATAAGCCCCTCCACCGCGATGTGCGGATATCTTTCGAGGCCCGCGACAAACTCTTCCGCCTTTTCGGGGTCAACTCCGCCCTTCCATTCCTCGCCCATGTTGATCTCGACCAAGCAAGGCTGAACGATTTGCGCCTTTGCCGCCTGCCTTTCTATCTCCTTGGCAAGTTCCTCTCTGTCCAACGAGTGGATGAGTTTGACCTTGCCCACGACGTACTTCGCCTTGTTTGTCTGAAGCCTGCCTATCATGTGCCAAACGTAAGAGGGATCGTATTTGTCAAGCAATTCCTGCACGCGATTTTCCCCCATCTCGATCTCGGGGGCGACGGCGTTCAACATGGATATTGTCTCGACATCCTGCGTTTTTGTCGCGGCTATGACCGTCGCGCCGAACCGAGCCGCGTGCTCTCTTACAGTTTGAAGCCTGTCAACGTACAACATACGCCCTTACAGCTCCTCGCACTCTCCCGTGAACGCGTCGAAGGTCAAAGAGTGCGTGCCGTCTTGCTCGTAAACCACGCGTATTTTGTCGTGCTCGACGTATTCCGCGCTTATGACCTTGCCGTCGAACGGCTTGTAGCTGAGCTTCAACAGCTCGAGCATGTCTTCGGGATATTCCCCGATATCGTCGCTGACAAACAGCACGCTGCCGAACATGTTGTTGATCTTGGCGAGAAGTTTTTTCTGCCCGAGGCTGTATTTTGCGGGCTTCACGCCTCCGTCGCGCAGGAAGAACACGTCGGGATCGTTTGCGAATATCCTGCCGTTCAAGTGGCGGCGGAAGATCGCGTTGTTCATGGCGTTGCGCGTGGAAATGATCTCTTGATTTGTCCTGCCCACATAAAATTTGTCCTTAAAACTTGTCTCGGCGTCGCACCCTATCCTGCAAGCGTCAACCACGCCGAACGCGGGGCCGAGAGGCACGCCGCAACCGAGGATGAGTTTGTCCCCGCAACACTCGCGCAAAAAGTCCATTGCCTCGCACATAAGCTGACCGCGGCTCTTGTTGTTGCGAGGATAGATCGCGGCGGCATACAGGAAGTCCAACTTGACCATATCGAAGCCCCACTCGTCAAACACGGTCTTGAACAGCTGACGAATGTACTGCTTCACCTCTTCAAGCTCGAAGTCAAGCGCGTAGAACCCGCCCCAAGCCAATCCGCTGATGATTGCCTTGCCGCGGGAGTTGCGAATGAGCCACTCGGGATGCGTCTTGACGATCGTCGCGCCGAACTGCGCCGCAAACGGAGCAAGCCACAGCCCCGCCGAAAGCCCTTGCGCGTGTATCTTTTCCACAACGGACGCCATGCCGTGCGGGAATTTGACCTCGTCCAAAGTCCAATCCCCGACCTTCGTCTCGAAGCCGTCGTCGATTTGGAAAATGTTTGCCGCGTCCCCCGCGCGTTTCAGCCCCTTGAGGTCGCGCAGGATGATTTCCTCGTTTATGTCTTGATAATAGTTGTACCACGAAGTGTAGCCTGCAAGATGCTCGACTCTGCCCGTGCTCTTTTGGGGATACGCGGCAAAGTACGCGTCGAAAACCTCGTCGTAGCTTCCCGTCGCCTGCATGATGTCAAACAACTCGTAGTCTCCCACGACCGCGATGCCCTCGATGTCCTTGACGACCGCGATGACGTTTTCCCGCAAGTCGGCGTAAAAAATGCTGTAGCCCGTGCGCTCGTTCAGCGAACCGAGAAGTTCCACCCTCTCGCCGTTGCGGACATAGGTGTACGTGAAGCTGTGATAAAGATCTTTGCCGTATTGCGTGAAGAAATAGTCTCCGCTCGCCCCCGCGAAATCTCTGACAATGGGCAGGCGGCAAATGGGACTCAGCCCCTGCTGTTGCTCCCCGCGCTTGTATTCGCGCGAAGTGGTCCAACTCTGGAAGCCGTTGACGTACACGGCGTCCTCGGACTCGAAATATCTGTCGAAGATCAGCTCCGCAAGCGAAAGTTCTATCGCGGAAGTCGCGTTCAAGGATATCTTCAAGGCGTTGTCGTCGCCCTGCTTGCTCAGCGTGATATTGCCGTCGCAATAGGGCTTTGCGAGATCGTCGCCGCTGAGACATACGTTGTGTTTTTTGCCGTCCTGTCCGTACTCGATCTTCAAAGTGAAATTTGTCAGCTTCATAGCTCCCCCTTTCGCACGCATAGGCGCGAACTCTTACAGATGATTTATTATACACTATTTTCCCTACCTTGTAAACAACAAAATCTCAAAAAAACGCCAAAGCCGCGCCCAACTCGCGACGCGGCTCCTCTCAAAATTTTCCAAACCCCCTCAAAACAGAGTTTCTAATCGTATGAATTTATGGCAAATATGTAGCCAAAGCCCATGTGATTATAAGCAAAGGACTTCTGTCTATTGTCTGTCTTACTCTTGGCAGACATAATATAAAGAAGGTCACGGCAAGCGCACATTTATTACGCTCCCATGTATGTAGCCAAAGCCCATGTGACAATAAACAATATGCTTTCGGGGAACAAAGCCCAGAAACACATTCTAAGGTTACCGTGATCGCCAACAAACAAATAGATCAAAATTCCTATGCCAATAATTATGCCCAGCGACAAAATATTACCCACGATAAGCAAAGCATGTGTGTTTATTGTCTGTCTTACGCTTGGCAGACATAATATGAAGAAAATCAACGTAAGCACTGATATCGCAACGGCGGCGAGAGTAGTCCAACCTTTATCCCAATCCCATGTCTGATATTTGTCACATAATTTTTTCAATTCACTATGATGCCGCACTGCGACGACACATTGATTTTCCAAAATCTCTTTTGAATTTTTGTATCCGTTTTCAGGCACGAACAAGTATTTGTCATTGACCCAAAAGGCGCATTCTCTTCTGAGATTTGTTACGTCATAAGTGCTTATATCACGATACCTAAGCGATGAATCGTTTTTTATAACTTCTTCACAATTTTTCTCCTCGGGGATATCCCCTGCGCCGCTCAATTTCCTGAAGATCAGTACCGCATAAGCGCTGTTGCGACCAATATCTCTATCTTTTTTCCATATCTTATAAGAGATTTTGGTGTTCATTTCGCGATTGTAATACTCCAAACCAAGCCGATATATAATTTCCAATTTGCGGATATTGCAATCATTATATTTTTTTATGGAGTCTTTGTAACCATTGGCAGGCACGCATATTCCGAAAGATTGTCCTAAATCCGTCTTGAATATCTTGGCGAAAGCGGTCATTGCGTCATTGAAAAGTGAATACGCAGATTCCATTTCCCCTACGGATAATTTGTCGCCGCCTTGTTTCAGCAAGTCGTTCCCTTTGCGATATTCAACCTCGCACTTCCAACTCTCGCAAACGTCTCTCCACTTTGCAGATTGCTTGTATCCCCCTTCCGGCGGAGCATATGCGTCTGTCCCGTTTATCAACTCGTCAAACTTTGCGATAGCCTGCACGAATTGCGAAAAAGCGTTGCCATATTCAAGCTCATCCAGCATCTTCTTCCCCGAATTGATCATAGCGCATGCCTTTACATACTCGATTTCGCATAAACCATAATCGCAAAGAGTTATCCTCTTTTTGATATCCTCCGCCGCCTCTGGCATAAGAGCGTCGTCCAGCATTTGGTTATATCTGGCCTTGGAAGCCGTAAATTGCTTTCCTTCGTACAGTTCTTTTGCGATCCGCAATCTTTCTGCGTAAGAGGCGCGACAGCACTTTACAAAAAACTCTCGGACGATCAAATTCGGAACGTCCTCAAGAGATTTGAGAATGTCATATGCCTTTACAAAATCTCCGGATTGATAAAGATCCATCGCTTCGATATAGCGCTTACACGCGCGAGCATATTGCTTGTAGCCGTCATAAGTACCACGATCGAATATGGTGTCATATGCAAAGAACCCCGCAAAAGTTTTCTGATTTGCTTTGTCGCCTATATATGAGGTGAAGATCTGATTTGCAATATATTGATAGTTTTTCAGATTGTGATCGTTCAAATAACTTGCGGACGCAAAAAAAATCTTTTGCAGCGATTCCAAAACGAACTGTAGGTCGCTTTGCACCCTGTTTTGATCTCCAAGCCATCGCGCAATAAACTTGCCTGCGGCAACCAGCAGATTGTCAAAGTTTTTTGTGGTTCTTTCATCTTGATAGCTGCAAAGAGCGACCATGTAAAGGCACGAATAATCGTCAGGTAGGACGTCAAGTATGCTCAGATATTTTTGTTGAGCTTGTCGGAAGTTTCCGTTTGCATAAAGATTGCGTGCCGAGTGGCGCAATTTGTCTATATTGACGCCCGTTCCGCCCGCGACTGCGACCTTCTCGTCAAAACGGCGATTGAGTTCCTCGAAGCGAGCGTTCAGTTCCGCCTCTTTGTCCACGGGTTTGATTATGTTTCGCACCGTTTCGTTGAGCGTGGACATCAGATTGATGTCCTCTCGTATGCCCTGATACTTTTTCAGCTCGACGGGAAGATTTTCCACCTTATAGTCATGATAGAAAATGGGAATGACGGTCTTTGCTTCCGAAGAGGTTTTTGACATTTCTATGTATCTTGACCACTCGTTTTTCACCCATTGCGAATTGAGATACGGCGTATGCGAGCACAGGACAAGCATGACCTTTGCGGTGTACAGCGCATGATATATGTTTGGCTCATACTGCCTCACAACGATATTTTTCAAAGATTCCTCACTGAAAAACACTCTGTATTCTCGGCAAAGCTGATTGTACAGTTGATAGGCAAGCCTATATTCGGCAGTGTTTGCCCCGCTGCCATCCATTTTGGATTTTTTGAAGCATATGAATATGTCATATGGCTCCTCGGTCTGCTTTATCCGTTGATAATTGACCTTGGATTGCTTCATTATGACGGACAATTCCTTAAATATATTCGCCTTCTTGGAATCCCCTTGACTCAGTGCGCTTGAGATCGCGTTTGCAAGAGCCTCCGAAGCGTCGATCGCGACCGGTGATATGTCGTAAAACGAGGGAAATTGATTGCCGTTTTCGTCTGTTTCAAACATGCAATGTTGCTCGCATAGGAAAAGCCCCCAATAGGCGTCCGCAAGCCATTTTTCATCCAAATTGTCTTTGACGATATTTCTGTAAAGATTTTCCGCCTTGGCAAAGTTTGCGCTCTCGCGTTCGACGTTTGCCATTTGCAAAAGAGCAAGGGAGTGCGAGACTTCCTCGCGCTCCGTTTCCGTCATCAGATATTCCTTTCCGCAACTCTGACACCTGTATCTGTCCGTTCCGTCGGCAATAAGTTTGCCGCCGCAAATAGTACATTCAAAATTTTTCAGTTCGATCTCTCGCATATTCCTCTCCCAATTGCGCCGCGCGGATATGTTTTAGCTGATTACAGGCATTACGAACGTAACGTCTCTATCGTCCTTGGCGCGCTCTGCCGCCTCGCCGCAAACTCTTATCATCCTTTCCAAATAATCTGCGTCTGCCGCCCTGTCCGCGCGCATTTCCTCCCTTGCTTGCTCGTACATTTTTTCTCTGAGTTTGAAACGGCGTACCATCTCGGCGTCCGAAGAAAACTTTTTGAGCGTATCTTCTTCGATTTTGATTTGGTCGATAGTGAAGTCTTCCAGCTTCATTCCGTAAGCGGCAAACTCGCTTGCCATACCCCCGCTGATGACGTTTGACATGATGTCAAGATATCTTGGCAGGTTGAAATAGCTCAAATTCAAGTCTTCCATTTTGGTGGCGAGCAATGTAGTGAAAAGTTGCACCGTCTTCGGACGGAAAAACTCCGCAAGTTGAGCGGAAGTATACTCCGTTCTTGATCCCGAGATCTTAAACAACACCTTGGATACGTCGTCTATGGACAGCTTCGCCGTGCCTCTTGCCCCGAAACGCACGGGCATCTCAAACACGGGATCCTGCAGATCTATGAACGAAGGAGTGCCCCAAAGCACAGGAACGACAACCGTTTTGTTGATGAAATATATTTTCAGATCTTGCTGCGGGATCTTTTTGTCGCCTACAAGCTGATGGCGCCCCGGCTGCCACACCGTATCCACAACGCCGTCCAGCGCGCACACCGCCTCGCGCATGGCGGGAACAATGACGTCTATCCTCTGTTTTTTCAACAGAACGTCGATTTCGGGAGACGTCCAAATGATCTGATCCTCGTTTCCTTCAAAGCGCACAAACTTTGCTTGGGGCTTTTTAAAGCACATAAAAAATCCTCCGTTTTATCCTTTTTTTTGTTGTATTGTAAGAAAATTATATTAAGTAGATTTCTTCTTGTCAAGCCTAGCAAGTTAAATTTCTATTAGAATTAAGTCAATGGAAACGCAAATTGCTAAAAACTTGTTTGAACTTAGACAAGAAAAGGGCATTTCTCAGCAGGAGTTGGCAAAAAAAATCGGCGTATCCCAAAAGGCAATAGATTTTTGGGAAAAAGGGATAAACGAACCAAAGGCCAGCTATATCGCCCGCATTGCAAAATTTTTCAACGTGTCCGCGGATTATTTGTTGGGGCTTGCCGAATGATTGCAAGCGGTTTAATGTTAGAAAAATCCTCGAATTTGTTTTTGTTCGGCTGAAAAAAACGACGAGGGCGTTTTAGGTTTGCGTTTCGTTGCAAATCCTATTCTTCGTTACAATACCCCTATTTTTCGCTGAAAATTTTATTCTTCGTGGTAAATTCCCTTGTCTTCGTAGCAAATTTTATATCCAAACGCAGTAAAAAGACCCGCGAGGGCGGGTCTTGTTTTGCTTTTTGATTTGTCACAATGTCGTTGCCGAGCTAAGCGGTTGCGAAGCAAGATGACGCAACGCAAAGTCGTTACGGAGCAAGGCGGGACGCGCTTTGACAAGCGGGAGCCGCTTTCTTTGCAAAAGTCGCTCAGTTGCTTCTGTCCGAATAGCCGCCGTCGTCCGCTCTGTAGACGGGCGCCATAGGGGGCTGTTCGTAGCCGACGTGGGAGTCATACGAGCGCTCCGCGCCATACTCTCTTTCGCCGTACGGGGAACCGTATGACGAGCCGTATGAAGTGCCGTATGAAGTGCCGTATGAGGAACGGGGCTTTTCGGAGAGCAGATCCAACTTCGAGATGGACACTTCGTACGCCGTCCTGTCCTCAATTATTCCGCCCTCGAGCTGTTTTTGATACACGCGGGATTGGATACGCCCCACCACGTGCACCTTGTCGCCCACGGAAAATCCGCCAGCAAAACGCGCGTTGCGCCCCCACGCGATCGCGGGGATATAGTCGGATTTGTTGTACGCCCTGTTGACGGCGATCAGCATATCCGCGATCTCCCTCTTGAAGGGGGTCTGGCGATAGACGGGCTGTTTGCAAACGAAGCCCTCGAGTTCGATGATATTGGGATTTGTGTCGTCGGGTTCCACAAGTTCTCTTACAAACACCCTCAACACGAGCTTGCTTTTTTCGTCCACGATCTTGTTGTAGCTTCTGAACTGCCCGACCGCGCCGATCACGTTGCCTTCGTCGAAGTCCGTGCCAAGCATAAGCCGCTCGGAAATGGTCATGGGGATGATGTCGTCCTGACCGCTGAGTCGTTTCACCGCGATGGAAAAGTCATAAAATCCCTCTCCCATCATTTCGTGGGAGAATACAGGTTCCTCGACGATTCTTCCTGTAAGAAACACCTTGTTGTTTTGCATCTGTTCGTAACCCATAGTAGATCCTCCGCTGTTTTGCGCTGTCGCGCGCAAGCCTGATTTTGTTTGATTTTCGGCTTCTGCCTTGTCCGCGCCTAGGCGCTTTTGTGCTGTATGCCGTTGTTGTCCACCGTATAGCCGTCCACCGCGACCATCTCGGAGAGCGTCACAAACCTGAATCCCCTGCTCCTCAGCGTTTTCAGCACGATGGGAAGCGCGTCAAGCACGTGATCGCTGTTGTTGTGGAAGAGAACGATGTCTCCGCTCTTCGCCTTTGGAAGAACGCGGTCGCAGATCTCGCTTGCGCCGAGCCCCTTCCAATCCAGACTGTCGATGGACCACTGTATCCCCACCATGTCCAGCTTTTCAAGCGCGGTCATCAGCCTGTCGCTGTAGTCCCCGAAAGGAGCGCGGAAGAATTTCGGCGTTTTGCCCGTAAGCTCGTTCACTCTGCCGTTGACGTACTCTATCTCCGCGCGTATCTCCTCGTCGCTCAGCTTGGGCATGTTGAGGTGATTGCGCGAATGGTTGCCTATCTCGAAGCCCGCTTCCGCGATCGCCTTTGTCTCCGCCTCGTATTTGTCTATCCAAAACCCCACGAGGAAGAAGGTGCCCTTTGCGCCGTACTCCGCCATGATGTCCAATATCCCCTGTGTTTTGTCCGCGCCCCACGCCGCGTCGAACGTGAGCGCGATCACCTTTTCCTCCTCGCCTACGTCCACGCCGTACACGGGGATCTTGCGCGAGCTCTTGCCGAAGAACACGGACGCCATAGACGTGACGCCAAGCGCGCTTGACAGAATGGCCACGGCGGCGAGAACGGCGATCGCAAATGCGATGTTTTTGCGTCTTAAGGTTATGAACATCCCTTACACCTCGATATTATAGCACTTTTTCGCCGAATGGACCGAAAAATTTTGCCACCATCCGTCGAAATTCGTCTATAGCGTCCGCAAAGTTGTCTTTGCGTATGCCGACAATCGAAGTGTATTAGCCGTCATGCGGGTTTATGCGCATTCGGGCGGAGTTTTTCGAAAAATTTGACAGCGACTGTCATAAGGCGTATAATCTTAGCCATGAAAAGGATTTCCACCGTACACAACGGAGTGATCAAACGCATCTTGATCAATATCCCCTTCGTGCTGATCGTTTTGCTGATCGCGGCGTGCTTTGCCGCGGCGCTTTTGCTTGCGATCTACACGGTCGTCACGGGCATAGCTTTCGGCTCGGCAATGATCTGCCTCATCCTTTTGGGATGCGCCCTGTTGCTGACGGGCGGCGGACTGTTGCTTATCCTTGTGTTCAAGCGCTATTACGCCTTTTACGACAAGCGCATGGGTTGGGTCTATCCCGACAGGCAAACCTCCGAGCCTCAAACCAAGACTTACAAAAAGACTTGGCGGGATATCTTCAGCGTCCAAAACGTCTCGCTGGGGTTTGTCGCGGTCGGAGCCGTTTGCGTGATCGCTTCCGCCGCGCTGGGATGCATAACCCCAAGCAAGTGGCAGGACGCGATATCTCCTTATATGGTGCGGCGCGGACTTTACAGCCAATCGCAGGTCTTGGACTATCGCATGCTGATCCCCTCTTCCACAAGCGGCGATCCTTTGCACACGCTCGAACTTGACTTGTTCGAAAAAGAGGCTGTCATCATCTACAACACGGACGAGGACAAAAAGGATTATGTCGTCGTCGAAGGCTTCGTCGAGTGGAACGGTCAACTGGAGTTCTCCCGCACTGACGACAAGATGAGGATCGCCGAGCAGAGGCGCTCTCCCGCCGAAGGAAAGAGCGGCGTGGACAAAATGCTCTTCTTCCTCGAGGACCTCGCCTACAAACGTCCCGCAAAGATGCAGTTGAAGATCTACATCCCCGAATTTTACAGGCAACTCATCACGATCGAGGGCGAACACATTGTCGCAAAAAATTAAGCCCAACTCATGCGTCCCAAGACGCTGACATTATAGCATGCTCAAATGAATAAGGCAACACAAATTATACATTTGGGGTATGCACAAAAAATTTTTTTAAGAAACCGACTGTGCATAAAATTTATACAGCGCCCCTCCTCTCTCGAAAGACGGGCGCTTATGTTTGCAATTTGTCATAGACAGCGTGCTTTTTGCCTCTTTATGCGGGATGTTTGCAAATCGAGCGTAAATTTTTATGCGTTCGCCGCTGAATTTTTATTCATGCGAAAAGTATTAAAAATGCATAAGATTTATTCACGTTTTGCCGCATTTGAATGTATAATTTCCATGCGCGGATTTGAGAGGCGATATGTTTTTCCTCTCATTTTGATATCTTTCCCCCGCCCCTGAAACGGGACAACACGTCCGTCCTGAAACGCGCGGAGGGAGGAGAGCATTTCAAGGTCGCCTCTTCTATAAGGATATCCGTAAGTTCGCGGAAACTTATCCCCACTCCGTCGAAAAGATAAAACGCCATGGAGCCGGGCACGGAATTGATCTCGTTTATGTAGACTTTGCCGTCCGAATTGTCTATCAAAAAGTCCATGCGGACCACGCCGTCAAGTTCAAGCTCTCTGTAAAGTTGCTCGGTGTACGCCTTGACGACAAGCTCGGCGGAGCCAATGGGCGCGGGAATGATATGTCCGCCCCCGCTCAGTTTGCCGCCGCTCATATACTTTTCCTCAAAAGAGAGGAAATCCCCCGCGCTCAGCGGCTGTTCGGTGTTTGACAGCACGATTTTGTCCCCCTTGCGGATCGCCGCGCAGTTGACCTCGATGAAGTCGGTCAGCATACGTTCTATCAACAATTTTTTGTCGTAGTGCGCGCACGCGTCAAGCGCAAATTTCAGCTCCTCGCGGTCTTTTGCGGAAAATATGCCTATACTGCTTCCAAGAGAGGCGGGCTTTACGAGCATGGGATATCCCAAAAACTGCTCGAGACGGGCGCAAACTCCCTCGAAGTCCGCAGAGAGTTCGGCGTTTGTCGCGGTCTCGTAGGGCAACACGCTGACCGAAAGCCCGAGACAGACCGTCTTGAACGTCGCCTTGTCCATTGCGATAGCGGAGCCGAGCGGCGAGGAGCAGGAATACGGAATGGAATTGTACTCCAACAGCGCCTGCAAAACGCCGTTTTCCCCCTCCCCGCCGTGACAGCATACGAGCGCCGCGGACGGCTTTGCGAGTTTGACAAGCCTGTTTCGCTTGACGGCGAACAACGTCCCCTTGATCAAGACGACCTTCGGATGCGCCTCGGGCTCGAACGGGGAAAAGGAGCGAATGTCGAAATCGTCCGCGTACATATCCCCGCCGTCAATGTATACGGGAACGACGTCGTACTTGCTTTTGTCAATTGCCCTGAGCGTCTGCAACGCCGTGATCACCGAGATGTCGCGCTCCAAGGAACGTCCCCCGAAAAACAACGCTATTTTCTTTTTCATACTCCCTCCAACAGGCAATTTGATTTTTGCCGCAAACAATTCTCAAAAACGGCGTTTTTCAGAATACTTCACTTCTTTTTTGACGGTCTGTCGTCGTATATATCGGGCAGATCGTTGAGTATCAACAGCGCGTCGCCCACGTGAAGTCTGTTTGCAAAATCCTTTTGTGCAAGCTCCAAGGACTCGTACACATGTATCTCTCCCGCATATCCGCCGTCCGCAAGTCCCCTGCGTATGGGGTCCGTCCTGCGCATGCCCACAAGCAACACAAGATCCGCAGGACGGA
>CANQNC010000011.1 GCA_947625145.1 uncultured Clostridia bacterium
AGCGCCTGCGTGTACGGATGCATGGGGTTGGAGAACAGCTCCTTTTTGGAGCCGAACTCGACCATGTTGCCAAGATACATGACGCCGACTTCGTCCGAGATGTGCTCGACGACGGAGAGGTCGTGCGAGATGAAAATGTAGGCGAGGTTGTCCGACTCCTGCAGATCCTTGAACAGGTTGATGACCTGCGCCTGAATGGACACGTCCAACGCGCTGACGGGCTCGTCGCAGATGACGAGTTTCGGCTTCAAGGCAAGCGCTTTTGCGATGCAGATACGCTGTCTTTGGCCGCCCGAAAACTCGTGCGGATATCTCTCGAAATAGTGCGGCTGAAGCCCGCATTTGAGCATTATGTCCACGATATAATCCTTATACTCCGACTTCGGCACGATCTTGTGCGTCCTGACTGCCTCGCCGACTATCTCGCCGACGGTGAGCCTCGGGGAAAGCGAGGAGTACGGATCTTGGAATATCATCTGGAAGTTGGGACGGATCTTGCGAAGCCTTTCGCCCTTGAGCTTTTCAATGTGCTTGCCTTCGAAGATTATCTCGCCCGACGTGGGCTCGTAAAGGCGCAATATCGTACGCCCGAGCGTGGTCTTGCCACAGCCCGACTCGCCGACTATGCCGATCGTCTTGCCCTGCCTCAGGCTGAAAGACACGCCGTCCACCGCCTTGAGATAGACGTTTTTGGATTTTATGATGGACGTCTTGATGGGGAACCACTCCTTGAGGTTTACGACCCTGAGCAGAGGGATGTCCTCTTCTTCCTCATGCGGCTTTTCCACCTCGACGGCGGAGACAAACGAAGGCTCCTCGGGCGTTTCCTCTGCGGGCGCGGCTTCCGCCATGACTTCTTCGTCAAGCAAAAGCACAGACTCGGAGGCTTCGTCCTCAACGGGTCCTTCAACCTCTTCCGCTACGCCCTCTTCCTCGACGTCCGCAAGTTCGACGCCCTCATTTTCCTCGTCCGCTTGTTCGGCTTCCGCCTCTTCGACGGACTCGTCCTCGACTGCCTCTTCTACGACAGGCTCTGCCTCGATCGTCTCTTCTTCGACGTCCTCTATATGCTCTTCCTCTTCGGATTTGTCCTCTTCGGCGGGAGCTTCTTGTTCGGACTCTTCTTCGACAAACTCTGCCGCGCTATCATCCGCCTCTTCCTCACAGTGTTCGCTCTCTTCAACAGGCTCTTCCTGCGCGGGAGCAACTTCCTCGGCGGGAGCCTCTTCTTCGAGTTCCGCCGCCGCTTGATCTATGACCTCGGGAGCCTCTTCGGGGGCTGTCTCTTCCTCGACGACAGGCATATCCTCGTCAAGCGCTTTCGGGGGGACCTCTTCGCTGTGCTCTGCCGAAACGGCGGAAGCGTCTTGCACGTCAAACTCGGAAGCGTCGGGTTCGGGGACGTCGGCAAACAGCCTCTGTCTGTCCTCGCGGCGCCAATCGAATTCCTGCTTGATGGACGGAGCCGAGTTCACTTCTTCATTCATTTGCGTTTTCTGATTGCGCTTGCTCATTTTCATGCTCCTTTTCCAGATCCTTGTAGCGATGGCATGCTACAAAGTGCGTAGGCGACACCTGCACCATTTCGGGATAATCCCCTCTGCATGCGGCGCATTTCATGCCGCATCTATCCTTAAAATAGCAAGTTGACAGCATGTTGATGGGGTTTGGCACGTTGCCGGGGATGCTGTACAGCCTGTCGATATCCTGTCCGACGACGGGCTTGCTCTTTTGCAGACCTATCGTGTAGGGGTGAAGCGGATTTTTGAATATCTCGCGCACGGTGCCCTTTTCCACAACTCTGCCCGCGTACATGACGACAACATAGTCCACCATTTCGGCGATGACGCCGAGGTCGTGCGTGATCAGCATTATGCTTCCGCTTATCTTGTTTTTGACTTCTCTGAGCAGGTCGAGGATCTGCGCCTGAATCGTGACGTCAAGCGCGGTGGTCGGCTCGTCCGCAATGATCAGTTTTGGATTGCAACAAAGCGCCATTGCGATCATCACGCGCTGACGCATGCCGCCCGACAGTTGGTGCGGATAGGATTTGTACACATGCTCGGGCATGGCGATGCCGACAAGTTTCAGCATCTCGATACTGCGCTTTTTGGCGTCCTCTTTGTCCGCGCCCTCAACGTGCAGAAGCGTGACTTCATCAAGCTGATATCCCACCGTAAACACGGGATTGAGCGAAGTCATGGGCTCCTGAAAGATCATTGCGATCTCCCTGCCGCGGATGTTGTACATTGCCTCGGCGGGCATCTTCGCGATGTCGTAGACCTCTTCCTTTTCGTCGTACACGGGCTTGAATTTGGGTTTGCCCGCGCGCTGATACGCCTGCTCCATATACGGAGCGCCGTCGGGGTCGCAAAGCACGTTTCCGTCCTCATCCTTGACCTCGACAAGCAAGGGTTTTTTGATTTTTTTGACAATGGGTTTGCCGTTTTTGTCAAGTTTTGCGCGCCTCAACACGACGCCGTTTTCGTCGAGTTGCACGTTTCCGTCCGCGTCCGTTACGTCCTCGTACTGAGTCTCCTCGACAGTGACGATCTTGGGCTTTCCCTTGCCCCTGCGCGCCTGTCTTGTAAACACGGAGCCGTCCGCTCTTAAAACGGGAGCGCCGCTGTGATCGTACACCTCTTCCATGATGGGCACGGGAGGCACTTTGCGCATGACGGGTTTGCCCTTTTCGTCAAGCTCGGGTTCCTGACGAGGAAGCCCTGTTTCGGGGTCGAGCACGGGCTCGCCGTTTTCGTCGAGCACGTCCTTCATGACGGGCTCGGTGAGCCTCGGAGTTTTGACAGTCGTGCGGAAGCGGATGCTGCCGCTGACGATCTGCCCCATAGGCCCTTGCACGAGCTGCATGAGGGAAAGGCTTGTGACGGACTTTCCGCAGCCCGATTCGCCGACCACGCCCACCGTACTGCCCTGCGGAATGTCGAAAGACACGCCGTTGACAGCTTTCACGGTGCCGTTGTCGGTGAAGAAATAGGTGTGAAGGTCATCAAATTCGACAATGTTGGAGGGGTCGCGCATTTGCGTGACATAATCCTCTCTCTTGTACGCCGCGCGCTGTTTTTGCAGGCGCTTGATCTCGTTTGAGTTCTGTTTGGCGATCTGCCTTGATTCCTTGGCGGAGATATAATGCTTTTTGGTGGTTTCGTTCTTGCTCATAGCTTATCTCCTTGCCTTTGGGTCGAAAGCGTCACGCAGGCCGTCGCCGATGAAGTTGAAGCCCAAAACCGCGAGCACTATGCAAATGCCGGGGGCGATCCACAGCGCGGGATAGTTGTTGAGCACCAGATCGTTTGTTGCGGAGTTGATCATATTGCCCCAAGTCGCATACTGCGTGGGCAAGCCGATGCCGAGATAGCCCAACGTCGCTTCCGTCAAAATGATGCCACCCAGCCCCAACGTCATGGAGACGATAAGCTGTGGTATCACGTTTGGAATGAGGTGTTTGAATATCTTTCGCCTTACCGTGAGGCCGCTTGCCTCCGCGCTCAGCATAAAGTCCTGCTCACGCAAGGAGAGGATCTGCCCTCTGACGAGGCGCGCGGTGCCTGCCCAGCCGAACAGGGTCATCATTGCCATCATGATATACAGCCTTTCCACGCCGTAGAGGTCGAGGCTTTCGAGCGCGACGCCGACGATCATCAGCATGGGAAGGGTCGGGACGCAGTTGAAGATGTCCACGATACGCATGATCACTTGGTCGACCCACTTCCCGAAATAGCCCGAAATGCCGCCGAGCAACACGCCGAGGAAAGTTTCGAGCAAGACGACGACGAAGCCGATCGTAAGGGAAATTCTGCCGCCGTACATCAGCCTTGACAGCACGTCATAGCCCTTCTCGTCCGTGCCGAGAAGGTGCGTTTTGGAGGGGCTGAGGAAGTTGGTCGGCGAATTGTAGTTGACGATATAGCCCGTGTTTGTGCCGCCCGCAACCTCGTCGTAGAACATGTTTGTTTCCTCGTTGTCCTCTTCGACGTTGAACTCTCTTGTGGTCTGATAGGTGACGGGATGGGAGGTGTCCGAAGCCTGCTCCCCCCAAATGAAGGGGCAAACGTCCTCGAACAGCGGCCCGATAAAGGAGAACACAAACAAGATCACAAGGATGATCAAGCCCGTCATGGACAGCTTTGAGCGGAAGAAGCGTTTGAGCACTATTCTGCCGGGGCTGAGCGTGCGCGAGGTGATCTCCTCGAGGCGCTCTTCGTCGTCCGCGCCCTCGCCCTCGCCCTCTTCGTCCTCCGAAATGCTGTCGGGCAAACTTGTATTCTGTTCGGCGTCAATCACGGTCTGAGCGATACGCTCTTCCGCGCCCTCCGCGTCGAGCATAGCCTCGTGCGCCACGCCTACGCCGACGGAGGAATTGTCCTGACCGACGACCACGGTTTCGGAGGGGTTTGATTCAAAAACGTCGTTGTTCAGATCATCTCTGTCCATAAGCCCTCCTACTTGCCAATCTTGACGCGCGGGTCAACGACGGCGTACATCAAGTCGCTGAGCAATGTGCCGAGCACCGTCAGCACCGCCAAGAACATATTGTAGCCCATGATGAACGGCACGTCCGCGACGACGAGCGCGTCATAAGCCAACTTTCCTATGCCGGGAATGGCGAAAACGGTTTCGGTGATCATGGCGCCGCTGAACAGCCCGGGCAGTGTGCCTGCGAGCAAGGTGACCAGCGGGACCATGGTGTTTCTGAACGCGTGCTTGTAGATGACGGATCTTTCGCTCAAGCCCTTTGCGCGCGCGGTACGCACATAGTCCGCGTTGAGGGCTTCGAGCGTGTTTGTCCTTGTATAACGCATGAGCGAGCCTATCGACAACACGACGAGCACGAACATAGGCAAAACCATATGCCACAAATTGTCGCCGAGTTTGACTATCCAGCTTGCGTTTGGCGCCATAGACGCCGAGGCGATGCCCGACACCTCAAACCAGCCGAGTTGCACCGCGAACAGTCTGATGACAAGCGCGGACAGGAAGAACGTCGGCAGGCTTATGCCGATCATCGTGAAGATGGTGACCACATAGTCCGTGACGCCATACTGCTTGACCGCCGCTTTGATGCCGAGCGGGATCGCAATCAAAAATTGCAATATGGTCGCGATAAACGCGATCGCAAACGAGACGCCCATGTTTTGGACGATGACGTCCCCGACGGGCATCTTGTATTTGAAGGACACGCCGAAGTCGCCCTTCAGCATGTTGCCGAGCCATTCGAAATAGCTCTCGAAAATGGAACCTGCCTTGTCCCAAAAACTTGCCACTCTGTAGTTCGCGGCGACATCGAAGGACGTCCCGTCCGCGGTGACAGTGAAGTTTCTGACCTGTGAGAAGTCGATATTGCCCGTTTCGGGGTCTATCTTTGGAAAATCGATTTGATAGGTGCCCTCCAAAGCGGGGGTGAAAACGTCGTTGACGACGAGGCCTTGGTCGTCGCCGTCCTCGCCCGAGGATTCGATGGACACGCTTTCGATTTTGCCGATTTGCACTGTGCCGCCGTAGGTATAGACAAATTCATAAGGCGTGACAGTGCCCGCGACGTCGTTGGTTTCGGTGTACACGCCCTTGCCGCGCGAGAGGTTGAGCACAAACGTGCTTGTGTTGTTCGAGCCTGTCCAAGTGGTTTCGAGCGTGACGTCCGAAGCCACGGTGGCGTGCGAAACGAAGCTGTTGTCGCTTGGAAGATTTATTTTGCCCCCGTCCACGGAAGCGACCAACTTTGTGCCCTCCACCTTGCAAGTGACGGTTGCTTCGCCCATCTTGAAGATGATGGCGTTCGGCTCGCTGAAGCGCAATTGTCTGTCGCCGTCCGCGCTGTATTTGCCGCTGTACCACTCTGCCGCCGAGGTGCCGCCAAGCAGGATATCCTCTTCGTAGACGGACTCTTTTGTGTTCTTTCTGAACGAAACTCCGTCAAACTCGCCGCTCTCGGGGACCAGAGTCAGGAAAGCGTCGGGCATATCGAGACCGTAAATCTCCTTGATCCTGTCCAAGTCCTCCTGTTTCATCTGGCCGTTCTGGATGGCGCCCGCAAACTGTTGATCGACAAAATCGGTCGGCATCATTCGGGCAAGCCCGTAGATGATGATCGACACGCCAAGCAGAATGATGATGGCAAGCAGCAGCCTTTTTATTATGTATTTGACTGTATCCATATAAGTCCTGCATTAAGGGCGTCTACGGGGAGGGAATCCCCGTAGACGGGAAGTCTGTGATTGTTGTTGCCGACTGTGGGATCAGACGTATCTGACAGTCCAAATGCGGGAGAGCAAGCCGTAGAAGGGGCCTGCGTCCTTCATGGGAAGGGAGCTTTCATCAACCACCTTTTTGTTGAACACGCTGAGGTCGTAGCGGTTGTAGGTGGGCAGTTCGACCGCAAGCGACATGACTTGGTTGAGGCATTCGCTGTAGATCCTCGCCCTTTCGGAAACGACTGTCGTTTGACGAGCCGCGTCGATGTTTTCGCTGAGCGCGGTGATGATGTCGTATTCCTCCGAATAAGTTTCTCTGTCCGCCTTGATCCACTTATAGCCCCAGTTGTTTGTGGAACTTGCCTGCGAATCCATGTGGTAGACCTGATACATGTCGGGGTCGATGGAGCTTCCCCATGCTGCCGCCCAAACCTCCAACTTGCCTGCCGAGAGGTCGGTCAGCGCAGTTGCGGAAGTGACCGTTTTGACGTCAAAGCCCAAACCGTTGAGCAATTCTTGCGCGCGAAGGAAGGTCGCATAAGCGGGGTGATCCACGTTGCCGCCCGCAATGGTGAACTTATAGTCCAACGTATCGCCCGTGTCTTTGTTGTGATAGAGGCCGTCGCTTTCCAAAACATAGTTAGACAACGCCATCTCTTTCTTTATTTCATCGCCGGTCGAGTCAAAGTGATAATACTCTGTGGCGCTTGTGGGATAATACTGAGACAACGCAATCGACATGGGGCGTTGAATGATCACACACAGATCCTTGCCGTAATAATTGTCCTGTATAAGCTGTCTGTTCATCGCCATCATAATGGCTTTGCGCACATGGATGTCCTCAACAAAGCGGGGGTTGATGCCGATATAGCCATAGCCAAGCGTCAGCGTTGTCTTAGACCCCAAATTCTTGTTTTTGTTGACCTGAGTGATGTTGTCGGGAATGGCGTTCGGCTCGCCGAAGTCGATTTCGCCCGTGCCCAAGGAGTTGATGATGTTGTTTGCCTCAACCACTTTGTACTTGACGTACTTGATGACGGCGTTTTGGAGCTTGGAATCCTTTTGCTCCGCTCCCGCCTTGTCCGTGCCGAGAGTGTAGAAATAGTCGTTGCGGACATAGTTCACCATATTGTTGTTGTAGAAGCCGTTGGAGCCGCTCGGCGTAACGTTGCCGTTGTCGCTTGCGTTTGTGGCCTTGTAGGGGCCTGCGCCGATAGGCACTCTTGTACGCGTGCTGTTGTTGACCGTGTCCTGCATGAAAGTGCTGTCCGCGTATTTGACGCCGAAGTGAGTCACCTTAGTGTTGAATTCATCGCGTTTTGCGCCCGCCGCTACCCAATTGTTGAAATCATCGTCGAAATCCTTGTTGAGAGTGCTGGTCGAATAATATTTTCTGGGCGCGACCGTAAAGGAGAAGTTGTAGATCGCCTTCGGGTCCACTTTGTTGACCTTTATGTTCAAAACATAGTGATAGTCGTCATAGTTGACGGTCTTGTACTCGGACATTTCGCCGGAAAAGCTCTTGACTCTTTCCACTGTGATGCCCGTGATATTGGGGAAGGTGATGGTTCCGCCTTTGAAATAGTCCGACTTGGCTTTCGCCGCCCATTCGTCCATAAGGGTGTCCGCAGTCGCCCAAAAGCGCACGACCTGTTCAAACATAGGCGCGCTTGTGGACGCGACGCTCACTTGTCCGACAAGATTTGTTTTGAATTGATCGTCGCTGCTTGTGACGTCCACATACATGGACTCGTCCGAAGTGCCGAAATAGGTTTCAAACGCCATTTTGAGGCATGCGCGCTTGAGCGTTTCTTCTGTCGCCTCTGTGCCTACGGGGAGGAGGGCCGCCAGATCGTTGTACGCGTTTTGCACTTTGGCATCGTCTAAGATATAGTTGCCCTTTTCATTTTTCACATACTTGCCGCTGTCTCCGTTTTCCCTTTTATAAAGGTTGAGAGAAGTGTCGTTGACGAGGAAGATCTTCCATCTTGCGTCAAAGCCGGTATAATCCTTGTAGTCCTCGAGGTTTATCGCGTTCCAGTCCGAAACCAACTCGTCGTAAAACAGAGACGCCGCGTTTGCGAAAGTATCCAAATAAGCGGCAAAGTGTTCGTTGAAATCCGCTTGACCGACTTTGTTTTCATATTGTCTCCAATCGCTTCTCCAATTCTTCTGATTTGCATTAAGGCCATTGCCGAAGCAACCGACCCAGTCTATGATCTCCGTCCTCTTTGTGGTCGCCGTGGCGATAAATTGCTGATCGAAGCCGCTTGTCCCTTCCTCGCCGAGGTTGCTCTCCTGAGTCCTGTACTCGGAAAGGCCTTGGATGTCCGTGGAATAGATGGTCGCGGAACCCGTGTAGACGGGATCGAGATAAACATACAGATTGAACAGCACGTCCTGAATGGTCAAATCCGAACCGTCCGAAAACTTCATTCCGTTTTTGATGAGGAATCTGTACTTGGTGTAAGCAGGCTCCGAACTTGCGCCCGCCGAAACAAACGGATCGTCGTTTTCGTCATACTCTTTGACGGAGTAGTCCAAAGCGACCGTGGGCTCGTTCAGCCCCGCGATGACGGCGCCTTTTGTGTCCGTTGTCAGCATGCCGACCTGAGTCAAGCCAATGATGTTGCTGTCATATGCAGATGTCGAAAAGAAAGGATTGAACACGCCGTCGGGCAATTGAATTGCCATGACAAACTGACGCGTTTCGGGGTCGAGATGCCCCTTGTTGCAGCCGACCAACGCCGCAACCAAAGTGCATACCATCAAAAGCACCGCAACAATGCAAATGAAACGTTTGCTTGTCTTCATTTATTGCCTCCTTTTGCCATAAAATGGCTCAGTCTTCATATATTACGTTCATGCCGCTGTAATCGCAGTTGAACATTTTGTCGTAGTCGTCAACGTCGTTGTGCGTGGCGCCGCTTCTGTCCTTGTAGGCGCCTATCCACGGGCTGAAAAAGAGGAAACTGCCGTTTGCGACCGCCTCTTGCACGCTTGCGGGACACGTGAACGTGCCCTCGAAGGTTACGTTTTCAAGCACCGCGCCGTCGTTGATATAGCACGCAAACAGCCCCGCCGTTGAACCGGGAGACCTTCTGTTGTAGGACATGGACATTTTGACGTCGACAAAACTTACGTCGTGTATGTATGCCCTGCCGTAGATCTCGCCAAACAGCCCTATGGACGGGTTCCTGCGGTCGTTGACTTCGTAGTTGACGGTGACGCCCTTCACGCTGAAGCCGTTGCCGTTGAGCTCGCCGTTGTAGTTGTAGCCCGACCAAACGTCGTTTGCCCCGAACACTATGTCGCTCAAAAGATAGATATTGCGGCCGTTTGACAGCGCGCTTTTGAAGGCGCTGACCGTGCGCACAAGCTCCCACTCGCCCTCCATAAACTCCATGTAGACGTCCACCGTCTCCCCTTCGCCGAAAGTGTAAGGATACGGAAAAGCGGCGCTCTTTTTCGCGTCGGTGTAAAACTCGCCCAAAAACGTGTACGGAGTGCCGTCCACTTGCTTTTGCGGCGCCGAACTTGTGGGGCGCTGTATGGTGACGCCGGGCTTGTCCACTATCCTGCCAAGCTCCGCGCCCGTCTCCACGTCCAAAAAGCGCATGACCGAGCTGGGCTTGAGATTGGCATAAAGGACAGTCTTTTCGTCAAAGACCCTGTCCTTTTCAAAATCCCACTTTTTGCCGAGCTTCACTCTGCCGTCCTCTTGAAGCACGAGGTCGCCCTCTTCGTCAAGCTCGGGCAAATACCAACCCTCCAAATAGTAGCCCGTCACCGTCGCCTCTCTGAAGCTCGCATTGTTTGCGTCGGGGCGCATAAGCACCTTGGAGCCCAACTTCTCGGACCCCTCTTCGGCGGGCTCGAGCAAGCCGAGATACTGGCTTGGCGCGTTGCCGTCTATCTTGCCGAGGTTGTAGTTGAACTCCACCAAATAGTCGTAGTCCGCATGCGGGTGCGTGTTGCATGCCGCAAGCGTCACGCCAAGCAACATGACGAGCAACAAGACAGGCAACAGTTTGATTGTGAAATGCTTTTTTGTGTTCATCTTTCAAGCGGATGTTCCGCGGTCCTTGCAACGCAAGGTCGGATTTGGCTGTTATGGCGCCAATGTTAGATTTCTATTATATCATAACTTATGCCATATCTCCAAACACTCTTTGCAAAGATTTGCATTTTTTGTTGTTTCAAGCAAGTTCGAGGTTATTCCTCATCCGAGGAGCCGCCCTCGCCGTCCGCTTCCCCGACGTCCTTTTTCCCCTCTTCGGAGGCTGTTTCTGACTCTTCGGGTTCGGTAGGTTCTGCGGGTTCCGCAGGCTCTTCGGGCGCCACAGGCTCTTCGGGTTCGGCAGGCTCGATTGGAGCTTCCTCTTCGAGGTCGAGCACGGCTTCTTCAAGCGCGGGAGCTTCTGACGGCTCCTTCTTCGCCGTAGCCTCTTCATCGAGGACGAGTTCCGCCTCGTCCGCCTTTCCCTCGACAAGTTCCGCCTCTTCGGCCTTCTCTTCTGCGAGTTCGGCGTCTACTTTCTCTTCTGCGAGTTCGGATTTGCCCGCTTTTTTGGCCTTTTTAGCCTCTTTCTTCGCGCCGCCCTGCGCCGCGTCGTTGCCGCCGTCCTTGCCCGACTTCTTCTTTTTGACCAGCAGTATCGCAACCACGCCCGCCGCGATCGCAAGAGCGCCGACCACGATCACCGCGATCGCCCATGTCGGGAAGCCCGCCGCGTCGCCGTCCACCTCGCCGTCGTCTCCGCCGGGAGTGGGCTGATAGGACGCGTTGATGTTGATGTAGATGTCAAATTCGATGTCGCTGTCCGTAAATTCGTCATGATAGCGGCCCTTGACCGAATATCTGTCCCCCGTAGGCGCGGGAATGACGGGATTGACGATCTCGATGTTTTCCGCATTGACCGTGATCTCCGAGCCGTCCGAGTAGATGATCCTGAGCGCCAAGCCCGTGGGATCGAACCTCTCGCCCTCGTTGTATCTGATCTTGACCGAGCTCGAATCCGTGACAGTCCTCGAAATGGTCACGTTTATGCCCACCGCGCGCCTCGCGTTGCGCAGTTCCGCCTCCGCCGCAAGCAACGCCGTCAACTGCTCCGTGACAAGTTGCTTTTGATCGTCAAGCGTGATGGCGTTGTACGCGGCCCTCGCCGCGCTGACCGCCTTGCCTATCTCGCTGTCCAAGGCGAGCAGTTTCTTCGCCTCTTCCTTGTCCACGAGCGTAAGCGCCGCCTTGATGTTTTCACAGTCCTCGCCGACCGCCGTATCCATGGTCTCGAACGCCGTCAGCGCGGCATGCGTGGTGTCGTCCGCCATGTTGTTGTAGGTCTTGTTGATCCTCGGGCCGTCCGCGCCCATGAAGTAGAGTTCCCACACCGCGGCGTCGTAGCCTCTGCCGTTTTTGGGGACCGTGATCTGCATGTCGATGATGTCCTCGGACGCCATGTCGATCGTCAAGAATTTTTGACCGTAACCCGTGAGGAAGATATAGGTGTTGAAGTTGGCGTAATAGCCCGTCATACTGAACGCGTCGAGGTCGTCGGGGTCAAGCGTCTCGCCGATCTGGTCCTCATAGAGGAAGTTCACAACGCTCCACCAAAGGTACACTGCCTCGACATCGTACGCCGCGATAAGAGTGGGCGCGTCCACGCTGTCGAATTGATAGTGCTTGACCGCCGCAAACATAAACGCGTGACTGCCTATCGTCTTGACGGTGTAAGGAAGATGCACGAAGTCAAGGATCGTGTTGCCCTCGAACGCGCTTTCGCCTATCATCACCGTGTTTTCCGCGGGCATGAAGTAGTTGCTGTAACGCGTCACGGAGCCGTCCGCGGATTCGTATGTGTACTGCGTGCCCTTCTTGCCGCCCGGGTAGGCCTCGAGCACAAGCCCGTTTGGCACCACCGAGTACAGCACGCCGTCGATCGCCCTGAACACCTCGTTGTCCGCCGCGACAGTGAAGTAGTTGAGCGTGCTGTTGTAGGCAAATGCTCCCGCCCCAAGCGTGGGGGAAATGTGGTCGCGCTGTCTGTCCTCTCTGCCCTTTTCGTCGAGCACGGGATCCGACCACGCGTACGTCCTGTTGTTCATGGACGCGGGGATGTTGACCACCTGCAATTTGTTGCCCGCAAACGCGAACGTGCCTATCACCTTCACTTTGGGGAATTCCACGCTCTCGATTGTGCCGCCCGTGAACATCCTGCCGTTTTCCAACGTGTTTCCGAAAATTCCGCCGTACTCGGATCCTGCGACTCCGCCGCCCGCAAACGCGTAATCGCCGATATATTCCGCCATCGGAAGGGATACGCTTGTGGAAGCGTTTGTGCTTGCAAAGGCGCCCATGAACGCGCTTTCGCCTATGGTCCTCGCCGCGCTCAACACAAATCTGTTGTTTGCGGTGTTGTTGCCGAGACCCGAGCACATATAAAACGCTTCCGCCCCGATCTCCTCAACGTGGCTCAAATCTATATTGGAAAGGCTCGTATTGCCCGCAAACGCCGCCTCGTGTATCTGCGTAAGGCTTGCGGGGAGATTTACGGTCGTAAGTCCGCCTTTCGCATAGCCTATCGCGCCGTCTTGAGTGATCCCAAGCGTCGCAAAGGCATATGGCGCGATATATTTTGTGCCCTCGCCGAACTCCACTGTCTTGAGCCCCAACGAACCCGTGAACGCGAATCTCGCCATCTCTTCAACGCCGCCGAAAGTCGCTTGTTCAAGCCCTATCATGTTGGCAAACGCAGCGTACCCCAAGCTCTTTGCCGCGGGAAGCTCTATCGTTTTGACAGCCGAGCCTTCAAACGCGCTCTCGCCGATATATTGCGCAAGCGGCGCCGTGAAATCCGTAAGTCTGCACGTCACATAGTTGTTGCCGTTCATAAACGAGAACGCAAAGTCGCCTATCGTCAAGGCTTTTGGCAAATTCATCGTCTTGATATTGCTGCAACGCTCGAACGCATGCGCGCCGACTTCCGTCACCGAATCGAGCCCCGTGATCTCATTCAGATTTTTGCAATCCGCAAACGCGCCCTCGGGGATCTTTTCGATGGATTCGGGCCACGCCACGCTTGTAAGCCCACTGCCCGCAAACGCGTACGCGCCTATCTTTGTGACGCGCGTCAGGCCAATGGTCGTGATGGCAGCGCCCGCAAGCGCGCCGTCCCCGATCTCCGTAACCTTGTCGGGCAACGAATAGCTGTCCACACCCGCGGGCAACGAGATGAGTTTTGTGCCGTCCGCGTTGTAAAGCGCGCCGTCCGTCGTCTTTGAATATGCCGTGCTGCCCTCGGGGATCTCGTATCCCTTGAACTGCGTGCAACCCGCAAACGGGGACTCGTTGCTTATCATAAACACCGCGCCGTCCGCCAGCGTGACCGTCGTAAGTTTGGTGCAATTTTCAAACGCGCCGTTGCCCAAAGTGTATTCGCCCTTGGGGAGCGTGATGTTTTGTATGGCGGTCCCTTTCAGCGCATGATCGCCTATGGACAACAATTCCGTGCTCGAGATCTTGAAATCCGACAGCGTCGCGCAACCTTCAAACGCGCTCTCGCCGATATTCTTGCCGAAGAATTCGAAGCTCTGAAGCGCCGCGCAACCCGCAAACATCCGCGCGCCGATCGCCGTATCCTTTGTGGTGGTGACCGAGCTCAGTTTTGCGCAGTTTTCAAACACGCCTGTCCCCGCGATGCGCAATTTGCTGATATCCACGCTCTCAAGCTCGTTGCAACCTTTGAACGCTTCGTCAAGCACGGTCGTCATGCACTCGGGATGGATGATCGTCTTGACGGGAGTGCCCGCAAACGCGCGCTTCCCTATCGTGATTGAGCCGAAATAGCCGGGGACGGGCTTTTTGTTTGCGTCCACAAAGCCGTCCACGATGTTGCCGTCCGCGTCCTCGTATTGCGCAAACGCCACCGTCTGCAAAGAGGTGCAGCCGTCAAACGCGCCTTCGCCTATTGCCGCGCACTTGCTGGGAATGACCACTTTTTCGAGATTTGTGCAACCTTGGAAGGCGTAATGCGGGATCTCCATCAAAGTGGAAGGCAAGACAAGTTCGGTGATGTTCGGATTGTTTTTGAAGCAATCCTCGTCAAGATACATGACGTTCAGATCCGAGGGTATCACCACTCTGCCCGAGCCGTAGCACTGATACAGCGTGTAGTTTTCCACGTCGAAGTCCTCGCCCACGACAAGGTTGAAGCTGGCGCTCAGATAGCGATAATTGGTCCGGTCCTTCGCTCTGACTGTGATGACGGTGCTGCCCCTCTTGAGCGTTGTGATGACGCCGTTGTCGTCCACGGTCGCGACTTCTTCGTTTGACGGCTTGTCATAGACATATTCAAACGCCGCGCCCTCGTTTGCGTACTTGAACGCATATTCGAAATACCACGGAGTGAGATACGGCTCGAGCTGTATCTTCATCCCGGGGTTGACCTCGACGTTTGCAAGAGAAGCGGAAGAGCCGTCAAGCGAAACGACATGCTCGTCCCCGTTTGCGATGGGTTTGAGCTTGAGGGTGCCGGGTTTTGGCAACACGGCGCTCGGATCGTCGTTGACAGTGACCTCTATTTGGGCATAGATCTTGATGTAATCCTCCCAATCCGTATCCGTTCTCCTCTCCTCCACCGAATAGAGTTGCAGGACGGTGGGGCCGCTTTCCGTGGGAGCGACGGCGTAGATCTGATTTTCGTAGCCTGCCGCTTCATACAGTCCTGCGGTCACGGACGGATAATAATCCGACAGATCCACCACGTCCTTTTCGTTTTTCCACTGCAAAGACTTGATGAGAGTGTTTGCGGGGTTTGTGGTGGCGGTCAGGTTGTAAAGCTCGTACTTGTCGAGAGTCAGCTTGTACACGTTGTATTCGCTTCCGTCAATGTTTCTCTGCACGACGGGTTCGCCCGCTTGAGTTTTCAGCGAGAGCTTGCTGTCGTTGAGCAATGTGACGGACTCGGGATAATTCATGGATTCCCTGCTCAAAGAGATTGAGAAGGTCTCCGCGTTCATCGCATAGTCCTCAACCTGTATGACGAGCATGTTGTCGTCGTCCTGATTGAGCACGTATTTTTCGTAATAGTCCGTAATGTTTAGGGACACAAGCGTGCTTGTCCCCTTCTGCCCGAACACGGGGACGGGATATTCCGTCAAAAGTGCCAAGAAGTTGCCCAACTTGCCCGTGGTGTGCTCCACGCTGTAGCAGGGCATGACGGTCTGCACGTATTGATTGTCGTACACCTCGAGGTCGAGATATACGTTGTATTTGGTCTGTCTGTTTTCGACATAGGACTCGAAACGAATGTTGTAATCCAACAGTTGCGGAGCCTCGTAGTCCACGGTAAACGGGAAGGAGAAGCTGTTGCGCAAAACGCTTTCGGCGTCCTCTTTGTCCGGACGTTTGACCTCGGCTGTGGACGGAGAATAGTTGCCGTTTTGGTCCTTGTAGTCGAGCCTGCCCTCCAATGTGACGTTGAAGGTCTGGTTGTTTTCCATGCCCCACTCTGAGGGGTTGATCTGCAACAGTGCAAACGCGCCTCTGTTCGAGCCGCCCGCCGCATAGGATTTGCTGACGTTTTCAAGCGTATCGCGATAGACAACTTCGCCCGTCGCGGTGTCCGTCATCACTATGTCAAGCTCCGCGGCGTTCCTCAAAAGGCCCGCGTACACGCAATACAGCTCGTAGACAGTGCGGTTGTTTTCGGTGTCGTACATGGACACGGCGATCTTGTCCTTGTCGGGATAAACTTCGACTTCTTCCTCGTCCTGCTCATAGAGGTAGGAGCCAAGAGGAAGCATGGACAGATTTTGATAATATCTTCCAAAAATTTGAGTGGGGTTCGCGCTTGCGACCAACTTGTCCTCGGGGTCTATCGCGGTGTCCTTTTCGCTGTCCGCGATCTCGAAAACGTCAAAGTCGAAAAGCGGAGCTTTCAGCCAATCCCCGTAGAACGCGAGGAAGGGAAGCCCAAGCGTGACGCCCTTTTTCACAACGCCGTCCGCGTCCTTTTCGCAAGCGGTGTTTTCCAAGGAAACGAAGCCCTCGACATACATTCCGTTGACAAAGTTGGCGTCGATATAGTCGCGCGCGCCCTTGTTGAGCGACACAGTGACAGTGACCTCGACAATGCCCTCGTTGCTTCCGCTTGCGGCGGGCACAGTCACAATTCCGTTTTGCACGACGTCGCTGTAGGTGATGGTGCAAAGGTCGTTCAGCATATACGCCTTTTCGGCAACAGTCCTGTTGTCGGAGGCGACGGTCTCGGTCATGACGTACGGCAACACTCTGTAGCTCTGCGCGGTCGCCGACGTGTTGTGCACCGTGAAGGTGAGTTTGTACTCTCCCTTCTTTTGCGGATCGTCCAAAAGCTCGAGCTTGGTCTTGTCAAGCCAGCCGCCCACAATGCTGTCCTTTGAGTTTTCGTCCTCCTCGGAATACAGTTTTTCGTTCGGCCTTACAGTGATATAGCCCTCGCTGATGACCGCGTTGTAGATGCCCGCAAGCCCCGCGCCCTGCTTCCTCGGAGAGTAAGGATTGCCCTCTTCGTTGCGCGCGATCGTCGCGGTGCTCATAAGCACTTGATTGACCCTTGCGTTGAGCTCTCTTCCCTCAAGGTGGAAGTTGCTTTGCAGATATTGACGCAGGATAGCCACCGCGCCCGCCATGTTGGGCGCCGCCATGGACGTGCCGCTGTAAACGTCGTACGCGCCTGCGACGGCAGACGTGATCTCGCCGCCGTGAGCGGTGATCTCGGGTTTGAGTGAGAGGTCGGAAACGGGGCCCCAGCTCGAGAAGTCGGACATGAACGGACCCGCTTGATAGTCATAGGATACGGTGATATAACCCGTCCTCGACGCATTGTTTGCCGCCGCCACAATGGGCGCCGCGGCGTCCATGCCGATGAGGCAGGTGGGGACGGGATTGTCAACTTCGCCAAGAGACATGTTGACGGTGCCCGAAATGTTGTTGTAGATCACAACCGCGCCCGCGCCGTTGTCCATTGCAAGTTGGACCTTTTCGGCAAACGTCGTGTCGCCCCTCTTGACAAGGGCGATGGTGCCGTCCACCTTCTCGCCGTTGAAATGCGGATCTTTGAGCTGATTTCTGACCGCGGAGGTGTAGTTTATGTTGGTCCCCACGCCGCCGATCAGCACGTATTTCAGCTTCAATTCCCGCGTTCTGTCGGTCGGAGAGAATTTGTCGTACATTGCGTCAACAAACTCTATCCTGTTGCCGTCGCCGTCGCTGGCGTTTGTGATGAACGCCACTTGGTTGTCGTCGCCGTTGGCTTTGATGTATTTGGACATCTGTCCGTTAATAGAAGCCACGGACAGCGCGGAAGTGTAGGTGGAAGGAGATCCGACAGTCGCGCTGTCGGGATTGTAGGTCAGGTTTGTGCCGTTGCCGCCGCCGAAGCCCGAGCTGAAGTCGTTGCTGGCTGCGCACACAAGGCTGATGCCGAGATTGCGGATCTTGTTGTAAACCGCGTTGGTCTCCGCGTCGCTCTTCTCGTCGGAGAAGCCCGCGGAGGAGCCGAGGCTCATGTTGATCGCGTCCACGCCGAGCAGAGCGCAATCTTCAAGCGCGCGCAAAATGCCGATGCCGTCCGCGCCGCCGAGGATCTCGCTGTCGAGGTCGTCCGTGAACACCTTGCAAATCACAAGCTGAGCCATGGGCGCAACGCCGACAAAGGTCTCGTCGTCGCTCGGATCCTCGGGAGTGCCGTTGTCGTTGACAGTGTACTCCGAGTCAATGCCCGCGACGATACCCGCGACGTGCGTGCCGTGAGATTCGTAAGAAGGAAAAACGTCCGCGTCCTCGTCCGCGTAATCGTACGCAAACGGAACCTTGACGTTGTAATACAGATCGTTGAGCCCCGCCCCGCTTGCAAGCGCGTTGAGTTGGCCCTCGGAAACAAGCCCCGCAATGTCATCTTTCGAGAAGCGAGGCTGAGCGCCGCTTTCGTCAAGCGCCGCTTGATAGACGTCGGGATTGAAAGCGTTGTGCGTGCTGTCAAGCCCCGTGTCGAGTATGGCGACCGCCGTGTCCTCGCCTTGATAACTCTTGCCAGTGCCGTTGAGATCCTTCAAAAGCTCGGTGTCGTAAATGCCCGTCGTGTAGACGTTCGCGTCGTTCATAACCGCGTCGTACTTGGGGACGTAATAGTGCTCGGAAGCGTAAACGCCCTTCACGCCCGACATCTTGGAGATCGCGTTGTAGGTGGCGCTGTCGACTTTGAGCGCAACGCCGTTTGTCAAAACCGTGTAGGAATATTTGTAGAGGAAGTCGAAGCCGTTTCTTTGCAGTTTCGCAACAAACTTGGATTGCGCCGCCTTTGCCGCCGCAACCACCTTCTTGCCCTCAACGCTTGAGGCGAACTCGGAGAAGTCGGTGTAACGAGCGGAGTTTTCAAACGCGTCGTAAAGCGACTCGCCCTCAAATTGAACGGTCACCCAACGCATGCCGTCATAGGAAGCGGTGGCTTGCTGAACAAGCTGATGATTGAGATACTGTTCCCTGATGTCGCTCAGATCCGCGTCAACCTTTTCGATTTTCTTTGTGAAATCCGCATTCGCAATATTTTCCGCAACGGGAGAGGGGAACAACCTCGCGCCCGTGTAAACAACGTTGAAAACCGTCATGCAAACAAGCGTAACGATCAACGCAACTGAGATCAAGCTAAGTCTTTTTTTGCCTTCATGTCTTCCTCCGATCCTCTATAGTTTTAGCAATGCGCGACATTCTTTTCAAACCGCAATCGCCTTTCGACAACGCGTCGCGCAATTTAATCATTTAGATAAGATTTTATATGCTTATATATTCTACCCTTAATACCCGAAAAAAGCAACCGTTTTTTATACATAAATTTCTGTTAAAAAAGAATTAAACGCCAAGTTTTATGCATTTTTTATGCAAAATTACCAAAATCTTATGCAATTGTCCCGCATTTTTTATGCATTGCCTCCAAGTTCCCCTCCGCCTCGGACAAGCCCCCTCTCCCAGCTCTTCGCAAAAAAACCACCGCAAATCCCGAAAAAATAAATCATGATTTCTCCGCTTTTTGCAACATCCGCCCACCCAAAAACTACTCTATAAGACGCTACGCATTTTGATGGGGCCCATGGAAACACTCGCACAAACTGTCTTATTATAAAAATGGGCTTTGACACAGCTGTTCGCCCTAACAAACAAAAAGCATATAAAGCAAAACCGCCTGTAAGGGATGAAGAGCAAGGAAAGCCCATTTTGCGAACCGCCTAATCCCACCCCATGAAAACGCTTCGCATTTTAATGGGGACCCCGAGAAGCACTCGCCCAAGCTATCATCTTATAAGCAGGACTATTGACACAGCTATTCGCCCTAAACCATAAAAATATGTATAAAGTAAAACCGCCTGTAAGGGATGAAGAGTAAGGAAAGGGGCTTGTCCGAGACGCCTAATGTACATCTAGTACATGACGGCGAGGACAAGCCCCCTTGACACAGCTATTCGCCCTTACAGACGGTTTTACGCTTTGTTGGCGCAACCTAAGACACACTCAATCTTATGCTTCACCACCTGTTTCACGGCCTCTCTGGCGGGTCCGAGATATTGACGAGGATCGAAGTGAGAGGGATTGAGAGCGAAGTGCTCACGGATGGCGCCGGTGACGGCGAGGCGCAGGTCGCTGTCGATGTTGATCTTGCAGACTGCCATGGTCGCGGCTTTGCGGAGCATCTCTTCGGGGACGCCCTGTGCGCCGGGCATGCTGCCGCCGTACTGATTGACGATCTTGACGAGTTCCTGCGGGACGGAGGAAGCTCCGTGCAAAACGATGGGGAAGCCGGGAAGGCGTTTGCCGACCTCTTCGAGGATGTCGAAGCGCAGGCGCGGCTCGCCCTTGAACTTGTATGCGCCGTGAGAGGTGCCGATGGCGATGGCAAGCGAGTCAACGCCCGTCCTCTCGACAAACTCTTGCACCTGATCGGGATCGGTGAACGCGGCGTCCTTTTCGGCGACCTTTACGGCGTCCTCAATGCCCGCGAGTTTTCCGAGTTCCGCCTCGACGACGACGCCGTGGTCATGGGCATACTCGACGACTTGTTTTGTGATAGAGATATTTTCCTCGAAGGGATGGGCGCTTGCGTCGATCATGACGGAAGTGAATCCGTTGTCCACGCAGTCCTTGCAGAGGGCGAAGGTGTCGCCGTGATCGAGGTGGAGGCAGATGGGAAGTCCGCTTGTTTCCACCGCGGCTTCGACCATCTTGGTGAGATAGGTCGTGTTGGCATATTTCCTCGCGCCGGACGAGACCTGCAGGATAAGAGGAGCGTTTTCCTCAGTCGCCGCCTCGACAATGCCTTGAATGATCTCCATATTGTTGACGTTGAAGGCGCCGATTGCATAGCCACCCTCGTACGCTTTTCTGAACATATCGGTAGTTGTAACCAATGGCATAATGATTGCCTCCCAAAAATTTTTGTTGGATACATTATAAAACTCTTTTGCAAATATTACAAGCAGTTTCAAAATTTTCTTCAAACATTACGCCGCGGCGGACGGAAAAATGAGAAAGAAAAAACGCAGGAGATAGCCCCTGCGCAGTCGAGTATGCAAAAACGTCAGATGGGATCGTCTTTTGAAACAATGTCGTCGTTTTTGGTCTCGTCGTGGCCGATGATGATATGCCTGTCGCCGAACTTGTCGATATACTCTTTTTTGATGATGATCTTGCCTTCCTCGTCCGCCTCGCGCTGAAGCACGGCAAGCTCATACTCGTTTTGGCTGGAGTATTTTTCGCGTTCGACACGCCTCTTCCTCTCGTTCTTCTTGTTCCTAGAAAAGGCGAGAAGGACGGCAAGCGCGATCGCTAGCACGACGAAGCCGTACAGGAAGATATCCGCATATTCGTTGGGCAAAAACCATGCGATCGCCATAAGGATATGCCCCGCGACTATATTGCCCAAAAACACCGCGAGGGACGCCTTCCAAACTGGGAAGTCGAGGAAACTGCCTATGCAGGAGCCCGTCCATGCGCCCGTCATGGGAAGAGGGATCGCGACAAACGCAAACAAGCCCCAAAACTTCTTCGCGTCCTTGGAGAGGGATTTTCGCGCCGCTCCGCCCTTTTGCGCCTTCGCCTCCGCCTTGCGCTGTTGCTCCTCCTCACTGTATGCGGATTCCGCCCTGTCCGAAAGGTTGGACTCCAAACTCTTTGCAAACCTCGAAAACAGCTTCGTCCGCTTCAGCCGCCGAAGCAGGGGGCGAGTGATGAGTATAAGCGGCACGATCACCGTGGTCGATCCCGCGATACAGCACCACATGCCCGCGTAAAACTCCAAAAACGAAGAGCTCTCAAACATTATGGGCATAAACAAAATCGCGCCTCTCAACTCGATGATGGGAATGATCGAGATGACGTAAAGCGTCAAAAAATCGTTGCCGTCGAAGATTTTTCTGAAAATTTCGATTATGTCGCCTACCAAGATCCCTCCGAAGCCGCGAAAAGCTACACTTTTATGATATATAAAAAATTATAAATGAATGACAAAAATATGTCAAGACCACTTCAAAATTATCCGTTCCATGAAAACGCTTCGCCGATTATGCGGAAAAACCCGAAACGTCAAGGCAGTGCCCTTGCCAAACAAGCCTAATGTACACCAAATGCAACCTTGCATTACAAAAAGTTAAAAAAGAAATCGCTCAATAGTGCGAGCGGAGCGGACAAAGTGTCAGCTTAAAAAAAGATAAGGTAAGGTAAAACGGCGATATTTGAATACTAGGCTAGGAAACAGCCCTCTCCCGAACCGCCCAACGTACATGTAGTACATGACGGCGAGGATAAGTCCCCTTGACACAGTCAATCGCTCAATAGTGCGAGTGGAGAGGATACGATGATAACCAAAAAATACGATAAAGAAAAGTAAAACCGCAATATTGAGATGAAGAGCAAGGAAAAACCCATTTTGCGAACCGCCTAATGTACATGTAGTACATGACGGTGAGCAAAATGGGTTTTGACACAGTATTTCGCCCGTACAGGCAGTTTTACACGAGTTGGATGATGCAAACCTTCGCCGCATCCCCCCTCCTCACTCCCGTCTTGAGGATGCGAGTGTATCCGCCGCCCTGACCGACCTCGTTTTTGCGAGCGTCATATTTGGGAGCGTATTCCTTGAACATCTTTTCGATGAGAGGATGTTTTGCGTCCTTGATGCGCGCTTTGAAGGCAGCCTTTGATTCCTTCTCGCCCTTGACCTCTTTGAGGTCGACGAGCTCCGCCATAAGTCTGCGGCGAGCGGCGAGCTTCTTGGGGCCGTCGTTTGTGAACTCGACAACGGTTTGAGTCCTTTCGCCCTTGGCGTTGACGGAGGACACGGTCTTTGTGACCTTCACGTCGTCTTGGTAGGATCTTACCGCAATGGTGATGAGTTTTTCCGCGAGGCTTCTGACGGACTTTGCGCGATCGAGAGTGGTTTCGATCTGTCCGTACCAAAGCAGTTCGGAAACTTGATTTTTAAGTAATGCCATACGTTGATCTGTACGTTTTCCTAATTTTTTCGGCATGATATTTAGTCCTCCTGTGACTTAAGGCTGAGTCCGAGTTCCCCAAGTCTTTTGACGACCTCTTCGAGGGATTTCCTTCCGAGGTTTCTCACCTTAAGCATATCTTCCTCGGTGCGCTTGGTGAGGTCTTCGACGGTGTGGATGCCCGCGCGCTTCAAGCAGTTGTAGGAGCGCACAGAGAGGTCAAGATCCTCAACGGGCATTTCAAGCACCTTTGCCTTGTCGTCCGTCTGAGGTTCGACAAGAATTGCTGTATCCGTCATGTTTTCCACAAGTTCGACAAACAGACGCATATGGTCGTTCATGATCTTTGCGGCAAGCGAAGTGATCTCCTTTGCGGAGGTCGTGCCGTCCGTCGTGACCTCGAGCGTGAGCTTGTCAAAGTCAATGCTTTGCTCGACGCGGGTGCTTTCGACGCTGTAATTCGCCCTGATGACGGGAGTGTAGATGGAATCGATCGGGATATAACCGATGGGCTCCTTCGCGCTCTTGTTTTTTGCCGCGGGGACATAGCCTCTGCCGCAATCCACATAGATGGTCATATCGATCTCCGCGCCCTCGTCGAGAGTGCAGATGATCTGATCAGGGTTCATGACCTCGATGCCCACGGCGCACTCGATGTCGCCCGCAGTGGCGACGCCGACAGTGTTCATGCGCAAATAGCAAGCCTGCTTGCCCGCGTTTTCGAGGCTGCTGACCGCCTTGAAGCGCACGGATTTGAGGTTGAGGATGATCTCGGTGACCTCTTCCTTGACGCCCTTGATGGTGGAAAACTCATGTTCGACGCCCGCGATCTTGATGCCGACTGCCGCGGCACCGGGAAGCGCTGAAAGAAGAATACGACGTAAGCTGTTGCCTATTGTTGTTCCGAAGCCCCTTTCAAGAGGCTCGACAACAAACTTGGCATAATTTTTGCTCTCGTTTTCTTCGAATGAAATACGGGGGCTTTTGATCTGCATCATTTCCGTATCCTCCTAACTTATTATTTGGAATACAACTCGACGATTAGGTGTTCCTGTATCGGGAGGTCGATATCCGCTCTTTCGGGGAGAGCGAGCACTCTGCCCGTCAGCGTGGCGTTGTCAAACTCAAGCCACTTGACGATGGAGAGGTTTTTGGTCGCTTTGACCGCTTCCCACTGCACGGAATCCCTCTTCGACTCCTTGACGGAGATCACGTCGCCGACCTTGACGAGGAAGGAGGGGATGTCCACTCTCTTTCCGTTGACCGTGATCAGCCCGTGGTTGACGATCTGGCGCGCCTGCGCTCTGGAAGCGCCGAGGCCGAGACGATAGACAACGTTGTCAAGACGCCTTTCGATCAAAACGAGCATGTTTTCGCCCGTGACGCCCCTCATTTCGGAAGCCTTTTCGTAGTACATCTTGAACTGTTTTTCCGTCACGCCGTAAAAGCGTTTGGTCTTTTGCTTCTCGCGAAGCTGTATGGAATATCCGCTTGCCTTCTTCCTTCCCTTGTGCACAACGCCGGGAGCGACGTTCTTTTTGAGAAGGGGGCATTTGTCTGAATTGCACTTCGCCGCCTTAAGATAGAGCTTGCAGCCCTCTCTCCTGCACAGACGGCAATCGGGACCTGTATATTTAGCCATAAATCTACCTCCTAATTACAGCCTTCTCGCTTTTGGCGGACGGCATCCGTTGTGAGGAATGGGAGAAACGTCCTGAATGAGCGTGACTTCCAATCCCACGTTGCCAAGCGCGCGGATCGCGGATTCTCTGCCTTGACCGGGGCCCTTGACATAGACCTCGACGGTCCTCATGCCCTGATCGTAGGCGACCTTGGCGGCGTCCTCGCTGACCATTTGCGCCGCAAACGGCGTCGCTTTTCTGCTGCCGCGGAGTTTGAGCTTGCCCGCGGACGACCATGACACGGCGTTGCCGTTCATGTCCGTGATCGTGACGATAGTGTTGTTGAAAGAGGCGTGAATGTGCACTTGTCCTTTTTCAACGCGCTTTATATCTTTCCTTTTCTTAATTGCTTTTCTTGCAATACCTGCCATTTTGCTGCCTCCTTACTTCTTGCGGCTGACAGCGCGCTTTGGGCCCTTTCTGGTCCTTGCGTTCTGCTTTGTGTTCTGACCTCTGACGGGCAGACCCTTTCTGTGACGCACGCCGCGATAGCAACCGATCTCGGTCAGTCTCTTGATGTTGAGAGTGACCTCGCGTCTTAAATCGCCTTCGACATGCAAATTTCTTTCAATGTAGTCGCGAATGAGACTTACCTGTTCCTCGGTCAGATCCTTGACGCGTACGTCGGGGCTGATCCCCGTCGCGCGGAGAATCTCCTGAGAAGTGGGAAGCCCGATGCCGTAGATATAGGTCAATCCATATTCTACTCTCTTGTCGCGCGGAAGATCCACGCCGGCTATTCTTGCCATTTCTTACCTCCGAAAAAGTGAATAAATATATGTGGACGCATAGGGAGTTGCCAAAAATCGGAATGGGCAACCAGCCGCCCTACGCTTGATTCCGGTACAAACCCCCGCCGTGAGGCGAAGGGAGCCGAGGCTCAGCCTTGACGCTGTTTGTGGTTGGGATATTTCGAGCATATCACCATAACTCTGCCGTTTCTTTTGATAACCTTGCATTTGTCGCACATGGGCTTTACGCTGGGTCTGACTTTCATAGTTGATCCTCCTGATCTGTCTTGAACTTTTTTCGTGACTTTATCCTTACTTGTTGCGGTAGATGATCCTGCCCTTCGTAAGGTCGTACGGCGACATTTCTATCTTCACTCTGTCGCCCTCGAGTATCCTGATGTTGTTGATGCGCAGCTTGCCGCCCAAATAGGCGAGTATCTCGTGGCCGTTTGTAAGCTGCACTCTGAATTGCGTCTTGGGCAGGACTTCAATGACCTTGCCTTCGGTTTCGATGACGTCTTCCTTTGACATTCTTTCCTTCCTTATTTTGCATTGTCGTTGTACAGCCTCAGCGCGCTGTACAACTCGGCGTCAAACACTTGCATGCCGTTTTTGAGCTTTTCGGCGATCTTGGGCAACATGTTTCCGTCCGTGCCCAAATGCTTGACGTTTTTGAGCTTCGCCTTTTTGATCCTTCTGAGGTCACCGTCCGCGATGCGCACTCTGTCTTCGCTGACGACTTCGATCACCGCATAGTATCTGCCGCGGTCTCTGCCCGCCTTTGAATACACAACTTGTCCCTGTTCCATATTACAGCGTCAATATCTCGGCGCCTCTTGACGTGAGCGCGACCGTGTTTTCATAATGCGCGGAGGGCTTTTTGTCCTTGGTCAGACAATCCCAACCCGTGCCGACGGTCTCCCATGTGCCGAGGTTGATCATGGGCTCTATCGCAAGCACAAGCCCTCTTTCGAGACGGACGCCGTGCCCCGCTCTGCCGTAGTTGGGGACGCTCGGGTCCTCGTGCATCTCCCTGCCTATGCCGTGGCCGACCATGCTGCGCACGACGCCGTAGCCGCGCGATTCGCAATAAGTCTGTATGGCGTTTGAGATGTCTCCGAGCCTGCCGCCTTCCTTGAACTGCTTGACGCCCTCGAAAAAGCTCTGCCTCGTGACTTCGATCAGCTTGAGTTTTTCCTCCGACGTTTCGCCTATCGCCACAGTCCTCGCCGCGTCCGCTTGCCAACCCTTGAAGATCAGCCCGCAGTCTATACTGAGGATCTCGCCCTCTTTGAGCCTGCGCTCGGAGGGGAAGCCGTGGACGACCACCTCGTCGATGGAGGCGCATATCGTCCCCGGGAAGCCGCCGTAGCCGAGGAAGGATGGCTTGCAGTCGTGCCGCGTTATGTACTCGTAGGCAAGCTCGTCCAGCCGCTTGGTCGTCATGCCGGGCTTGACTCTCTCCTCGAGGAAGAGCAGACAATCTCTGAGTATCCCTCCCGATCTTCGCATACACTCGATCTCTTCGGGAGTTTTCAGTTTAATCATCAAGCACCTTCTTGACCTCGGCAAAGATCTCGTCTATGCTGCCCGTCGCGGGAATGGTCGCCAACTTGCCCTGCGCCTTGTAGTAGTCGATGAGGGGTTGAGTTTGCTCCTCATAGACTTTCAGCCTGTTGCGTACCGTCTCGGGCTTGTCGTCGTCGCGGATGAACAGCTCCTTGCCGCACTTTTTGCATTTGGTCTCGCCGTTGAGCGTGGAGACGTGATACGTCTCGCCGCACACGCAGACTCTTCTGCCGCCCAACCTGCCCACGATCACGTCGAAGGGGACGTCTATGTTGATGGCAAGATGGATGTTTGCCACTCTGTCCAGAGCCTCGGCCTGCGGGATCGTGCGCGGGAAACCGTCGAGGATATAGCCGTTTTTGCAATCTTCCTCTTTGAGTCTGAGTTCCACAAGCCCGATCACCACGTCGTCGGGGACAAGCGCGCCTGCGTCGATAAACTGCTTCGCCTTGAGCCCGAGAGGGGTGCCGTCCTTGATGTTGCGTCTCAGGATATCCCCCGTTGAGATATGCGGGACCGCATATTGCTTGGCTATCAGCGCCGCTTGCGTGCCTTTGCCCGCGCCGGGCGCTCCGAGAAGAATGATATTTTTCATAGTCAGTTATTATAGCACATAAATTTGCGCCGCGCAACCGAATCTGCGGCTGTGCTGCGCAAAAGTTGTGCGATTTTGTTTATTTGAGGAAGCCCTTGTAGTGCTTCATCATGATCTGCGATTCCAACTGCTTGTTCAGCTCAAGCGCGACCGACACGACGATCAGCAATCCCGTTGCCGAGAAGGAGTTCGCCAATCCCAAGGACGACTGTCCTCCGCCCGAATACTGTCCGTCCAGCGCGAGGAATATGAACGTGGGGATAAGCGAGATGATCATCAGGAAGATGGCGCCGAACAGCGTGATGCGGTTGTTGATCTTGCGCAAAAAGTCGCTTGTCGGCTTGCCCGGCCTTATGCCCGGAAGATATCCGCCGTATTGTTGCAAATTTTTCGCCACGTCGTCGGGATTGAATTGGATCTGCGCATAGAAGTAGGAAAATCCGAGGATAAGCAACGCGAGCAACACATAGTACACGGGAGTGCCGGTGCCCATATATCTTGCGTACCAACCCGCCGCGGGCGTGTCCGAGAAGAACAGCTGAATGATCATCTGCGGGAACATGAGCAAGGATGACGCGAAGATGATGGGCATGACGCCGCTGCCGTTGACCCTGATGGGGATATACGTGCTCTGTCCGCCGTAGACCTTGTTGCCCTTGACCTGCTTGGAATATTGCACGGCGATCCTGCGCTCCGCGCCGTCCATAAAGACGATAAACGCGAGGATAGCGACGACCACTAGGATATATCCGATGATGTTCCACACAAGCGTCCACTCCTCCGTCGCGGTCTTGATCGCGCCCGCAATGGACGTGCCCGCCGTCGCGAGTATGCCGATGAAGATGATGATGGAGGTGCCGTTGCCGATGCCGTACTCGGTGATGCGCTCGGAAAGCCACATGACCATTGTGCTGCCGCCCACCAAAATGATGATGGTCAGCGCCATGGAAAGCACGGGAGCGGACTCGCTGCCTTCTTCATAGGGGAAGAGAGGACGGATGCCGTTTGAATTGTACAGCATGACGACAATGCCTATCGCCTGAATGACGGCAAGCCCTATCGCGACGATCCTTGTGATCTGGGTAAGTTTGCTTCTGCCCGTCTCTCCCTCTTTGGACATCCTTTCAAGCGCGGGAATGACAAGAGTGAGCAGTTCCATAATGATGAACGCGTTGATGAACGGCAGGATGCCCAACGCAAACAGCGTCGCGTTTTGCATGGAGCCGCCTGTGATCGCAGACAAGACGCCCAAAAAGTCGCCCGCGTTTTGCATGACCGTGGAGATTTGCTGTGCGTCGAGCGTGGGTACGGGGATGTAACACCCTATACGATAGACTAATACGAGAAGCAGAGTGAAGAAAATTTTCACTCTGATCTCTTTGGATTTGAATGCGTTTTTGAGCGTTTCAAACATTATAGCACCTCGACTGTGCCGCCTGCCTCTTGAATTTTTTGTACAGCAGACGCCGTGAATTTGTCTGCCCTGACAGTCAGCTTCTTGACAAGTTCGCCGTCTCCCATGATCTTAAGACCATAGGGCATGACCTTCTTGACAATGCCTTTTGCCACAAGCTCGTCTATGGACACGGTTGCGCCGTCCTCAAATACGTTGAGCTGAGCGACGTTGACCGTGGTGTAGACATGTGCGAATCTCTTGTTGTTGAAACCGATCTTCGGCAATCTTCTTGTCATAGGCATTTGGCCGCCCTCGAAGTTGGGACGAACGCCGCCGCCGCTTCTTGCCCACTGGCCCTTATGACCGCGAGTGGAAGTCTTGCCCATGCCTGAGCCTATGCCTCTGCCGATCCTCTTTTCGGAGGTTCTTGCGCCCTCTGCGGGCTTGAGATCTTGAATGTTCATATCTGCCTCCTCAAACTTCTTCAACCTTCACAAGGTGGACCACTTTGGCGATCTTCCCTCTGACGCACGCGTCGTCGTTGAACACTCTGCTGTTGCCAATTCTGTGCAAGCCGAGCGCCTCGAGGTTTGCCTTGTGTGTTTTGAGAATACCGAACGGACTCTTTACGAGAGTGACCTTGATTTGCTTTGCCATAATTTCGCCCTCCTAGTCGCTTACGACGTCCACGCCGCGAAGCTGCGCAATCTCTTCGGCGTTGCGAAGGCTCAAAAGCCCTTCCATGGTCGCCTTTGCGCAGTTGATGGGGTTGTTGGAGCCGAGGGACTTTGTTCTGATGTCCTTGACGCCCGCGACCTCGAGCACTACACGCACCGCGCCGCCCGCGATGACGCCCGTTCCTTCTTCGGCGGGCAACAGAAGCACTTGACCTCTGCCGAACTTACCCGTCGTCGCATGCGGAATGGTGTTGCCTTTGAGGGATACGCTGACCAGATTGCGCTTTGCAAGCTGCGTAGCCTTCTCGATCGCCTCGGGGACCTCTGCGGCCTTGCCCATGCCAAGCCCGACCTTGCCTTGCCCGTCTCCTACGACGACCAACGCGGAAAAGCGCATGTTTCTGCCGCCCTTGACGGTTTTGGTGACGCGGTTGACGGCGATGAGCTTTTTGTTCAAGCCGTCGTTTTCCTCTCTGTTTGCGTTTCGTCTGTCACGATTTTCAGCCATAACTCCCTCCTAAAACTCCAGCCCGGCTTCTCTTGCACCTTCCGCAAGAGCCTGTACTCTGCCCGTGTAAAGGTAGCCGCCTCTGTCGAACACGACTTCCTTGACGCCGAGTGCGAGCGCCTTTTCGGCGATAGCGGCGCCGACGACCTTTGCTGCCTCGGTTTTGCTCAGTTCCGCGACTTTTGCCGCGATCCCGCTCTCAAGAGTGCTTGCCGCGCAAAGAGTGTGGCCCTCAACGTCGTCGATGACTTGAGCATAGATATGGTTTGTGCTCCTGTACACGTTGAGGCGGGGTCTTTCGGGTGTGCCGAAAACCTTTTTGCGCACTCTCGCGTGACGGATGACTCTATCTTGATTTTTGTCGATTTTCTTTATCATGATCCACCTCTTACTTTGTCGCGCGCTTGCCGACTTTCTTCACAACGACCTCGTCCTTGTAGTGGATGCCGTAGTTGTGATAGGGTTCGACGGGCTTGATCGCCTTGATTGACGCCGCGACCTGTCCCACAAGCTGACGATCGATGCCCTTGACCACGATCTCCAAAGGAGCGGGTTGAGCAAAGGTTATGCCCTTGGGCGCGGTGAACTCCACGGGATGGGAGAAGCCGATGTTCATCGTCAGTTTGTCGTTGCCGGTCAAAGTCACCTTGTAGCCGACGCCCGCGACGATAAGACTCTTCTCAAAGCCCTTCGTCACGCCGACCACCATGTTGTGGATAAGAGCGCGGTACAGCCCGTGCAATGCGCGATGGTCCTTGTCGTCGCTGTGGCGCTTGCAAAGGACGTGCCCGTCCTCGATAGCTACGTCTATGGACTTGTCCACCTTTTGTTGAAGCATTCCGAGCGGCCCCGTGACTGTGACAACGTGGTCATTGATCTCAACTGTAACTCCCGCAGGGATGGCAATGGGAGCTCTTCCTATTCTTGACATAGCAACCTCCTTACCAGATGTAGGCGAGCACTTCGCCGCCGACATGCTGGGCTTTTGCTTCCTTGTCGGTGAGTATCCCCTTTGAGGTGGACAGAATGGCGATGCCCATTCCGTTGAGCACTCTCGGCAGGTTGTCTACGCTTGCGTACACTCTGAGGCCGGGAGAAGAGACTCTCTTGAGCCCCGTCAGGACCTTCTGATTTTTGTTGGGAGCGTACTTGAGCACAATGTGAATGACGTCCGCGACGTCGCCCTTGACAAGCTCGTAGCTCTTGATATAGCCCTCTTTCACGAGGATATCCGCGATCGCGACCTTGATTTTGCTTGCGGGGACGTCAACCGTCTCGTGCTTAGCGGTCAAGGCGTTTCTGATTCTGGTGAGCATATCTGCAATTGGATCTGTCATATCTTCCTCCTTACCAGCTCGCCTTCTTCACGCCGGGGATCTCGCCCTTGTAGGCAAGATTGCGGAAGCAAACTCTGCAAATTCCGTACTTTTTCAGCACGGCGTGGGGACGTCCGCAAATACGGCAACGCGTATACTCGCGCGTCGAGTATTTTTGCGGTCTTTGCTGCTTTATTTTCATTGATGTTTTGGCCATACTTCACTCCTTACTTTGCAAAGGGCAATCCGAGCAGCTTCAACAGCTCTCTTGCCTCTTCGTCGGTGTTTGCGGTCGTCACGATGCAAATGTCGAAGCCGCGCACTTTTTCCACCTTGTCGAAATCGATCTCGGGGAAGATGAGCTGCTCCTTGACGCCGATCGCATAGTTTCCTCTGCCGTCAAACGACTTGGACGATATGCCGCGGAAGTCGCGCACTCGGGGAAGAGCGATGGAGATGAACTTGTCGAGGAAGTCGTACATTCTGTTTCCTCTGAGCGTGACTTTCGCGCCCACGTTCATGCCCTCTCTGACCTTGAAGTTTGCGACGGACTTTTTCGCCTTTGTGACGACGGGTTTTTGTCCCGCAATCAGTTTGAGCTCTTCCACCGCCAACTGAAGTGATTTGCTGTTGTCCTTGCAATCGCCCAGCCCCATATTGAGCACAATCTTCTCAAGACGGGGGACTTGGTTGACGTTTGTGTAGCCAAAGCGTTTGATGAGAGCCGGCACAACCTCTTCGGTGTACTGCTTTCTCATACGATATCTTTCAGCATTACCAGCAAGTTTATCGGTCGCAACTGCCTTAGCGACCTGATTTTTCTTTTCTGCCACGATATTACCTCCGATTTATAATCAGTCCTCAGCTTTGGACTGTTCTGCTTTTTTTCTGGCTGCCTTTTTCGCCGCCTTCTTTGCGGACGACTTCTTCTCGTCAAGAGACGCGCCGCACTTTGCGCACACTCTGACTGACTTGGTCTTTCCGCCCACCTGTTTCAACTCGTGCCTCACTCTCACGACGGCGCCGCATTCGGGACAGACGTGCATGACGTTTGACACGTCGATCGTGCCCTCCTGTTTGATGATGCCGCCCTGCTCCTGAGCGTTTCTCGGCTTTTTTGCTTTGGACACCATGTTGATGCCCTCGACGTATATCCTGCCCGTAGCGGAGTTGACTTTCAGGACCTTGCCGACCTTTCCCTTGTCCTTGCCGGCGATCACCATAACGTTGTCGCCCTTTCTGACATTACAATTTGCCATATCGTCCTCCTTACAGCACTTCGGGAGCGAGGGAGATTATTTTGGAATAATCCTTCTCGCGCAGCTCTCTCGCGATGGGTCCGAAAATACGCGTCCCAACGGGATCCTTCTGATTGTTGATGATGACTGCGGCGTTGTCGTCGAACTTGATGTAGCTGCCGTCTTCGCGCTGCAAGCCGAAACTGCTTCTGACTATGACCGCCTTCACGACGTCGCCCTTCTTGACCTTGCCGCCGGGGATAGCAGACTTGACGGAAGCGACGATGACGTCTCCGATGTTGCCGCTTCTTCTGAAAGAACCGCCCAATACCCTTATGCACATGATTTCTTTGGCTCCGCTGTTGTCCGCAACTTTGAGCCAGCTTAACGGTTGAATCATAATTCCGCCTCCTCGATTACTTCGCCTTTTCGATTATTTCGACAAGACGCCAGCACTTGTCCTTGCTGAGAGGACGAGTTTCGGCTATGCGAACCTTGTCGCCCACGCCGCACTCGTTTTTCTCGTCGTGGACTTTGAACTTCTTTGTACGGCTGACTATCTTTTTGTAGAGGGGATGCTTCACGCGCTCGCTGATGGCGACGACGATCGTCTTGTCCATCTTATCGCTTACGACGATGCCCACTCTTTCCTTCCTGAGATTTCTTTCCATATCTTCGCCTCCGAATTAACCTTGCTGCTTTGCGCGGGCAATTTCCCTTTGACGGATGACCGTCTTTACGCGGGCAATGTCACGCCTTTTGCTTTCCAACTCCTTGGGGTTGGTCAGCTGATTTGTAGCATGCTTGAAGCGGAGGAAAAAGAGATCCGACTTCAATTCCTCAAGCTTCGCGAGAAGCTCCTTATCTGTCATTTCCAACACTTGCTTACTCTTCATTGTTCACCGCCTCCCCGTCATTGACGTCCTCTGCCTTGACAAATTTGCACTTAACGGGCAACTTGTTTGCGGCAAGGCGCAAGGCCTCTCTTGCAATAGATTCGTCTATGCCGGCAATCTCAAACATGACTCTGCCCGGCTTCACGACCGCCACCCAATATTCGGGAGCGCCTTTACCTGAACCCATACGGGTGCCGGCAGGTCTTTGAGTGACAGGTTTGTGGGGGAAGATGTCCACCCAAACTTGTCCGCCTCTGCGGATGTATCTCGTCATGGCGACGCGCGCCGCTTCGATCTGATTGGAGGTGATCCAACCGGGCTCCTGCGCCACAAGGCCGAACTCGCCGTATGCGACGGTGTTGCCTCTGGTCGCTTTGCCCTTCATTCTGCCTCTCATTTGACGGCGTCTCTTCACTCTTTTAGGCATTAACATTATTGTCTACCTCCTTCAAGCGGATTTTTGCCGAGTACCTCGCCCTTGTAGATCCACACCTTGACGCCGATCGCGCCGAAAGTGGTGTTTGCGGTGGCAACGCCGTACTCTATGTCTGCGCGCAATGTCTGAAGAGGAATGGAACCCTCGTGATATTGCTCGCATCTTGCGATCTCCGCGCCGTCCAAGCGACCGCTGACCATGGTCTTGACACCCTTTGCGCCCGCCTTCATGGCCTTGGACATCGCCTGTTTCATCGCGCGACGGAAGCTCGCTCTGTTTTCAAGCTGTTTTGCGATGTTTTCCGCAACGAGCTGTGCGTCCGAGTCCGCATGTTTGACGGCGAAAACGTTGATAGTGATCGTCCTCTTTGCGGCGCCCTTCTTGTTGATGAGCTTGTCAAGCTCGTCTCTGAGTTGCTTTACGCCCTCGCCGCCGTTGCCCATGATGGCGCCGGTTTGAGAGGAGTAGATGCCCACCGTCACCGTGCTTGCCGCTCTTTCTATCGTGATCTTCGAAATGCCGAAGTCATAATATTTTTTCTTTACATATTTGCGGATCTCGTTGTCCTCGACGAGATTGTCTGCGAAATGCGCTTTGTCGGCATACCATTTGGAGTTCCACGGCTTGATGATGCCTGTTCTCAGTCCGTTAGGATCGACTTTCTGTCCCATACTTCAACCTCCTTATGCCTTTTCGTCGAGAATGACCGTGATGTGGCTCGTTCTCTTGTTGATGCGATAGCCTCTGCCCTTGGACATGGGCTGCATGCGCTTGAGAGTGGGGCCGTCGTTTGCAAAGCACTCCGCGATATACAGATCGCTCTTTGCAAGATTGAGGTTGTTTTCGGCGTTTGCGACCGCGCTGTTGATCAGCTTGATGAGCACCTCGCTTGCGGATTTGGGAGTGTTTTCGAGGATCGCGAGAGCCTCGACGACCGACTTGCCCTTGATGTTTTTGATGACCACTCTGACCTTGAAGGGAGAGATCCTGACAAACTTTGCCGTGGCGTGCGGTCTGCCGTCCGCCTTAGCTTGACGATCCAATGCTTTGTGTCTTATTCTTGTTGCCATTTTCTGCCTCCTTATTTGCCGCCTGTGGTCTTAGAGCCCGCATGGCCTCTGAAGGTACGCGTGGGAGCAAACTCGCCGAGTTTGCAGCCGACCATATCTTCGGTGATATACACGGGCACATGCTGCTTGCCGTTGTGGACGGCGATCGTGTGACCGACCATCTCGGGGAATATCGTGGAGCTTCTGGACCAAGTTTTGACGGACTGACGCTCCCCCGACTCGTTCATAGCAATGATTCTGTTTATAAGTCTCTCTTCGACATAGGGACCTTTCTTTACGCTTCTACTCATTTTACCCTCCGATTAGTTCACACGCTTGATGATGAACTTGTTTGAAGCATTCTTCTTCTTTCTCGTCTTATAGCCGAGAGCAGGTTTGCCCCAAGGAGTCACGGGAGAAGGCATACCGACAGGGGACTTGCCTTCGCCGCCGCCGTGCGGGTGGTCGTTCGGGTTCATGACGACGCCGCGGACGGTCGGGCGCACGCCCATGTGGCGAGTTTTGCCCGCTTTGCCCACTCTGACGATCTCATGATCGAGGTTGCCCACCTGACCGATCGTGGCTCTGCACACGATGGGGATATAGCGCATCTCGCCGCTTGGCATTCTGACCGTCGCATATTTGCCCTCTTTTGCCATCAGCTGAGCCGCGTTGCCCGCCGCTCTTGCGATGATGCCGCCTCTGCCGGGCTGAAGCTCGATGTTGTGGATCATGGTGCCGACGGGAATCGCGGACAGAGGAAGCGCGTTGCCCACTCTGATATCCGCGTTTTCGCCGCTTTCAAGCACGTCGCCCACGTTGAGGCCGAGAGGAGCGAGAATGTATCTCTTCTCGCCGTCCGCATAGTGCAACAAAGCGATGTTTGCCGAGCGGTTGGGATCGTATTCGACGGAAGCGACCTTGGCGGGGATGCCGTCCTTGTTGCGCTTGTAGTCGATCACGCGATATTTGGTTCTGTTCCCGCCGCCGATATGGCGAACGGTTATCTTGCCCTGCGCGTTTCTGCCGCCCGTCTTGTTGATGGACTTGAGCAAGGAGCGCTCGGGCGTCGTGCATGTGATCTCGTCAAAAGCGGAGACCGTCATGAAACGGCGCGCAGGAGATGTCGGTTTATATTTTTTCACTGCCATAGTTCTCTCCTTCTTATGCGAGGCTGTCGAAGAATTCGATGGCCTTGCTGTCCTCGGTCAGAGTGACGATTGCTTTTTTGTAGGCAGAGCGTCTGCCCTCGTTTCTGCCCATCCTCTTGAGCTTGCCTTCGTAGTTGGCGGTGTTGACCTTTGCCACTTTCACGCCGAAGATCTTTTCGACAGCCGCCTTGATCTGGCTTTTCGTGGCTGTCTTGACCACCTTAAAGGTGTATCTCTTCATGGGGATGCCGTCATAGCTCTTTTCGGAAAGAATAGGCTCTACAATGATTTCGTATTCAGTCATTTTGCTGCCTCCTCGAGTCCTTTGAGTGCGTCCACCGTGATGACGAGTTTCTTTGTCGCTACGACGTCGTAGACGTTGAGCAATCTCCTCTCGCTGACGTTGACGTTGTTGATGTTTCTTGCCGCGAGGGTGACGACGGGGCTGTTTTCCTCAACCACAAACAGAACGCTTCCGACAAGGCCGAGCGCATCGACCGCTTGCGCGACCAATTTGGTTTTTGCCTCGGCAAGTTCCAACTTGTCCACGACGACGACCTCGTTTTGACGGATCTTTTCCGCAAGCGCGCTGTAGAACGCGGCTTTTCTCATGGTCTTGTTGACCTTTTGGGCATAGCTTCTGGGCTTTTTGGCAAAGACCATGCCGCCTCCCACAAATTGCGGTGCGACGATGGAGCCTTGACGAGCGCGACCCGTGCCCTTTTGACGATAGGGCTTGCAGCCGCCCCCTCTGACCTCTGTGCGGGTCAGCGCGGAGTGCGTGCCCTGACGTTGATTTGCAAGATATGCTACGACCGCCTGATGGACGATCGCCTCGTTGTATTCGCGTCCGAACACCGCGTCGTTGACTTCGATCGTGCCTTTCTTCTTCCCGGCGATATCCTTAACTTCAAGTTTCATAATTCACCTCGCTCAGCCCTTGACGGACTCCTTGACGATCACAAGACCGCCCTTGGGGCCGGGTACGGCGCCCTTGACAAGAAGGAGATTCCTTTTTATGTCCACACGGACGACGGTGAGGTTTTGGACCGTCACCTGCTCATGACCCCACTGACCTGCCATGTGCTTGTTTTTGAAAACTCTGGAGGGAGAGGAGCACGCGCCCATAGAGCCCGGAGCCCTGTGGATGGGGCCTGTGCCGTGAGACATGGAGCCCACTCTTTGCGAATTCCATCTTTGTATCACGCCCGAAAAGCCGTGACCTTTGGATGTGCCTGTGACGTCCACTTTGTCGCCCTCGCCGAAGATATCGCAAGTCAGTTCCTGTCCGAGCTCAAATCTCGAGCAGTCTGCGAATCTCAGTTCGCGCAAATACTTTTTGACCGTCACGCTTGCCTTTTTGAAATGGCCTGCGACAGGCTTGTTCACTCTGGTCTCCTTGACGGAGCCGAAGCCCACCTGCACCGCGTTGTATCCGTCATGCTCGACGTCTTTGATCTGGACGATCGGGCACGGACCCGCTTCGACGACGGTGACGGGTATGACCTTTCCGTCTGCGGAAAAGACCTGAGTCATACCGATTTTCTTTCCGATGATTGCTTTATCCATAAGTAAAGTTCATCCTCCTTAAAAAATTGCTTGATTTACAGTTTGATGGAGATATCCACGCCCGCGGGCAGATCCAGCCTCATCAGCGAATCCACCGTGTTTTTGGTGGGGTTGTAGATATCGATCAAACGCTTGTGCGTCCTAAGCTCGAACTGTTCGCGGCTGTCCTTGTACTTGTGAGTTGCGCGAAGGATGGTGATGATCTCCTTGTCTGTGGGAAGCGGGATGGGGCCCGAGACCTTTGTACCCGTGCTTCTTACGGTTTCGACGATCCTTTCGGCGGATTGGTCGATAAGGTTGTGATCGAACGCCTTGAGCTTGATCCTGATTTTCTGTCCAGCCATTATAAGCCTCCTGAATATTTCACACGGTCTGCACATACCCGCGTGTATCTTGTATTTTTTTTGCCGTTGCAGTGCAACGGATACGAAAATCGCGCGTCTTTTGAGACGCTTTTTCAATATTACCTTTTTGACAAGCGTTTGTCAAGGGATTTGAACGGGCGAAAAAAAATTTTTTTGAAAAACTCGAAAAACCGCTTGAAAAGCGGGATTTGGGCTTCGCCCTGCGCGAGCGAAGCCCAAATTTTTAGATTTTGTAGGATATGTCCGCCGAGCGTTTGAGGACATGCCACTCCTGTCGCGCTCTTCGCCGCTTACAAGGTCATGCGAGTCGCTCTCCTCGGATTTACGGAGTTTTGCGTTGCGCCCCGGATTGAACGGAGCGTTGCTTATCGCTCTGCTCTGTTTTGCGGAGCCGTGCAAGTCATTGCCCCGATTGCGGAGATTCGTGAGTTACTTCGTCAATTATCGAGTTTTGCGCGCCCGATCGTTGCGGAGAAGCGCATATTGCGTACGAATGTACGCGGTGTTGCGGGTCACTCGCTCTTTGCGTATCTGCCCGCAAGTTCGCCCGCGTCGCCCGAGATGGCTTCGCAGACGAGCTCGTCGCCGTCGATATAGAATTTGACGCGGAGGTCGTCGCTTAGGTTGAACGCGCAATAGTATGGCTCGTCGAATTCCGTGTAGGTGGCTTGGTAGGAGCCGTCGAGGTCCCCGTAGCCCGAAACGGCGTACACATATTTTTGTCCTTCGCGCGTGACGGTGACTGTGATATTGCCTTTTTGCCACACGCCGACGAAGGGATATGACTGCTCGCGGCTGACGATAATTCTGCTGTAATATTGCGGGTCGCCGTTGTTTTTGAGGGTGATGACGTTTGTGGAGGACACAAAATACAGATCCCAGCTTGAGCCGTCCGACATGATCAGCGTATACTCGAAGCCCGCGCCGTAAGTTTCAATCTCGATGACGGAGAAACTGGTGATGAGGTTGCCGAGGTGTGTGAAGGACACGCCCGTAGCCGTGATCGTGACCCTGCCCTGCGCAATGCTGTAGTCGGGCATGAAGGGTTGCGAATCCCACTCGCCCACGAGGGCGTCGTTTATGGTCGCCTGACTCGGTTTTGCGCCGCGAACGTAGGTGCCGTTGAGGTTTTGATATGCGGAGGCATAGCCGTACACCGTCAAACTGTCCGCGCCGTCAACACGCGCGAAGCAGGTGTTGCCGAGGTCCATGAAATACACGCCGCTGTCCGCCGCGAGGACGTAAGCGGACGAGCCGCCGTACGATGTCGAGACCTTGCCGTCCTCGAAGATGAGGAAGGTGTTGTTTGCCGCGCAGAACCAACTGTCCTCGATGTCGAACCCGTCGGGGACGGAGACCGCCTGTTGCCGTTCGGTGACGGCTGAGGTGTACTCGGCCTGTTGCAGGCAGCCGAAAGAGAGTGCGCCGTTGTCCATGACAAACACGAAGTCGGCTTTGACGTTGCCTATGGTTGCGGCGAAGGCGACTCCGATCCTGTCGTGGAAGTCGTCCCCGCTTGTGTATTGACGGCGAGCGAGGGGCATGGCGTATTGCACTACTTCGCCGTTTATGGAGACGGAGTTTTCGGTCGCGCTGTACGAGACGGCGAACGAGTCGTAGATCTTGCCTTTGCCCTCGGCGCCCTGTACGGCGACAACGAGGTCGGCGACGGCGAAGAGGGATTTTTGCAAGTCGGCGGGCACGCTGAGCGCGGAAGCGGGATAGAGATAGGACGCGACGTCCCCAAGCGCGATGGAGAGTTCGCCGTCCGAAACTCCTCCCGCGAGGGTGTATTGCTTGCCGCCGAGCGTGAACGAATAGGTGCGATCCGCGGTCTTTTGGACGTTTGCGGCTTGCGCGCCGCCAACGGACAGCGTATCCCCGTCAATTCTGACCTGCGCGTCGTCCGCGAGGGAGATCGCGCCGCCGTTTGCGAGGACGTACGAGCCTACAAACTCAGCCGAGAACTTGGCGTTTTGCGAAACATAGAGCGCGTAGATGTTCAAGTCGTCGTTGACGATGAAGTCGGCGGAGATGTCCACGCCGTCCAACTGCCACGCGACAAACGAGAAGCCCGATATCTGCATAGGCTCGGGGAGAGGCCCGATAGGCGCCCCTTTTGCGACCGTGCGGCTTTCGACCATGGCGGATTCCACGAAAAATTTGACTTCAAACTCCGTCTTTTCGGGCGGAATGTCCTCGATGACGGCTTGAGCGGTGACGTCCTCCGTGACGATGAAATCGGCGGAGATATCCACGCCGCCTGCCTGCCACTTCACAAAGCGTTTGCCGCTTGCGACCTTAGGGGTCGGGAGCGCGCCGACGGGCTGATCTTTTCTTACCTTGCGGGCCTCCACGGTGGCGCCGTCCGCGAGGAACGTGACCGTGAACACGTCAAACTTTTGCCATTTGGCGACAAAGCGGACGTCCTCTTTTGCGGAGAAGGCCTGCCCTGCGGCGTAGAGGGTCTGATCGGGGGCTTCCCAGCCCAAAAACTCGAACTCGAGCGAGCTTTGGCAATCGGGCAGCGTGACGGACTCCCCTGTTTTTACGGAGATATCCGCGGGCGGATCCCCCGCGACCTCGCCGAGGGAAAAGGATAGCTTGCAGTTTGAGGACGCGCACGCGGTGAGCGCGCACGCCGTAAGCAACAAGACAGCGATCAAAGCGATGGGTAGAAAACGTTTTTTCATAGACAGCCTCCGCGCAGAAGCGCATTTTCGGATATTGTGCCGAATGTCGGCGCAATATGTCGGTTTTTGCGCACGAAACGCAATATGTTGTGCGTATCCGTCTCGTCCGCGCGCCATGTTGCGCCCTTGTCGAATTTTGACGGATATTGCGATATTTTTGTCGAATTTTGTCATACGACATGTCGACACTCGTCGCAGTTTGTCATATCCCGATATGCCGCGGCTTTGACGAACGTTGTCGAAACATGTCGGAACGCTCTCGGCTTTTGCGAACATTGTCGCATTATGTCGGAACACACTCGGCTTTGACGAACGCTGTCGGAATATGGCGGAACAAGTCGAAGCGCGTCCCTGCTCTGTCGAAGCATGTCGAAGTTTGTCGTATCCGATATGCCTCTTGTCGAATTTTGCCGAAAATTGTCACACTCGGCAAAAAGCGGAAGCGCGGTTTTGTTATTAGGATATGTATTATATACAGTATATATCAAAATATATATTTTGGCAAGTCAAATCGGTGAAGGCATAAGAAGAGGAAAGGAAAAGCGTTCGGCGAAAGAACAAAGCGGACGCGCGCGAGCAAACTGTTTGGGAACAAACGAACGCTTTGGGCGCGACGGGCGGGCGAAGCGCGGCAAACGGGTCGGGAAGTGAACGGACAAGCGCGGGCGAAGCGAACGAACGAGCGAAGAGAGCGCGAACGGGCGCGAAGCAAAAGGCGGACGTAGCGAGCGGGACAAGCGAAGCGGACAGGCGAAGCAAACGGGTCGGAAAGCGAACGCGCCCGGGCAAGGGAAGAGGAAAAATCGAGAAACAGAAAGAGGACCCAGAACAACAAAGGTCCTCTTCCCGGTAGAACTGAACTGGCGGGTTTTTAGGCTGCACCGCCTCGGCAGTTTCTGAGTTTGTACGCCGCCAAGCGGCTCCCCGCAAGGGGGTGTGGAGGCTTATGCCTCCACGAGAGCGAAGAACGTGCTGTCCTTCACGATTTGACTGTTAAAGAGATAGTAGTCGCCATTTACGATAGAATTGCTGTTTTCGGAAATTCTGACTACCCACTCGCTTGAGTCGTTTTGCACGATTTCCCACTTGAAGGTGGACGAACCGGAAGCGCTTGTATAGTCGCCCTCTCCCGTCGCTTTGAACGCAAAGTTTCTGGGAGAATAGGCGAAGGACTTGCCTTCAAGGTCTGCGACTTGGGGTTGATCTTTGCCAAGCACTTTGTAGATGCGGTTGTTCGTTGAATGTTTCAACTCGCCCGTGGCTTTGTCGAAGGTGTAATCACCTGTAAAGACAGAGCTTGCACCCCCCCCCTCGACGATGTTGACAGTGCCGTCGCCATCGTTGTAAGTGAACGTGGTTTGGTAAGTGGAGCTGCTGCTTGTGATTGTGCACGCGTTTCCATCTTCCACAAACTTCAACGAAGTTGTGACGTTGGGGCTTCCGCTTCCGTCGATAGCGACGAAGCGGAAGATACCGTCATAGAGGGAGTGTTCCTCGGTGGGTTCGAGCTCTTCTTCAGCGCCTGCCGCCTTAGCGGAGCCGAGATACGTTGCCCTTGCAAACACTTTGAGTTCTTCACCGACAAGCATGAAGTTGAGACTCTTGGAATAATCCAAGTCGGACCTTGTTTCGACAGCCTTGACATTGTAGAAGCACTCTTTTGCCGTGAGCGTCACCTCAAGGGTCTTATCCTCGGGCGCGGGCTCTGCCGCCGTGTTGCCGTATGCGTAGCCGAGAGTCGCCTTCGAGTTTGCCCAATCGACCTCGATATACTTGATCAAGAATTTGGTCGTGCCGCTTTCCTGTTGTGTAGAGTCAATGGGTTGCGCGGCGGTATACTTGGTTTTGGGCAGGCTCTTGGTGGGATCGACGTATTCGGGGGCTTTGCCCTTTTCATACAATTTGCCGAGTTCCACGTCGCCGTCCACAAGTTTGACAGTAAGGGTCTTGGTGCCGTCCGTGTCGGCGTATACCAGATAGAAATCCTCGCCCTTGACGGTGTATTTGTTGTTGTCGTCATAGACCAAGGTCAGTCCCGATTTGTTGTTGGAGCTGTCCCAACCGCCGTCGATGGCAGTGACGTCAAGCGTATGCTCCGCAAAGTTGAGTTCCATGCCCTTGATGATGAAGTCCAAGGAATCCGCTTTGCCCGGGAACGCATGGCTGACCTCAAACTCAACTGTTCCGAGCTTTGCGTTGGGATCCTCGATCTCCTTCTTCGCGACGCTGATTTGAGAGTTGTCCTCGTCAAGGAACAGAGTGATCGTATCCTTTGCCTCGTTCAGTTTGAAGTACATTTTCTTCAATCCCGAGATCGAAACGCTGAAGCTGTCCGCGTCCTTCTTGACATAGATCGCTTTTTCCGTGCTGAAGTTTGTGCTTGTCTTTGACGACGAGTAGGAAACGGTGATCGCCATCAAAGCCCAGTTGATCTCGACCTTTTGGATCCATCTCTCCGACCAAGTTGAAGCGCTCACGTTTGTGGGCGTCTCCACAAGATACGTCACGGCGCCGAGTTCGGAGTTGGGAATGCTGTAGGCGCTGTCAACTTCCGCTGTGCCGGAGTAAGTTGTGACTGAATACTTATACACAACGCTCAACTTGCCGTCGCTCTGTTTGTCAACCGTGATATAGGACCCGATCGTGATCCTGTCTTTGCCGACAGTTTGATACGTATACAGTCCCGCAAGATTTGAGTCTTCGGAATGGATCGCCACAGTGCCGTCCGCAAGGAAGATGATGTGATCTTCAACGGGCGCTTCGCTCTTTGTATACGAGAACTTGTATGTGCCCGTAAGCGTGACTTCCTCATACGATTTTTGCACATACATTTTGTTGTAGCTGTAGCCGTTCGACTTGCCCTCGAGCGTCCACCTCGCCTTGTCGTACGCGCCCTCGACCCAAGCGGTCTTGTCTATATACAATTCCCAAGCGGAGAAGTCGTCCATGACAACATAGTATTTGATTTGGGAAGCGTCGCTTGAAGCGTAAGTTTGGCTGTGGTCGGAAATGGAGTAGGACGTGAGAGTCGTGTCGCCCGTGGACTCGTCCGCGCCCGCAATGACGACAGTGATCTTGTTCGACTCGATCTTGACGGATTTTGCCGCCGTGTAGCTCGAGGTCGTTGCGGTCGCAACAAGGTCGTTGCCTATTGCGACAAGGTTTGCGTCCAACGTCGCCTGCTCGGGTTTGTCGCCCTTTTTGTAGGTGCCCGCATAGGTGCCGCTTGCAATTGTGATGGTGCCGTCAGCGTTGACGGACGCTTCGCACAGCGTGCCGTTGACGCTGAACTTCCAACGTCCCGTTGCGGCAGGGAGCTCGACGTCCACGGGAGTGCCGTTGCCGAGTTTGACTTGCAATTTTGCGTCCGCGTCCGTTGTCTTGGAGAACGTCAGATAGTAATCATAGTACGTATAGGAGGATGTGCCGACCCTCTGTCCGAAATACCATGTGCCGACGATGTCGAAGCCGTCGGGCTCTTCGATGGCGTCCGCCTTCTTGGTCACGTTAATGTCGCGCTTCTCGTCGACGGACATGAACAGATAGAGGTGGAAGTCAAACATGGAGGAGCCGAGCGCACTGTCCTTGACAAGCGCGAAGTCGCCTTCATAGCTTTGAGCCTCTTCATCTGCGTCCTCGCTCTCTGCCTTTGCGATATAGAAGCCTATACCCTCGCGAGAATGACCGGGGTTGTCATAGCTTGCTTCCTTTGCAAAGTAAGCCGTCTTTGAAACCGCTTTGTCGTTGAACTTGACGCCGCTTGCGTCGATCACGATCTTGATGTCGTTTTGATCGAGCTTGCCGTTGTACTCGCCGTACCACTCTGCGGGGATAGCGGGCGCGCTCTCCGTCTTGAACAGGAGTTTGCCGTTGTCCGAACCCTCTTCGAAGATATAGTATTCGTTTTGAGCATAACGATATGCGCTCTTGTCATATATACCCTTTTGGATATAATAGCCCTTGCCGTCATACGTGAAGTGGAATTGCTTGCAGTTGATATGACTGTAATCAACGTCAAACGCAAACAGACCCGAAACCTCTGTGCCGTCTATCTTGAGGGTTTTCTCCTCGAAAGTCAAACTCATGCCGTCGCCCGTTTCAAATGCGCCCGAAAGGAACGTATCAACGAAGCCCTCGAATTCGGGAGCGTCGCCCGCCTTTGCAAATTCGGTCGCGTCGCCCGAGCCCTTCTTCACGGAGAGTTTGAGATTTTCGGGATCGCTGTCGTCAAGAGTCAATTCATAGTCGGTGGAAGGAGAGGAGTAGGAGTATCGCCACATGATCATCGTCTTTCCGCCGGGGATCACGTTCACCGTCTGATAGTCGGTTGTCTCCATGCTCATCTTGACCTGAAGTTTGCCTGCCGCATAGAAGATCCAGATGTTGTTGTCTGCCTCCGTCCAATAGCCGAGGAACCCGTCGGGAGAAGCGGGAACATATGCCCACTCGGGATGCGCTTCCGTCGCCACGCCTTCCAGCCATGCCATCTGATCCTCTTCGTTGATCAGGACGTTGTGCTCGAGGTCGACCGTAAACGTGCCTACGACCTTGCCGTAATCCTCATCATACTTGCCGAATGATGCGATCGTGACGGTGTTTGCCTCTGCGTCATAGACATAAGTTGTTGTATCATGGCCGTTGACATATACGCTGCCGTTGTACCACTCATCGACGCTTACGCCGCCATAGCCGTCGAAAGTAAGCTCCCAATAGTCGTTTTGGCTTGAATGCTTTGCATTGAACACTCTGTCTTTCAGCGCGTCCGCGGGCTTCAAATCATAGGTGCTCGCCGCCTTGTCTACATCGTAGAACACGCCGTCAATGGCAATGCTGTCGTCGACGGGATTGTAACTGTAAGGCTTTTCGTCCTCGCCCACAGTCGCCGTGCCGAAGCCGTCAAGCGTTATGTCGCCCAAGCCGCCCTCGGTGCCCGAGAAGGAGTAGTTGCCTTCCATGTTGTCGCCTATCTTCAGATAATCGTTGTATCCGCCGCTGCCTTGCATCCTCTTGACCTTCAAATTGATCGCCGCGCCTACCTTGTCCTCAAAGGAGATTGTGGCAACTGCGCCGACTGCGAAGTCGTCTGCGCCCTGCACGACAAAGTTTGCGGGACAACTGAATTTGCTCGAGACAATGTTGACGGTGCAAACATATCCGCCGTCTTTTGCGGCATATGCATACAGCTTGTACACCGCGCTGTCGCCGAAATCTTTTACATCAAAAACAGTGCATTGTGGATTCGGCGCGTCGGGATTTTCGCCAACGTTAAGCATGCTCATGGGCCAGCAAACGTAATTGTTGCCGTAGTCTTTCGACAAATCGACTGCAATAGCTCCGTTTGCGTAAACCGTGATGGGATAGAAGTAGAGGTTGGAGGCATATGTCAATCCGTAAATGCCCCAAACGTTCTCTTCCTCATCGAAATACATAATTCCGAAATACAGGTTCCTGTAAGACATGCTGTCTCTGAACTGATAGACCAAACCGTTGTCGAGTATCGTAAGATTACGTCCCTGCGCACTATTCGGAGAAGCATCATAAGAATAATATGCGCCTGTGTACTCGAAATCGGTCGTGGGTCTGACAAACTCAAACGTATGCGCGGTCGCGTCCACGCCGCTTGACTCCTTGTAAGTCGCAATGCCCGTCATCTTGCCGTTTGCAATGCTGAACTCCCAAGAACTTGCGTCAATGCCGGAGCTTGAGTCGCTGTAAGTGTAAGAGATCTTTTTGCTTGTCTCGTCAAATGTGTAGTCGCGCTCGGTGTTGCGGATGACAACTTTGTCCGTCGCGGCGTCGAAGTGCAACATGATGAGGGAAGCGTAAGTTTTGTTTTTGAGATAATCTTTGTAATCTTTGACGACCCAATATCCGTCAAAATCAGACTCCGAAACTTCGTGAGCCGTGCATTTTGCGACGATCTTGACGTCTGCGTTTGCCGTGTAGGGGCCGGAAAGGATATCTTCCGCGCCGTCGACGTGCCAACCTTCAAACGTCATGCCGGGCACATCGAGGTCCTCGGGGAGTTCCACCACACTGCCCTTGACGACCCACTGCTCGCTGTGCTGTTCGCCATTGACCTCGAACACGACATGCACCATGAAGGACAGCTGTTTTGCCGTCTCGCCGTATTCCGCAAAGCCGAGCTTGTCGTCCGCCACAGAGAGGTGATAGACATGCACTGCCTCTTCTGCGTCTTTCAGCTTGACGTTCAAGCCGTCAGCCGCCGCAAAGACGTCCGCAAGTTCCGCGCTGAGCACCACTTCATCTTCGCCGTCTTGCGAAATCGTGTAGGTCACTCTGTCTGCCGCAATGTCCACAGTGTGGGACGCGCCGCCCTCGACAAGCGCCCACTTGCCGACATACTTGCTGTCAATGCTGTCGGAAACCGCCGTGCCGAGATCCACGATCTTTGCCTCGACAATGATCTCTGTCGCGCTTGCGGGGACCCTGACAATGTTTGCTTCCTCAATTCCGACGACCTTCTTGCCCTCGGGGATGAACACCTTGCCCGCCTCGACCTTTTGATCGGTCATTGCAGAACCGTCGGACAGATACCAACCGACGAAAAGCTCGTTGTTTTGAATTTCCAACTCAGCCAACTCGGGGAAGATCTCGCCGATCGCGTCGCCGAGCTTCACTGTCTTGTCCTTGTCTGAGGATTGCACTGTGCCTCTGATCATAAATTTGACAGTGACGGAGGCAATGTTGTCGTCATCGACAAAAAGCGGCAAAAACTCTACGTTTGCATTCACAACGTAGTCTGCCGCGATCTTTGTCTTGTCCGCGTCGCCCTTGACATACCAACCGTCGAATTTCTTGCCGAAAACAGCCTCAGCCTCGGGGAGCGCCCCGATCGCCGCGCCCTTTTCGACGTCTTTTTCGCTGATCACGGTCTCGTCCTCAGCGAGGAACTTCACGTGAGCAACGTCCTTAAGCCACTGCGCGATAAACGTCACGTCAGCGGTGATCGTAACCTTTGCTCCGGCCGCATGCGCTTCGTCTTCATTTGCAGCCTTCCAGCCCGCAAAATGATGATCCGCCACCGACACGCCTGCAGGCAATTGCGGCAATTCGATCTCGCCGCCGTCGTCCACCTGCATGGAAGCAGGCGCTTCGACGTCGCCTGTGTACAGCTCGCCAAGGTCGAACTTCACGGTGTGCTTCTTCGCGTTGCACCCCGCCAGCACGGCCAGCGTTGCCGTCAGCACCAGCGCCAAAACCAGAACAGAAATCAAAATCTTTCTCTTCATTTTTTTGCTTCTCCTTTTTTTAGTATTGTTTAATATCTGTTAATATAAACACTATATTATGCCATACATGTCCGCGAAATGCCCTCGCTGCCGCTTGGCTTGGCTTCGCTGTCACGCCGTCGCTCGGTTGCCCTCGCTCCGCTGTCCGCCGCCCTCTGCGGTTTTGCTTGGCTGTCGAAGTTTGCCGTCTGCTTTCGCTTTCCGCTCGGTTCCCCGCCGTTCGCTTTGTGGAGCTTGATCCCTCACTTCGCTCGGTCGCTGTCGCGTCACGATCGCTTCGGGGCTTATAAGCCACTCGTTTGACCGCTTCACCTCGTCCGCTTCGCCTTGCCTCGCCGCGACGTCCGATTTGCGGCTCCGCCTCGACGATTTTCGACAAAAACCGTACAATACGCACACTTTAACATGTATTATTGTATAAATTGTACAACCGACTTGACAATCTGTCAACTGATTTTTTCATAAAATATTCAGCTTTTTTGCATGAAATCCATTCGTTTATCCATTTTAACCTGTATTTTTATGCATTTTTTCGATTTTTATGCATAATTATAAGTATTTGCCGAAAATCCCGCTCTCCCCGAATTTTAACATTTCATTTTTCCGCTTTTTGCGCAATTTTGAAATCCCCATCGCACCACACACTCGCCCTCGCAAAAATATGCGGTGGCACCCGCACAAAACGCCAAACGATACGAGCGGATAGGATACGATGTCAACGCTTAGCGTCAAACAGTGCGAGTGGATAGGATATGATGTTACCCCAACTCATGATAGAGACGTGTAAAACCGCCTGTACAGACGGACAGAGTAAAGAGTAGATGATACCCCACAACGTCAAACAGTGCGAGCGGATAGGACAAGATGTTACCCAATCACTTGATAAAGAAATGTAAAACCGCGATATTTGGATGCTAGGCTAGGAAACAGCCCTATCACGAACTGCCCAATG
>CANQNC010000012.1 GCA_947625145.1 uncultured Clostridia bacterium
GCTCGCCCTGCTCGGCGAGCTGTTGCATGGCTCTGTCGGGATTTGCGCCCGGCTTGTCCATCTTGTTGAGCGCGACGATTATGGGGACGTTTGCCTGCCGCGCGTGATTGATAGCCTCTATCGTCTGCGGCATGATGCCGTCGTCCGCCGCGACCACAAGCACAGCGATGTCCGTGACCTGTGCGCCTCTTGCGCGCATAGACGTGAACGCCTCGTGTCCGGGAGTGTCGAGGAATGTGATTGGCTTGCCGTTGAGCGTTGCGGTGTACGCGCCGATATGTTGCGTTATGCCGCCCGCCTCGCCGCCTGTGACGTTGGTTTTGCGGATATAGTCCAGCAAGGACGTCTTGCCGTGATCGACGTGGCCCATGATTGTGACGATAGGCGGCCTTTCAACAAGATTGTCGAGGTCCTCCACTTCGTCCACTTCAAGCCTTGCGGTGAGGGTGTCCTCAAGCGTGACGTCGGGTTTGTATTCGAGTTTTATGCCAAATTCGTCCGCGATGAGTTCTGCGGTTTCGAAGTCTATGCTGTCGTTGATCGTCTTAAAAGTGCCAAGTGTAAACAGAGCGCTGACGATCTGTGTGCCCGTTTTGCCTATCTTTTCGCTGAGCGTCTTGATGGGCACGGGATCCGTGGTGATGACCGCGCTCTCTATCACGACCGCGTTGACGGAGGAATTGTTCCTCGAGCGGTTGGAGCGGGAACGCATATCCGAACCGAACTTCACCTCCTCGCCGTTTTCGTCGTAGGTGATGTTGTCGTCCACGGTATAGCCCTTGCGCTGAAGCGCGCGCTTGTTGAGCGAACTGCGATCGTCGTAATTTCTGCCGTTGTTGGATTGGGTCTGCTTTCCGCCTTTGCCCTTCTGACCGCCCGTCTTTGGCGGGAGCGGCTGCGGAATGTTGCCCAAATTGGATCCGAGCGGACGGCGCGGACCATTTGGATTTTGCCCGTTCTGTCTGGGCTGACCCTGAGTGGGTTTCGGACCTCTTGAGCCTTGATATCCGCCGTTTCCGAACACCTTTGTGACGACGTTCGGCTTTTTGGGCGGCTCGGGAGTGGGGGTAAACACCCTGCGCGGCTTGCCGTCCGCGCCGAGTTCCACCTGCGGTTTTTCGGGTTTGGGAGCGTCCTGCTTCGGCTTTTGCTCAGGCTTTGGCTCGGGTTTCTGCTCGGGCTTCGGCTCGGGACGGGATGGCTTTTCCTCCTGCGCCTTTGCGGGCTCCGCGGATTTGGGCTCTTCCTTTTTGGGAGGTTCGGGAGCGACTTGCTCGGCTTCCGCCTTTGCGCGCGCCTCCTGCTCCGCCTTTTTGGCTTCCAAGGCGCTGTGTTTTGCCTTGATAGCGGAAATAAGCGAGCTGACTCTGCCCTTTTCGCGCGAGATCTCGTTTGACAGCTCGGTCAGCTTGCTGTTTTTGAACTCGGCAAGTTTTTTGATGAAATCGTTTGTTGAATCCTTCTTAGTCTCGGCCATTCCTCACCTCAACAAATTTTTGATTGCGCTTGCAAGCGCGTCGTTTGTTATCGCGACGGCGTAAACTCCGTCTCGATGCAGCGCGGCGCAAAGCCCGTCCACTGTGAATATCTCAAAACCTTCCAACCTGCGCGCGAGCCGTTGCAGATACTTTTCGGGAGCAGATGTCGACGCAAGCACGAACTTTACGCTCGACTTACACTTTACGATCATATCCTCTCCGTAAAGCACGGCGTTTGCCCGTTGCGCGAGCCCGATATATGACGCAAGTTTATTGTCGGACATCTATCTCCTCGTAAACCTCTTGGGGCACGTTCGTTTTGAACGCGACGTTCAACAGCTTCTTCTTTTTCAGCCTGTCCACGCACTCCGCCTTTGCGTGCACCCAAACTCCCCTTCCGTTTGCCTTTTTGGAGGGGTCCACGGCTATGCCGCCGTCGGGTCGGCGCACTATCCTGATTAGTTCGCTCTTGTCGGCGTACTCGCGACAGGCGCAGCATCTGCGAGTGTTTTTCGGATTACTCGGCATCGCTGTATTGCTCCTCGGCGGACATAAGGAAGGAATTCGGCTTGACGTCTATCTTCCAACCCGTCAGCTTTGCGGCGAGGCGCGCGTTCTGTCCGTTTCTGCCTATTGCGAGGCTGAGTTTGTCGTCGGGAACAATGACTCTTGCGGACATCTCGTCCGCGACAGTACGGACCATAAGCACGGTCGCGGGGCTGAGCGAGCGCGCGATATATTCCGCGGGATCGTCGCTGTATTCTATCACGTCCACCTTTTCAAAGCCGCCAAGCTCCGCCACGATAGCGTTGATTCTGACGCCCTTTGTGCCTATGCAACTTCCTATTGCGTCCACGTTGGGATCTTCCGCTTTCACGGATATCTTAGTGCGGAAGCCCGCTTCTCTCGCGATATTTTCTATCTTCACGAGCCCCGCCTTGATCTCGGGGACTTCAAGCTCGAACAGCCTGCGGACAAAGCCCGCGGAGCTTCTGGACACCACGACTTGCGCGCCGTGATCGTTGCCTCTGATCTTTTTGATATACACTTTGATGACGTCGCCGACGTTGTAGGTCTCCCCTCTTATCTGATCCGAGGGCATCATGACGCCTTCCATCTGCGTGCCCGTGATCTCGACATAGACCGTGTTTGCCTCTTTGCGCCTGACGATCGCGCTGAGGATCTCCCCCGTGCGCTTGTTCATCTCGCTGAGCACCATCTCTTTTTTGAGGTCGTTGATCCTTTGCATGGTCACCTGCTTTGCGGTCTGCGCGGCGATCCTCGAAAAATCCTTGGGGGTGATGTCCTCGATCACGACGTCGCCTATGTTGTATTTCGGGTCTATGTCGCGGGCGTCCTCGAGGGAGATCTCCGCCTCCTCGTTTTCCACTTCTTCGACGACGAGCCTGTGCGCAAACACTCTGTAGGTCTGCTTCTCCTCGTTTATGCGGACGGAAATTTGGCAGGAGACGCCATACTCCTTTTTGTATGCGGACGCCAACCCCGCTTCAATGGACTCGATCATCGCTTCTTTGGAGATGCGGCTGTCCTTTTCGAGAGCGTCCAGCGCAAGGAATAACTCTTTGTTTATCATACAATCCTCCTAAAACCTAATGTACGGCTGTACTTTGGTTAAATGTTTTCTTTCAAATGTTTTCGGCTTGCCCCCGACCTCTATGGTGACGGCGGTCGCCGTAAAATCCTTCAATATGCCGTGGCATTTCGTCTTGTCGTCCGTCTTGAGTTCGAGTTCGACGCCAAGCGAGCGGCGGAAGTCGTCGTCGGTGACGACGGGTCTGTCCAAGCCCATAGATGACACTTTCAGCGTGTACGCCCCGCAAAACAGCGCGTCGTATTCGTCGAGTTTTGCGGAGACCGCCTCATGCGCGCGCTCGCACTCGTTCAGATCCACGCCCTCTGCGCGCCATATCAAGACCTCAAATACGTCGCCGCCGTATTCGCGATAGATCTTCGCCTCGACAAGCTCCAGCCCGAGCGCCGCAAGCGTTTCGCTTACGCCGTCAAGCACTGTCTGTTTGTCCTCATCTTTTATCAAAACGTTCGACATGCTCTCCTCAAAACAAAGAGTGAGCCATCGCCCACTCTAAGCACAACACTTATCGCTACAAATAAGATATCACATAAAAAAATGTTTTGCAAGCGTATTGAAAAAATATATATGTCTTTTTTTGAAATATTTATTCTATAACAGTGCTATCCGCTTTTGCCGTATCGGCGGGAGCTTCGCTTGTTCGCTATATCTGCATTGCGCCCTTTGTACGTTTCGGTAAAGGAAAACGCTTTACGTATTATGTTTCGCCGTATCCCCGCCGCGTTTTTGCAAGGTTTCGGAATATCCGCATGCGGTTGTTTATTGGATTTTCGTCCCGCCTTGCCGCAAAGCGCAATGACGTTTTTGTAAGATATCTTTACGTACTCGTCGCTTTCGCGCGGGGTTTTTTGCGGAGCTTAGCCGTACGACGAGCGGTTTATCCGCTATTTCACCATGCGCTTGACGATATATCTGAACAGTCCCAGCGTCGCCTCAACGTCGCTGAAAGCGCGGTGCGCGTTTGTGTGCAAAAGCTCGAGGTCTCTCGCCAAACTCTCGAGGTCGTAGTGCGCGCGCCCTCGTATGTACTGTTTGCTCTTTTGCAGAGTGTCGAATGTGGGATTGTCGAAATAGTATCCCATCTCGCTCCCTATCCTCTGAACGATGGGCAGGTCGAAGCCCTCTATGTTGTGCCCCACAAGTGTCGCGCCGTTGCAGAACTTGTAAAAGTCGGGCAACACTTGCTCGATGGGCGGCGCAAATTCCACCATATCGTCCGAGATATGGTTTATCCTCGTCGCCTCGGGCGGAATGGGAACCGTGGGCTTCACGAGAGTGGAAAAAGTTTGAGTTTCCACCCCGTTTTCCACCTTTATTGCCCCGATCTCGACGATCTGAGTCGTCGCGGGGACGGCGGACGTGGTTTCCAAGTCGAAAACCACAAAGGTCTTGCCCTCAAAATATTTGTCTACGCCCTCGTTGGAGCTGTCGAGCAAGGACTGCTGTTCGCTTATTCCCTTGTAGGGCTGAGGCCGAACGACTTCATAGCGTTCGGGCACGGGTCTGCGCTCGACGGGATGGATGCTGTCGTAGTCGATTATACAGCGGAAGATCGCGTTGACAGTGTAGCTTAGCGTCCCCTTGAACGCGGACGTCGCCACTCGTCCGAGGCAAATAACTTCGTCGCCGTCCTCAAGCGCGGACAGACAATCATCGTCGCTTGCGGGCGGAAAGCAAACCGCGTCCATTCTGCCCGTCGTGTCGTTGAGCATGAAGCTGACGATCGGCAACTCCTCGGGGCCGCTCTTCGGGTCCTCGGGATTGAAGCGCTTGTTGCGATATTTGCGGCGGACCACGTTTTCCACCTTGCCGCAAAGCACAATATTGTCCCCCTCTTGCGTGACGTCGTGTATGTAATTGGGCAGTTGCGCAATTGCGTCGATTTTGCCTCTGACATACAACTTTTCTCCCGTCTGAACGCCGACAAGGCGCAACGCGGTGTGGCGCACCGTGGTGGCTGAGGACAAAAGCTCCTCTTCCTCGTCCGTCTGTTCGGTCTCTTCAAGCCGAATCTCCACCCTTTCGGTGAACAATCTGGACAGATAAAATTTCAGATCGTCGGGGAGCGTGCCGACCGCAATCATGCGGCAAGTGGGAGCGTCAAAGCAAAATGTAAGACGAATTACGTCGTCCGAAACCTGAATTTTCAACGTGTTGTCGTTCAGCTTTTTGAAGAGCATTTGGTTGTTTGAATTGAAAAATTCCACGGTCTTGTTGCGCACTGTCGCGACGTCTGCGTATGCTTTGACGTATTTGACCTCTATGTCTACGCCCGGGAAGATCTGCTCCAGCACGGACAGGACCTTCGCCGTCTTTGCAGAGTTTTCAGTGAAATCCTTGTACAAAAAGGCGTTCAGCAAAAACCGAATACACAGCTTCCCCGTCTCGGTGAAATACGTCGCCCCGTTCAAGCGAAGTTCCGGGAACTCTCCCCCGCTCAATCTTTCAAATTCCTTGATAAACCTTGCTTCCTGCATGTTTTGCTCCAAGTGTTCTGATTTTCGTCGAATTTTAGAATAGTTTTTGCGTCATTCGTCAATTTTGCGTTTCAATAGTTTCAAAAATTCGTCCAACAGGACGTCGTTTGAAACAGTCGCGTAGACCTTGCCGTCAAAAAGAAGCACGGACTTGTCCTTCCCTCCCGCAATGCCTATGTCGCTGCCCTTACCCTCTCCTATCCCGTTGAGAGGACAGCCGAGCACGGATATTTTGAGCGGCTTGCGCACGTCCGCGCAGATCATCTCTATCTTTGACGCCAACGCTTCCACGTCGATTTGAGTGCGCGCGCATGTGGGACATGCCACCACGTTTACGCCCTCTTCCCTTAGCCCGAGCGTTGAGAGGATGCGCCTTGCGGCAAGCACTTCTTCCTTTATATCCGTCGAGAGGCTTACGCGCACAGTGTCTCCTATCCCTTCCATCAACAGCGCGCCTATGCCGATCGCGGATTTCACAAGCCCCGTGCGCAGAGTCCCAGCCTCGGTGACGCCGATATGCAAGGGATAGTCGCACATTGACGCGAGCTTTCTGTTTGCTTCGAGATTTATCATGGGGTCGCTGTGCTTGATTGCGATCACAATGTCTTTCAATCCGTTTGCTTCAAACGCGTTTGCGCACTCCAAGGCGCTTTCGGTGAGGGCGTCGACCTCGTTCATGCCGCTGAACTTTTCCGCAAGCGAGCCGCCGTTTACGCCCACTCGGACGGGGATACCCAGATCTGCCATGCGCTGTGCGAGCGGTTTTATGTTTGAAAAATCCGTCATGTTGCCCGGGTTCATCCTCAGCTTCTTTGCGCCGTTGTCTATCGCGAGGTGCGCGAGTTTGTAGCTGTAATGCACGTCCGCGATGAGAGGAAGTCCCGAACGGCGGACGATCTGTCCGAAAGCGACGGCGGAGTCCTCGTCGGGCACCGCGAGCCTGATGAGGTCGCATCCGAGGGCTTTCAGTTCGTCGATCTGCCTCAAACAGCCCTCAACGTCCACGGTCTTTGCGTTGAGCATGGATTGTATGCTGACGGGCGCGTCCCCGCCTATGGCGACGTCCCCGACATGGACTTGTCTTGAATATCTCCTTTTCATATCCTCTCCGAGTATACAGCGCAGCGCGTACCTTTTTTGTCGCGGCGCGATTTTTATTATTATAACACGTATTTTTCCGATTTGGGCAGTTTTGAAAACTTTTTTGTGCCGGTTCTGCGGGATACGGATAGATTTTCAAAGCTGCGTAGCAAATTCATGCTTCGAAGCCGCATTGCAATGTCATGTTTCAAATCCGCATAGCGAAGTCATATTTCAAAGCTATGTTTCAAAAGCATGTTACAAAGCCGCTTTTCAAAGCTATGTTTCAAAACCATGTTTCAATCCTTGCTTGAACAAGTCGAAACTTTGCAAAAGTTCGCCTTCTAGCCTTTTACGAGGTGGAAGATGTCCAAAAACACCGCGAGCACTATTAAGAGGATAAGCCCTACCGTGTGTATCACCGCCTCTATCTTCCTCGGCACGGGTTTTCGGAACACGATCTCAATCAGCGTAAACAACATTCTGCTGCCGTCAAGCGCGGGGAAAGGCAGAAGGTTCATGACCGCGAGGTTTGCCGAGATCACCGCCACGACGTACAGGAAGTTGCCGAAGCCCAAAGCGCTGACCTTTGCCATGACCCCTATCGTCGTGATGGTGCCGCCTGCAGACGCCAAGCCTATTTTGCCCGTGATCAGCGCGCCGAGCGACGCCAAAATTTTGAACACGATATAAAAACTGAAGCCGAACGATCTGCCGAGCGCAAGGAAAAACGGCAATTTTGCCTGCGATACGCTGCGCGTGATGCCGAAGCCGTAGCTGTAATAGCCTTCTTTGTCGTTCGGATTTGCGCCGCGCTGAACGGTGGCGGAGCTTTTTGCGCCCGTCTCCTTCCCATCTGCGTCGAGTTTGACCATCAAAAGCGAAAGCGGCTCGTCCGTATCCGCAAGCGCGCACTCGCTCAGCCTTTGATACGGCAAGGGCTCGTCAAGCGCTTCGCCGTTGACCGAGATGATATAGTCTCCCTCCTCGAAAGGGATATAATATCGCTTGCTTACGGAAAGTTTGACTGTCTTGTCCTTTCGCAACACCTTAAATTTTGCCGAGTCGCCGAGCTTTTCAAACGCGGAGTCTATGTCCTCTTCCGTGACAATGTTGACTTGCTTCGAGTTGATTGACAATATCACGTCGCCCTCTTGCAAAAGCTCGGCTTGCGCCTCGTAGTGCGTCCCCACGACCGTGGGCAAAATTTGTCCGTACGCGGCAAAATATATCGTGATGATGACGATCGCGCTCATGAAGTTCATAAACGCGCCCGAAAACAGGACTATCAGCCTCTTCCACGCCTTTTGATTGTTGAACGCCTGCGGATCCTTGACGATATTTCCGTTTTCGTCCTTGACCTGCTCCCCGTTTTCGTCAAGCAAAGCGCCGTCCGCGTCCTCGCCATGGAACGCGCAAAAGCCCCCTATGGGAAAGGGGCGAATCGAAAAAAGCTCTCCTGTTTTTTTGTTGACGCGTTTGAATATCTTCGGGCCGAACCCGATTGCAAATTCGTCTATTTTGAAGCCTAGCAGTTTGCCAGCGACGTAATGTCCCAACTCGTGCACGACTATCATCACCATAAGCGCCAAAAGCGCCACGATCACGTAGCCGATATATTTGAAAACCTCAGCGGCGCTCGCCGCGCTCAACAAAATCGACACCTATCTTGCTCCTATCATAGAATAAGTGTATTTTCTGGCGCTCTCATCTATGCGAAGAATATCTTCAAGTTCCACGTCGCCGACAGAGGAAAATTTGTTGAGGACCTTTCCGAGCGCATGCGGGATTTCGTGATAAGATATCTTGCCCTTCAAAAATTCCTCCACAAGCACTTCGTCCGCCGCGGACGTCGCGATACACGCGCCCTCGCCCGCTCTTGCCGCACGCAAGGCGATGTCGAGGCAGGGATATCTCTGCATATCGGGCGCGGAAAAGGTCAGCGTCCCCACCTTTGCAAGGTCCAAAGGACTCACCGCGTCCCTGCCGTGCGCGGGATAAAACAGCGCGCTCTCGATCGACAGCCCCATGTCGGGCTCAGACAACAGCGCCTTCATCCCCCCGTCCTTAAACTCGACCAAGGAGTGCACCACGCTCTGCCTGTGCATGACCACATCTATGCTGTCCGCGTCCATATCGAAAAGCCGCATTGCCTCCATCACCTCAAGCCCCTTGTTGAAGAGGGTCGCGCAGTCCACGGTGATCTTTTTGCCCATTTTCCAAACGGGATGCATAAGCGCGTCCTCGGGCTTGACCTTTTCAAGCTCGGATATGGGAAGATCGCGGAACGCGCCTCCGCTTGCGGTCAGGATCAGCTTGCGGACTTCCCGCTTGTCCTCGCCTCTAAGGCAAGAGAAGATCGCGGAATGTTCGGTGTCAAGAGGAAGGATAAGCCCGCCGTACTTCTTTTCAAGCGCTTTGAGATGCCTACCCGCCGCGACTATGGTCTCCTTGTTTGCGATCGCAAGCGTGCCGCCGCGCTTCAGTGTCGCGACTGCCGCCCAAAGCCCCGCTATGCCGTTGACGGCAAGCACCACGATATCCGCGGGCATCTCGGCGAGCTCCTCTAAGGATGATAGGCATTTTGTGTACTTTTTATCCTCCAAAAAATCAAAAAGCGAGCTTTGCTCCTCTACGGCGCCGCTCGGGAAATAATAGTTGTCGGGAGAATATTTGTTGATCTGCTCTCTGAGCAGTTCCTCGTTTCTGTACGCCGAAAGCCCAACCACCTTGAACATGTCGCGGTGTCTGTCTATTGCGGCGAGCACCTGTCTGCCGACCGAGCCCGTACTGCCGAGGATCGTAACCGTTTTCATTGCTTCTTTCAACATACTTTTGCCTTTTTAAGTTCGGAAAAGATTGCGTTTCTGTGTGTTCAATAGCCGTACACGGCGGCGAGCGCGACGAGCAAGACCACCAAACAGTACATTATGCTGTCTATCCTGTCCAAAAATCCGCCGTGTCCCGGGAAGATCTTCCCGTAGTCCTTTATGCCGATCGCGCGCTTGATACGGGAAGCCGCAAGATCGCCAAGCTCGGAGATCGCGCCCATCAAAAGCCCTATCGCAAGATAGACCAGCGCGCTCTTCCACATCCAACCGCCGTCCTGCGTGGAGAAGAAATGCATGTACCCGCACTGCTCGGCAAAGGACGGGAACAGATAGCCCACGTACTCGAACACCACCCAAAGCAGGATGGCGACGACCATGCCGCCGATCACTCCGCCCACCGCGCCCGAGATCGTCTTTTTCGGGCTTATGGACGGGCACAGCTTCTTGCCCTTTATCAAACTGCCCACAAAATAGGCGAAGAGATCGCTTCCTATCACGGGCACCGCGATCGCGAACAAAATCGCGAATATCGCGCTGTATTTGTAGCTTATCACCCACGCCGCGGTCAGAAAGAACATGGGATACACGAGGACGAAAATGTTTGCAAACAAATCGTTCAGCCCCGCCGTCCCTACAGATTGCGAAGCCTCCGCCGCGCTTTCCGCGCAAGATGACGCCTCAACATGCGCTTCCGAGTCCTTTTCCGTTTCAACTTTTTCCGTAGATTTGTTTTTGTTGTGCGCGCGCGAGAAAGTGAACATGGACAGCACAAGCATAAACCCCGCAAGCAAGACTATCATCAACCCTTGAAGCCCCGCGCTTGCGCGCATACTGCCCTCGCCGACGTAGTATTGCATCAAATAGAACGCGGGATACGCCGTCAAAAGCACTAAAACGGGAGGCGCGACAAACATTTTGTACCCCGCCCGCTTCAAGCACACGAACATTTCATAGGTCGCTCCGCCCATGAACAGCAAAACGAGCATATCCACAAAAATGGGGCTGACGAAATATCCGCATACCAAAAACGCGACAAGCATCACGATCAAACAGATTGAGGTCAAAAATCTTTTCATTATGCGCCAAACGTCCTTTTTCTGCTTTCGAATTCGTCTATGATCATATCCACGTCCTCGCCACTCATGTCCCCCCAGAGCTTGTCGAGGAAGATAAGTTCGGCATAAGCCGCCTCATACAGCATGAAATTTGAGAGGCGTTTTCTGCCTCCCGTGCGCACCACGAGGTCGAGCGGAGGAAGCCCTCTTGTCGAAAGCCTGTCCAAAAAGCCCTCCTCGGTGAAGTCCCCGCTGTCCGCCGCGAGTTTTGCCGCGCGGACGATATCCGCTCTGCCGCCGTAGGCAAGCGCTATGTTCAGTATCATGCCCGTGTTGGCCGCCGTCCGCCTTTCCACGTCCTCCACGCTTTGGGCGAGCCGCTCGTCAAGCGAGTCGATATCCCCCATATAGAGGATGCGCATATCCCCGTCGTAGGAGTTGTTGAAACTCTCAACGGCGCGGAAAATTGCCGCCTGCTCCTCATGCGGACGGGCGACGTTTTCGGTGGAAAATGCGAACACCGACAAAGCCTCTATGCCGCGTTGCTCTGCGCGCGCGATCACGGCTTTGAGCGCTTTCAGACCTTGAACGTAGCCCTCTTTGCGCTCCATTCCGTGCGCTTGCGCCCATCTGCCGTTGCCGTCGGGGATAAACGCGATATGCTTGAGGTCCATCAGATCTCCATGATCTCCTTTTCCTTGTCCTTGTACAGCTTGTCCGCTTCGTCCATCTGCTTGGCAAGCGCCTTGTCCACGTCCGAGAGGAAGTTTTTGAGGTCGTCCTCGGTGATGACGGAATCCTTTTCGAGTTTTTTGAGGTCGTCCACCGCGTCCCTGCGAGCGTTGCGGAGGACTATCTTCGCCTCTTCGAGCAGGGTTTTTGCTTCCTTCAAAGTGGAGCGTCTGCGCTCCTCGTTCAGCTCGGGGAAAACCAGCCTGATGACAACGCCGTCGTTGTTGGGCGTGATGCCTATGTTTGCCGCGAGGATCGCCCTTTCAATGGGCTTGAGCATGGATTTTTCCCACGGGGAGATCACAAGCAACCTCGCCTCGGGGATGGAAATGTTTGCGACCTGCTTCAGCGGAGAGGAAACTCCGTAATAGTCCACAAGCACCTTGTCGAGGATATGTGGATTTGCTCTGCCCGCGCGAATGGATCTTAGCTCGTTTTTGAAGTTGTTCATTGTCTTTTCGAATTTTTCATTCAGCTCGTCGAACACGAGATCAACTTCGTCTATTCCGTATGCCATAATTGCCTCCAAGAATAAATATTTACTAAATTATAGCAAATGTTTGACTATAAATCAATAGTCTTTGCCAAAACGCCGCAAATAGAAAATTTTCGAGGGAAAAGGAAAAGATCCGCCGACAAAGGACGGACCTTTTGTATGCTGTTGTAGGCTCAGAGATCACTTGCCGATATATGTGCCAATCTTCTCGCCGCAGACCGCCTTCCTGATGCTGTCGTGCTCCAAGAGGCTGAACGCGATGATGGGCATGGAGTTGTCCATACACATGGTGATCGCCGTCGTGTCCATGGCTTTGAGGCCCATGGATATCACTTGCATATAGCTCAGTTTGTCAAAGCGCTTTGCGTCCTTGTTGAGTTTGGGATCGCTGTCGTAAACGCCGTCCACGTTTTTTGCAAGCAACAGCGCGTCCGCGCCGATCTCGCACGCTCTGAGCGCCGCGCCCGTGTCCGTGGAAAAGTAGGGATTGCCCGTGCCGCAGGCGAATATGACTATCCTGCCCTTTTCAAGATGCCGCACGGCTTTGCGCAAAATGTACGGCTCCGCGACCTTGGTGATGGTCAGCGCGGTCTGCACCCGAACGGGTATTCCGTGCTGTTCAAGCCTATCTTGTATCGCAAGCGCGTTCATGACGGTGGCAAGCATGCCCATGTGGTCCGCGGTGGAGCGATTCATCTTGCTCTCCGCCTGTCTGCCCCGCCAGAAGTTGCCTCCGCCGATCACGATGCCTATCTCCACCCCGAGGCGCCTCACTCCCGCGATCTGCTCGCAGACAAAATCCAACTTGGCAAGGTCAATGCCCATGCCGTTGTCACCCGCGAGCGCCTCGCCGGAAAGTTTTACGATGACGCGCTTGTACGCGACCGAAGGATCGATCACAGATTTTTGTTGCTCGTCCGAAACCATGTTTTCCATATCCGACATAACACCTCTTTTCATGCATCTAATGCGGTCAAATGATTTGATTTACGCGTAAAAAAAGGAATGCTGACGCATTCCTTTTTTTCTCACTTAAGTCCTGCTTGCGCCATGACCTCGCCCACGAAGTCGTCCTCTCTCTTCTGCAAGCCCTCGCCCATTGCGTAGCGTGTGAAGCGGATGATCTCGACATTGCCGTGTTTTGCGAGATATTGAGCGATGGTCATCTCGTTGTCCTTGACAAACACCTGCTCGGTCAGGCAAACCTCTTTATAGTATTTCTGTATCCTGCCCTCTATCATCTTTTCGATGATGGCTTCGGGCTTGGGGTTGGGCTCGTTGTGAGCTTGCGCTCTGAGGATCTCTCTCTCATGATCCAGCTCGGCCGTGGGTACTTCGGACTTTTTGACGTATTGCGCGTTTGCCGCCGCGATCTGCAGTGCCACGTCGTGAATGATCTGATGATCCGCGCCCGCGGACGCCTCGACCATGACGCCGATCTTGCCGCCCATGTGAATGTAGGTGTCGACCTCGCTGTTTGCCGCCTCATAGACGACGAAACGACGGATGGACAGCTTCTCGCCCATTCTCATGACATACTCGTTTGTCACGGGTTGCATCGCCGCAACGACGTCCTCGACAGACGCGTCGCTGTGGTCCAGCACATAGTCCGCGACCTTTGCGACATATTCCTTGAAAACGGGGCCGCCCGCCACGAAGTCGGACTCGCAGTTGACCTCGACAAGAGTGTGCTTTGCGCCCTTGCTTGCGGCGTACACAATGCCCTCTGCGGCGATCCTACCTTCTTTTTTTGCGGCGGTCGCCATGCCCTTTTCGCGCAGATAGTCGATTGCCGCTTCCATGTCGCCGTCTGTTGCGACGAGCGCCTTTTTGCAATCCATCATGCCAACGCCCGTGCGCTGACGAAGCTCCATAACGTCTTTGCTTGTGAATGCCATATATCTATTCTCCTATATGCAAAATTTTGATTTGAAGCGGGAACTCAATTTTCCTCGGCTTCCTTTTCGGCAAGAGCCTTTTCAAGCGCCTCTTCGGGAGTGAGCTTGACGGATTCCTCCAATATCTCCTCTGCGGCGGGAGTCTCTTCGACCGCTTCCGCTGCGCCCGCTTCCTCGGCGGCTTCCGCGGGATGCAGGGATTCGCCCTGTCTTGCCTCTATCACGGCGTCCGCCATGAGCTGTGCGAAAAGTTGGATGGCGCGGATGGCGTCGTCGTTGCCCGGGATAACATAGTCCACAAGGTCGGGATCGCAGTTGGTGTCGACCACGGCGACGATGGGGATATTGAGCTTTCTTGCCTCTTTGATTGCGTTTTCCTCTTTTTTGAGGTCAACAACAAACAGGCAACCGGGAAGGGTGCGCATATTTTTGATGCCGCCCAAGTTCTTTTCAAGGTCGTCTCTCTCCTTTTTGAGCGCGATGACTTCCTTTTTGGGGAGAAGTTCGAAATCGCCGACGATCTCCATTTGATTGATCTTGTTCAGCCTGTCTATTCTTGTGCGAATGGTCTTGAAATTGGTCAGCGTGCCGCCGAGCCATCTTTGGTTGATGTAGAACATGTCGCAACGCTCAGCCTGTTGCTTGATCGCGTCCTGAGCCTGCTTTTTGGTGCCGACAAACAGCACGGATTTGCCCTCTGCCGCGACGCTCTTGACAAACTCGTATGCGGCTTCCACATGATCCACGGAAATTTGCAGGTCGATGATGTGAATGTCGTTGCGGGTGGCATAGATATACTTTGCCATTTTGGGATTCCAGCGCTTTGTCTGGTGTCCGAAGTGTACGCCTGCTTCGAGCAGGGCTTTCATTGTTGTCACTGCCATAACTTGTATGACCTCCCGATTTGTTTTTACCTCCCGAAGCGTCGTCGCATGGGCTACCTTGCGGAACAACCTATGCTCAACCTCGGTGTGCGGTCTTTTGGATTATATAATATATAAAAGGAATTTGCAAATATTTTTAAGTCAAAAACTTCAAAATCTTCAAATTTTTTTGACATATCCGCTCTTTTACCCCTTCTTTGCCCTTCGACTTTGCATATCCATGCCCAAAAGGCGGAAAAACGCCGCGATATCGCGACGTAAAATTTTTTCACTCATATGCGGTTTTTTCTCCGTTATGCGGTTTTTATCTTCGTCTATAATCGGTCACGCGTTTCCGTTCAATGTTGCGTTGAAAACCATGTGACAATCATTTGCCCTCGCTTGGCAATAGTCTTGGGCTGATTTTATCCCATAATAGTGACTGTCACGCCGTCAAGCTTCACGTTTTCCGAGAGGGTCGCCCACCTGTCCGCGCCGCCGAAAAAGCGTATCTCGAAGCCGTTCGGAGCAAGCGAAAACGCCTTGCTTGCGATCTGCAAATCCGCGTTGTCGAACAGTATCAGCCTCTTGATTCCGCAAGACGGCATAAACGCATGATCTTCAATGTAAGTCAGCGTATTTGGCAGCGTAAACTCCTCGTCCGAGCTTTTGACGACGGAGCCCGAACACAGCCTCGATACGTTTTGCGGAAGGGTCGCGGCGCCTATCACGGCGTACAGATATCCGTATTCGGGGACGGACGGGTCCTTGCAACACAGCGCTCCATTTTGCAATGCGTATTTTTCGTTGCCCGCCTCGAGCGTCATCTCAAGCTCCGCGCAACTTGCAAAAGCTCCCCTGCCGATATAGGTCACGGCGCTTGGGATCGTCACGATCTTGAGCCCCGCACACATTGAAAACGCGTAGTCCCCTATGACGCTGACCGCGGGATTTGTAAATTCTATCTTCTCTATGCTCTTTATCTTTTCGGAGGGCCGAGCGGGCGAGTCGAGCCTTTGCCCGAAGCCGTTTACAATCTCGTCGCAAATTCCGATTTCCTTGAGTTTTATGTCGTCGCCGATCTTGGATATCAAGTCGAATGTGCCCACGACGCGTCTGAGATTTGCGCAACCCTCGAAAACGTTTGAACCTATTGTTTTGAGATCTGACGTCTTTTCCCCCGCGACAAATTCTTCAAGCCGCGCGCAACCTTTGAACGCGTCGCTCCCCAACGTCTGCAAAGAGGAGGGCAAGACGACGCTTTCAAGCGATACGCAACCCTCAAACGCTCCCTGCTCGATTTTTGTCAGAGAGTTTCCGCTTATGACGATCGTTTTCAGGGATGCGCAATTTTTGAACGCGTTTTTGCCTATGGACTTTACAGTCGCGGGGATCGTCGCCTTTTCGAGTTTGTCTTTCCCCTCGAACGCGCTCTGCCCTATGCCTATCACCTTTGAAAAGCCCTTATCCTCGGGAATATCCACGCTCTTGCCGTCTCCTTCCGCGGAGGATACGACATAACCGCTTCCGTCAATGGAAGTTTGCAAAACGTAATTCAACTTGATCTTGCCCGCGTTGCATCCGAAAAGTCCGACGAGAAGGAGCAAAAGCGCCATTCCCGCGGACAGGACGACAAAAATTTTCTTTGTCATAGGGAAGCCGAGGCTCAGTCCTCGTCGTGGCGCTGGTCGCAAGGATCCGCGCAATCCGCGCAGTCGCAGTCGCACTCCAACTCGTCGCCAGCCATCTTCATAAACTCTTCAAACACCTTGTTGAGTCTATCCTCTTCCTCAATGGGAAGCATAACGGTGTCGCCGCTTTCGTTTTCGGCAAGCTCATAGATCAAAACTTCGTTGTCGGCGATGTCGTCGAGCTGTTCGACGGGCTTCATTACAATATACCACTTGTCGTCCACGTCCAAGGTCGCGAGGAAGTAAAACTCCTCTTCCTTGTCAAGCTGTTCGTTGTAAAGCACGATAACGTCGTCGTCGTTCATGTTGTCGATATCGTCAAAAATGTCGGACATATTTATCTCCTTTTGCGCGATACGCGCCGTTTCCTATATAGATAGTAACAGATTTCAAAAAAAATGCAAGATTTTTTTTCGGAGCCGACCCAAACTCAGCGGGAAGTCCTGTCCAGATACGCCTGCAAAATTATGGTCGCGGCAACCTTGTCAATGACCTGTTTGCGCTTTTCGCGGCGCACGTCCGCCTCAATGAGCAACCTCTCCGCGCTGACGGTGGTGAGTCTCTCGTCCTGATATATCACTTCAAGCCCGCTTGCGCTTGCCAGCATATCCCCGAACTCGCGCGTGATCTCGGCGCGTGGTCCCTCGGTGCCGTCCATGTTTTTGGGCAGCCCCAAGACGAAAGCGTCCGCGTCCTCTCGCGCCGCGTAGTCGCAAAAGTATTTTATGTCGGCGGCAACGTCCTCCTTTTTGCGCACATACGTTTCGCGCGGATTTGCCGTGAGCCCCATGAGGTCGCTGACCGCCACTCCGATACGCACGTCGCCGACGTCCAGCCCTATCTTGCGTTTTGTCATATTCGTCTCCTTGCCGATTACGGCATTATGTTTGAAATTCGATATTCTAATCGACTTGTTTCACTTCAACAGTCCGCCTCTTCCGGGTGGCATAAATCCGCCCGAATTCAACTTGCGCCTCTGCACAAAAGTGCGCTCGCCGAAGTCGTCAAGGTAGGATGCGGCGCGCCCAAGCGCAAGATACAACCCCACTCCCATGACCGCGGCGGACGGGACCGCGCACGCCGCCCAGAATATGACGTATGCCACGGTGAGGCTCAAATGCAATGACATTCCAAGCACTCCCAAAACTATACCCGCGATAGATCCTAAAAACGGAACCATGGTCAGGATGACGCTTGCGACCGTCCTGTTCAAGCCGCCCGTCACCTGTTTGAGTTCCTGACGATTTGTCCAATTTACGTTGCCGTAGCGCGCGTCCAAATAGATGTTTACACCGATGCCTCCCACAATGTACATCTGCGAACAGATCAAATACGCCAGCGCGTTTGCTACATGCGCCTTGTACAGCGTCAAGACTATGATTGTGTTCACGACGTTCGCCGCGAGGCTTGCAAAGAGGGGCAACAACAATTTTGAGGCAACCAAACGCTTAGAGTCTATGGGCAACGCCTTGTTCAGATAAAACGCCTTGCCGTCGCGCGAAAAGGCGAGCGAGGCGAGCATGTTTGCGGCGCCCAGATATATGGACGTGATCATGTAGACAAAGGTCATTCCCATGATGCCCCCAAAGCCGCCTTCCGTCGCCTTGACGATAGATTGTACCGTCGCAAAGTAAAATATGCACGTGATCACGGGCGACAATATCAGCGTTGCCAAATTGGTCATTGCAAGTTGCGGATTGCGCATTATGCCCAACATGTCCCGCTTCATCAGCGCGGATATGATCCCGCTCTGCTTGTAGGACACGGCATGACGAGTTTTATCGTCCCCCGCCTCGAGGTTGCGCTTTGATATACGTCCGTAAAACAGCGCCGCCAGAAGCACTGTGACAAGGATAAGCCCGACGGTGATCCCCGCGGATATGCCGAAGTTGACCCAGCCGTTTATCCCAAGCGCGCACTGCACCATCACCTGCGAGGGGTAAAACGCTGCGCCGAAGGAAGAGAGCGAGGAAACCAATCCCGCAACGGCGGCGGGATCGTCCGAAGTTCCTCCCGGTCTGTTGAGGAGCACGATCGCCGCAAAATACGCCGCAAAGATCACGACGTAGACCAAAATGGACAGCACGGATTTCAAAACCGTGCGCCCCTTCAAAAACGAGCCTATATAGTTGATGGGAAGGGAAAACAGCGTGATGACGGCAAGAGGAAGGATGGGCGCAAGAAGCGTGACGACAAATATCAGCGCGAAAAACGCGTAAAACATTTCCCGTCCGCTTGCGGCGTACGCAATGGACGAAGTAAGACCCAGAGGCAGGATCAACAGCGCGCACGTCCCAAGCAAGTTGAGATAGCTTAGGGCAAACTTTGCCATAAACACGGACGCGGGCCTAAGCGGCAATGAGTTGAGCAACGCGCGGTCCGAGCCCGAATAAAGCGTGTTTATCACGCCGTAAAAGCCGAAGATCAGGGATACGATTTGCGCAATGCCGACGACTGCGGTGATGATCGCGGAAAGCGAAGCTACGCTGTCCAAAGCCGCGTACGACATATATCCCACCGCGCCGCACAAGATCAGCAAAAAGGGGATGAGCACGATGATGATCATCACTTTTTGGGATATTTTCCTCTTTCCGTTCGCCTTTACGCTGCGCAAGTTTGAGTTGAGGAAAAGAGTTTTGAAAACTATCGCAAAGTCTCTCATACGCCCTCTCCGTCTGACGGCGCTTCGTTGGTTGCGGTTTCCGCCGCGCTTTGACTTTCGACGGACTGCGGCGCCTCTCCGGTTGCCGTTTCGATTTGAGTTTCCAAAGGTTTGGGCGCTTCTGCGGACAGCAATGCTTCTTCGGGAGCTTCCTCTTGTCTGAATTGTTTTGAATACTCGTCGTCCGTCAGTTTCAGGAACAGCTCTTCCAAAGATCTGTCCACGTTGCGGGCTTTGAGTTCGTCAAGCGTGCATACGGTGACAAGATGTCCGCCGTCGATTATGGCGATACGATCGCAGACCTTTTCCACGACTTCGAGAACGTGCGAGCTGAAAAACACGATATTCCCCTTGTCCGCATGCTCGCGCATCAGCTTTTTGAGGTTGTAGGCGGATTTCGGATCCAGCCCCGTCATGGGCTCGTCCAATATCCATATCTTCGGCTCGTGGATGAGCGCGCCGATTATGTTGAGCTTTTGCTTCATGCCGTGCGAGTAAGTGGATATCTGCTTCTTCACCGCGTCCTCGAGGGAAAACAGCGCCGCCAACCTGTTCAATCTCTCCTCTCTTTCCGCGGCGCCCACTCTGAAAACGTCGGATATGAAGTTTATGTATTCTATGCCCGTCAGCCCCTCGTAAAGCGCGTGGTCGTCGCTGACATACCCGATGTCCGCTTTTGCGGCGAGCGGGTTTGTTTTAAGGCTCTTGCCGTTTACGATGACGTCGCCGTCCGTGACGGAAATTATGCCCGTGATGCACTTGATCGTGGTGGATTTGCCCGCGCCGTTTGGACCGATAAAGCCGAATATCTCGCCGTCGTTTACAGTGAACGATATGTTGTCCACAGACGGAGAATGACTGCCCGCGTATGTCTTTGTCAGATGAGAAATTTCAAGCATATATGCCTCCGAACCGATATCTTTCGGCCCGTCGAAGCGGACCGCATTTTGTGTATGTCATGCTTTTTTTTTGCGCTCCGCTCTGCGCCGTCTTATATCCTGCTCGAAACCGTGCGTTGACGGGACGTAAAACTCGGCGTCTTTGAGCTCGTCGGGCAGATATTGTTGCTCCACCCAGCCGCCGTAGTTGTGCGGATATTTGTATCCGCTGACCTTCTCCTCTCCCTTGAAGTTCGGGTCTCTCAGATAGAGGGGCACACTCTCGTGCTTCACTGTCTTGACCGCGTGCTCCGCGGCGTCAAGCGCGGTGACGACTGTGTTCGACTTGGGAGCTTCGGACACGTAGATTATTCCCTCCGCAAGAGGTATCCTCCCCTCGGGCAAGCCTATGCGCTCGAACGCCGCCACGCAGGACTGCGCGACGACGATCGCGTTCGGGTCCGCCATGCCGACGTCCTCGCAGGCGTGTATCATAATACGCCTTGAGATCAGCATGGGGTCGCACCCCGCCTCGATAAGCCGCTCCGCCCAATACAGCGCCGCGTTGGAATCGCTTCCGCGCATGCTCTTTATGAACGCGGAAATCATGTCGTAGTACATGTCCTCGGTCACACTTAGGGACTTTTGCTGAATGGACTGCTCCGCTTCCTTTTCGGTGACGCGTATCACGCCGTCCTCGGAGGGCTTTGTGGTCAGCGCGGCAAGCTCAAGCGCGTTGAGCGCGGTGCGCATGTCCCCTCCGCTTGCCCACGCAAGATGACGGAACGCCTTTTCGGTCACTTCAAGCCCCATGTTGCCAAGCCCCCGCTCCTTGTCTGCGGCGGCGCGTTTGAGACCTTTCAACACATCCTCTTCGGTGAGGCGGGAAAAAGTGAAAACTCTGCACCTCGAAACGATCGCGCGCGTCATGGAAACATAGGGATTTTCCGTAGTGGAGCCGATGAAGATGATATATCCCTGCTCGATCGCTTGAAGCACGCTGTCGGATTGCGCCTTGTTCCACCTATGGCACTCGTCAAGCAAGAGATATGTGCGTTTGCCGTACATGCGCAAACGCTCTCTTGCCTCTTCTATCACCTTTTTTGCGTCCGCAACTCCGCTTGTGACGGCGTTCAGCTTCACAAAATTCGCGTTGGTGGTGGAGGCAATTATGTTGGCAAGCGTGGTCTTTCCCGTGCCGGGAGGGCCGTAAAAGATACAGCTCCCCAGCCTGTCCGCCGCGACCGCGCGCCTAAGCAAGGAGCCTTCGCCTATCAATTTGCCCTGCCCCAAAAACTCGTCCAAAGTCTTTGGGCGCATCCTTTCCGCAAGAGGAGCCAGCCTCTCGATGTTGTTGTCAAGATCGAATAAATCCATAAATTCAGTATAATCCTACTTTTGGAAATTGTAAAGGAATTGTCAAAACAATCGTAGGGTTTTGCGCGGTGCAATTTTCAGGCGTTTGCCACATATAATAGCGCGTGAAACATGCGATATCAAAGAATATGCGGCCAAAACTCGCAAGAGTTGTCATTGCGATACTTGTCGTTGTCGCCGCCTTTGTGTTTTGCACGGTCTACTTCCGCAAAAACATAGTGCCGACTGTCATGGGAAGCGCGATCGCTCAGGTGCGCGCGACCGCGACAAACGCCGTCAATATTGCGGCATCCACTGTCATAAACGGCGGCATAACATATGAAGATCTGTTCGAGATCAAGTTCAACGAAGCTGGCGACGTCTCCCTTATCCAAGCAAATTCCCCGCGCATAAACTCCATCGCGCGCGAGATAGCCAACCTTGCGCAGGCAAATCTGGACAGCCTCGGCACGCAGGAGATCTCGATCGCGGTCGGAACGTTCACGGGGCTTGCGCTGCTCATGGGCTTCGGACCCGACGTCATCATCAAAATCGTGCCGATCGGCACCGCAAATTGCGACTTTGTGTCCTACTTTCAGTCCGCGGGCATAAACCAAACCGCACACAAGATATACATTGACGTCTATGCCGACGTCAGCATAATCACCCCCATAGACGAGCCAACAGTGCGCATAAAAGCCGAAGTCCTCGTCTGCGAAAACGTCATCGTCGGCAAGATCCCCGACACCTACCTCAGCATGAACAATATCTCGGATATGCTCAACCTAAATCCGTAAATCAAATCGGAAAACACAGTAAATAGACGGAATATTCACATTAGGAATAAGATTGATTAAAAGCAAAACAAAATGAAACATTCAAATAAAGCATGCAAAATTGTTATATTGAGATGATTGACAAGTAAACGTGTACGACAAACAAAATGTGCACATATTGTTTGGACAAACTACGAGAGACGTGGACACAGCTATTCGCTCAACAGCGCCGCGAGAGGATATGATGAAATCTAAAAATATAATAGTGAATGGTAAAACGGCGATATTGAGATGAGTGACAAGTAAGCGCCACTAGGCAGGGCGGCCCAATCCTACCCCATGAAAACGCTACGCGTTTTGATGGGGACCCCGGGGAAGCGCTCGTCCAAACTATCATACAAAAAACAGGTCTGTTGACAACACATAGCGCCACAATGAAAACAATCATAAGATAAAGAATGGTAAAACGGCGATATTGAGATGAAGAGCAAGGAAGCGCCCCCTGAACGACAAGCCAAATGTACACTTAGTACATGACTTGGCGGGCAGGGGGCGCTGACACAGCTATTCGCTCAATAGCGCCGTTTTACACCTTTTTGGAGCGGGAGCGCGCAATCACCCCAAACCCCAATCCGCACACAATGACTGTGGTCAGCCCTGCCGCGACGGCGCTGATGCCGCCTGTGACGGCGCCCATAAATCCATTTGCTTTTGCGCCTTCGAGAGCGCCTTTTGCGAGGTTGGAGCCGAAACCCATGATGGGAATGGTCACGCCCGAACCCGCGAATTGTTTCATATATTCAAACGCGCCGCTGAGTTCGAGCACAACGCCGATCATCATGTAGAGCACAAGTATCCTTGCGGAGGACATCTTGGTTTTGTTGATCAGTATCTGCCCCGCAAGGCAGACAAGCCCGCCCACGGCAAACACTTTAAGATACGTCAAAAACACTTCCATAATTTCACCTGTTTGCAAAAAGTATTCAAAAATTTGTTGTTTTTTGGAATACTTATCTGCTTGATATCTCGTCATACGGCACGCTTTCCACTGTAAAAGCATGCGCCACGCCGGGGATAGTTTCTTTTTGAAGAGGAGTGTCCTTGTTCAGGAGCGCGCCTGTCGGGACCACCAATATGCGCTTGAACTCCCCTCTTTGCAACATTTTGAGAATGTAGCCGTTGAACACTGTGTTTACGCACCCCGCGCCCGAGCCGCCTTGAAAGGTCTTTTGTTCCGGAGTGTAATAGCTCGCGCCCGTATCCATATAGTATTCGGGAAGAGTTATGCCCTCTTTTGACAGAAGATATTCAAGCGTCTGTTTGCCGAAGCGGCCGAGATCCCCCGTGAATATCCCGTCGTAATCGCTCGGGTCCAGTCCAGTCTCTTTGAAGTGGGTCAGGATCGTGTCGCATGCGGCGGGAGCCATTGCGGCGCCCATGTTCGCCTCGTCGTCTATGCCGAGGTCTATCACCCTGCCCATTGTGCCGCCCGTGAGCACGGCGAAGTGCGTGAGCGGAGTCATATAGTCGTTGTACATCTTGCCGAAATTGTCCTCGATTATGTTGGATCTTTGCAAATTGACCACCTGTTTTTGCTTGGATATGCTCTTTTTGTACTTTTCAAGCTGTTTGGAGTCAAGTTGCATGGTCTCGTCAATGGCGATGATATCGTCCTCGTACACGCGGCAATTTTCGCGGTTAGGAGGCGTGACGCCGAGTATGGTGCATCCCGCGCCCGTCACGGTCCATTGCGCGGTTGGAGTGCGCTGATTGCCGAGTTCGAGAGGATAGCGATACTGTCTCTCGGCGGAGGAATAGTGACTTGACGTGGAGCAGGAAACGTACTTTGCAAATCCGCCGTCAAGCAACATCCCACCGACAAGCATTGCCTCGGAAAAGGTTGAGCAGGCGTTGTAAAGCCCGAGATAAGCGCTTGGAAAGTTGCGCGCGGCAAGGCTTGTAGCGCTCAGCTCGTTGAGCAGATCTCCGCCCATCAGCACGTCGAGGTCCTCTTTTTCAAGCCCCGCTTTTTTGATGGCGCCCGTGATGGCGTCGCGATGCATTTTGCTCTCGCACTTTTCGTAGGATCTCTCCTCCCAAATGTCGTCTTTGAGCACAATGTCAAAGCAGTCGCCGAAGTTGCCCTCGCCCTCTTTGGGGCCGACGATGGTAAATCCGCTTCTGATATAAATGGGTTTTGAAAATTTGATGGTTCTCATATCGCCTCAGATCACAAAATAGCCTATCACGCCCACCAAGAAGCCCGCCGTAATGCCGAACACGATGATCGGACCCGCGATGACGAACATCTTTGCGCATACGCCGAAAAACACGCCCTCGCGGTTGTACTCCATCGCGGGAGATATCACCGAATTGGCAAACCCCGTGATGGGGATTATGGAGCCTCCGCCCGCGTAGTGGCCGAGTTTGTCGTAAAGCCCGAGCGCGGTGAAAAAGCTGCCGAGGAAGATCATGATACAGCTCTCCCAGATCGCCGCGTCCTTTTCGGACATCTGCTTGAAGATCAGCATCAAAATATCCTTTATCCCCTCGCCGACGCAACATATCGTTCCGCCCACCAAAAACGCCGCGACGAGCGTGCGCACCATGGGCGATTTCGGAGATTTTTGCTTGACATACTCCTGATACTCTTTTCTTTCAATCATAGTTCACCCGCGACAGGCTGTTCGTCAGAGGGTGGCGCCGAGTTGCATTGCGTATTTTTCGGCGGGTCGCCGCGGACGCCTTCTCTGTCCCTCGCACGGTCAAACAGCACCTCTTTATCCTCTATGTTTGTGACGAACAGCCTGTCCATGCTAAGATTTTTGCCGACGCAAGCAAAAATATACAGACTTTGAAAATAATGCGGAGGCGTAAAGCCGAAAAGGAAAATTTGAAATCGCTTGCCGAAAACCTCTCAAACGACAACGACGCAATTATCCGACGGATGATAATAAAAAAACAAATATGAGACTAACGCTGTGCGACGACGGAATAGCACAAAGCAACATGTGCGACTGCTGAATAACAAATGCAACATATTGAAAGGCAAAACATAAAGCGTACATTTTATTCGTCAGCCGAATAAAACTCGCCTACTGCGTAAAATAGCGAAAATAGCCGACTGCGGAATGGCAAAGTCAATATATCCGACACGGAACAACAAACACAAAACAGTCACTACATAATGACAAAAAAAACAAAATAGACTACGAAATCAAATAGACTACGATACAAAAAAATCGAGGCGGAGCCTCGATATGCGGATTTGATATGTCGCATTTTTGACTTGACACATATCCGCGGATATATCCACCGGACAAGCGAAAACCTACTGTTTCAGGCTGTCCTTATAGCGCCTTGCCCACGCCTTCATCTCCTGCGCGTGCAGAACGGCGTATTTGCTGTAGTCGTCCCCGCCGATAAGTCGCGCTACCTCGTCGGTGTCGTCCTCGAGGTATTCGACATGCGTCAATGTCTTTTCGCCCTCCACGGACTTTGAAATGAGATAGTGATTGTCCGCCATTGCCGCAAGCCCGGGCATATGCGTGACGGCGATCACCTGCCTTGCGCGGGATATGTTGCACAGCTTTTCCGCGACGACCGCCGCGATATTGCCTGATATCCCCGCGTCAATCTCGTCGAACACGAGCGTGCCTATGCCGTCGATACGCGCGAGAATGTTTTTGAGCGCAAGCATAAAGCGGGACATCTCGCCGCCCGAAATGATCTTTGCAAGCGGTTTCAATGGCTCGCCTTTGTTGGGCGAGATCAAAAACTCCACGCTGTCCGCGCCGTTTGCGGACAGTTCGTCCACGCTTGTCGCGCTTGATATCCGCACGGAAAAAGTGGATCCGCTCATGCCGAGATCCGAAAGCTCTTTGAGCATGGCGCGCTCGAAGTCAAAAGCGGTATTTTTTCTGAGTTCGGTCAGTTTGGACGCGGAAAGCAAAAGTTTTGATTTAATTTTGGAGGCGGAGGCTTGAAGCTCGGCGACCTCTTCATCCGCGCCCACGAGGGTTTCAAGCTCGCGCTCAGCGGACGTCAAAAATGAAGTCATCGCCTCGTAGGAGCCGCCGTATTTGCGCTGTATGCTGCGCACGACCTCCAACCTTTGCTCTATCTTGTCCGCGCTTCTGCTGTCGAAATCCAACTTGTCCAGAAGCCGCTTCAAGGAGTCGGAAATGTCCTCTATCTCAAGTTTTGCGCTGTCCAGCCTGTCCGCAAGCTCGGGGATCTCGTCGTCGTAGGAGGAAATGGCGTTCAGCAAGGATCCCGCGCTTTTGATCGTGCCCGCGACGCTCATGCCACTGCCGCCTTCAAGCAGTCCTATCCCGCCCTCGAGCGCGGAAAGGATCTTTTCCATATTGCGGACGCGCTTGCGCTGTGCAAGCAACGAGTCTTCTTCTCCCTCCTCGACGGAGGCGTTCTTTATCTCTTCGATCTGATAAGACAGAATGTCTATCTTGCGCTTGCGCTCCCCCTCGTCGCCAAACGCGGACAGCCTGCGTTTGACCGAGCTGTATTCCTTAAACAGCGCGTCGTAGTCCTCTTTGGCTTTCAAAAGAGGCGCGCCGCCCAACGAATCCAACAGCCCGATATGCGTCGCGCTGTGCAAAAGGGATTGATGCTCGTGCTGTCCGTGAATGTCCACAAGAAGTTCCGTCAAGCCCTTCAAAATGCCGAGCGTGGTGACTCTGCCGTTTATGCGGCACTCGTTTTTGCCGTCCACGGTCATTTTCCTTCGCAAAATCAAAACGGCGTCCCGCTCAATGCCCATATCCGACATATATTGCAAAACGCTGTCCGTTTCGTAATCCGAAAAAACCGCCTGAACCGCTGCCTGTTCGCTTCCGTAGCGTATCAAGGATCTGTCCGCTCTCTCTCCCAACACAAAATTGAGCGAGTCTATGATGATGGACTTGCCTGCGCCCGTCTCGCCGCTGAGGATATTCAGCCCGTCCCGCAGACGAAGCTCGAGCTTGTCTATAAGCGCGATATTTTCGACATACAGCTCTTCAAGCATGCATGACCTCTCTAGCCTCTGCTCGAGCCTGACAGATTGCGGAGCCTTTCGCTGACTCTCTCGTTGTGGGCAGGATCGTCAACTGCGACGAAGATGGTGTTTTCGCCCGCGACGACTCCCAAAACCTCCTCGAGGCGCAGATCGTCTATGTACTGCGCAACGGGTCCCGCGCTTGCCTCCTCGGTGCGTATCACAATCAGATTGCCCGAACTGTTGATGGACTTTATCGCGGTTTTGAACATGCTGAAGAACTTGTCCGACGTGGAGTTTTCCTTGTTGGATTGCAACGTATACTTATAGTGCCTTCCGTCCGCGGCAAGCGTTTTGATGATCCCCATGTCCTTTATGTCGCGGGAGATCGTGGCTTGCGTGACGTTGAACCCCTCCTTCCTCAGGAAGTCCACAAGCTCCTCTTGCGTGTCAATATCGTGCTTTGAAATGATGTCGATGATTTTCAGTTGTCTGTTTGCTCTTGACATAGTACCCCCCCCCTAATTCGATCCGTCGGTGATCCCCCAACGGTTCATCTTTTTGAGTAGTTTTTGATAGAAGTCGTCCTTTGATATGCCTAGGAACAAGGCGGATCTGTCCGAACGCGACACGGTAAGCGTCGCCCCCGGCCGTTGAACGGATATGATCTGGTTGCCGTCCACGCACACGCCCGCCGCATAGCCCCCGAAAAGTTTTGCTTGGATCGTACAGTCAGATCCGACGACAAGCGCGCGGGAGTGTAGCGAATGAGGACAGATGGGATTCAGCACCACCGCGTCCACGCCGCGCGCGAGCACGGGCCCCGAAGCCGACAGCGAGTACGCCGTGGACCCCGCGGGAGTGGAAATTATCAATCCGTCGCCGTGATAGCTGTCCTGATACGCACCGTCCACAAACAGGTCGAAGCGAATGGGCTTGAACACCTCCGAGCGAAGCACGACGTCGTTCAAGGCATAGCCTATATCCGAGCCGTCAAGCGTCGCTTTGAGCAACATCAGCCGACACGCCACACCGTTTTGCAGCAGAGCTTCCACGTCCTCCGCGGTCGCGCTGCGCTCAAGCGCGGTCAAAAACCCGAGATTGCCGAGGTTGACGCCGAGTATGGGCACCTCTCGCCCGCGAAGCGCTCGAACTGTCTCAAGCACGGTGCCGTCCCCGCCGAACACAAGCACAGCGTCCGCGTCCACGGGAATGTCCGAGGGACAAACGCACTCGTACAGCGCGTAACCGTCCTTGGACAGCCCGGCCAAAACAGCCGCGCGCTCGGCGCTTTTTTCAGAGTCAAATTTAGACACAACGGCGATCTTCATTTCTTCATCCCATGGCATTATACAATATAGAAAATTTTTATGCAAGTGAAAATGAATAAATATTTATTTTTTTTTGCAAATTTTTAATACGGCGAAAACTTGCGAAAGGCTAAATACAAATACAGATGGCGACTTTTGTTTGGAATATTGACAAGCGGGAAATATCTGTTATAATCATCTTATGACAACGGCAATTATCGCACTAACTGAATTTACGGTCAAACTTGTGGCAGGGCTTGCAGGGCTTCTTACGGCTGTGGTCATCGCAATTATCATCATATTTGTGAAAAAACGCCGCGGATGAATAAAATTTGCATATTTGTGCATATTTATAAACTTTTCCCTCCAAAACTTCCCGCCTTTCTAAGATAAAAAATCCCTGTCGAAAACGAAATTGCGCTCGCGCTTGGAACGCGATTTTTTTATTGTTTCATCACCCCGCTCTCGAGGCTTTCCCGTATCGTCTACTGCTTATATATGAAAGCGATATTGCCATAAGATATTAGAGTATCATATTGCGAGAGTATTATATCTTCCTGAAATCGAAGTGTAATATCGCCCTAAAAATAAAAAATACCAAACAGTCAGAAAATTAATATAGTCATTATAATCATATAAGCATTTGCTTGTTTCTCCGTCCGCTGGCTTGTTTCTTCGTCCGCCGAAAAAAAGACAAGAGTACAAGACGGAAAATTCTTCCGACGATCACACAGATGAAGAACTCTCAAAACTGCAAAAATCAGCCTAACTAACTTGTTTCAGTATGAATTGTTTAATACAAATACTTGAAGCGTTCAAGCGGCGAGGTATAAATGTCGTACTATTCTAAATAAGCAACGAGGCTTAAAAGAGGACAAGGCGCAAAGTGTCGCGATTGTCCGAATTCAGCGAGCGGGTTTTTTCAGCCAAATGAGATATTCCACGTTCTTTTGCGCGTAGCGTACGGGAGACGTACACTTGCCGAGAAGCTCGAAGCCAACCCTCTTGCCCTCTTCGATTACGCCGTCCAAGGCGGACAGTCTGAGCTTTTCGTCCTTGACGACGCCCTGCTTGTTCAGCGCGCGCCTGTTGAGTTCGAATTGCGGCTTCACAAGCAAAACCGCCTCTCCCTCCTCCGCGAGCGCCCTGTATATCTCTCCCAAAACGAGTTTTAGGGATATGAAGCTCAGATCCGAACACGCAAATTGCATGTCCCTGACAAAGGACGGGAGCTCGCGCGCGTTGGCGCGCAAAAATTCAACTTTTCCGCTGTGCTTCAACTCTTCGGGCAACGCGCACTCTCCTATGTCCACCGCGAGCACGCTTCCCGCGCCGTGCCGTAAGAGGCAATCCGTAAATCCGCCGTTTGAACAGCCGAGGTCAAGACAGCGCTTGCCCCGCACGTCAAGCCCGAACGCGTTGAACGCCTCTTCCAGCTTGTAGGCGCCTTGAGATGCGTAGTTTTCATCCTCGGAGATCAAAATGACATCCTGCGCGGAAGGCTCGTACGAGGTGCGCAAGATCGCCTCGCCGTTGACAAAAACCCTCCCCGTCTTGATGAGATTTTCCGCGTACGTACGGGATCTGAGATTGAAATTTTCCTTGAGATAGACGTCAAGCCTCATTGCTTCCGTCGTCCTTTGCGCGCTGTTTTTTGGCGGATTCCTTCTTGCGGATCTTGCGCTCGTTGCGGTTGAAGATGGCAAGCACGCGCGCGACAAACATGACAAAATCTTTTGAATTTTTTATGGCGATATTCTTCATAAACGCCTTGCCGCCTATCGTAAGCGCGGAGACCACCGCGGAGATGATCACGGACAGCCACTTCTGCCAGCTCTCGTCAAGACTCATCATGATCTTAAGCACGATCGCCGCGGAGCACGCGCCCGATATGATGCCGAAGATGTCCCCAATGACGTCGTTGCAAATGCTCGACACTGTGTCCCTGTTTTTCACAAGCCACATCGCCGTCTTTGCGCCGTAGATCTTTCGCGACGCCATAGAGGCGATGGGAGTCATGTCGCAAGAGGTCACAGCAACGCCGATCGAGTCGAACAGAATGCTTGAAATGATCAAAAACGCCAGCAACAAGACAATAATTACAATTGAACTTGCCGAGGCTGTCAGCTCGCTCAAATAGCTGAAAAACGCGGCGAGCACAAGAGATATGATCGTCGCTTTGATCCACCAAGTGTTGTATTTTTTGCGGGGTTTTTTCTTTTTGACGTCGACTTGATCGTCAAGGGACGCCTTGCTTTTGCTTGTCGCCTTGATCTTTTCAATGCTGACGGCGCTGTCAAGCGCCCCCTCTTCGGTGGCGTCGCTTAAGTTGTTGTTTGTATCGTTGGGAGCTTCGTTTTCCAAAGTTGTCCTCTTAATTTATTTTTTGGTGGCAACAGCTCGGGTAAACCTTGCGTCTTAGGTTCGGTAGGATTTCCCTGCGCGAAAACTTGTCGTCGCCGTCCAAGGAGTTTCCAATCACTCCGCGCAGCATATAGCAACCGAATCGCCACTTAGAACACACTATAATCCCCAAGCCGTCTCGAAGAACAGTCTAGAAGTTTTCCTTTGCAGATCTCCCCCGTCCTTATCTTTTTTTGCAATGTGGATTTCAAAAGGCGATCGTCAAGGCGTATTGGCCATACGACATGACGTTGTTCCTCTATCCCTGCACATCACTCAAAGCAGGCTACTCTGTACACAGCGCCAATGCACCGCATAAACAGGTTTCACCCCGGTCAGTCACAAAAAACTTGTCACCGAGTCGGGTCTCCACGGAAGTCGGGTCGGGGTTTGCATGCCGTTGCAAGCCGCCCGAAATCCTTAACTCCCAGCAACAGCCCCAATTTGGGCAAAAGAAGCCATCACCAGAAACTTCATCGATATGCCCGTCGACGATATTTTACCCCCGTCTTCGGAGCGGTGAGATCTGACTAGAATACTGCGCCACCAATATATTATTATACCAAAACCCGCAAAAATGTCAATTAAATCCGCTCAACTTGCCGCTTCCGCCGTTTGAGACGTTTAGGTGACCTGTTTTGTCTCGCAAAAATTTAAGTCCCTCGCCTCGAAAACACTTTTCTTCCGCCCTTCTCGTCGAACTGTGTCATTCTCTTTTCATTCTACTCGGCATATGCAAGGCGGTCGGGCTTTTGCGTGCAGAAGCGAGGAGCCGCCGAGAAACGGACATACAATCCTTCTCCCAAATCCGCCCGCTTCCGCTCTCTATCCTGTCTTTTTCGGCAAAACATTTCCGCTATCGGCAAAAACCGCCTCAAATCCACAACGCAAATTCTTGCTTTTTTGCCGATAATATGTCAAATGAATCGAAGCAAAATCACCTTGCGTCGTTTTCCAATAGGTCTTTCAATAAAACTCCGTCTTTTGTTTTCCAATACAGTTTGCCGTTCACACTTGAACCCGACACAAACTTAGCCGCCGTGGAACTGCTGCTGAAATATATATCTTCAAGCGTGATGAAATCAGATGAAATAATTGCAGCATATTTTTCTCGAAGTTTCTTACCATCATCTCTGCAACTGCTCTTGAGTGTTGGGGAAATATGGCTTCCTTTTAACAATGTATATCCCTTTCCCGTGCGACGGCATTTTGCGTCATATTTGGTCATTGTGAAATAGAGAATTTCTTCCTCAGCTTCATGACTATTCTCTTGCGGCGTTCCTTCCGTCACCGTCAATTCATCATTTTGGCCATATACTCCTTCATCTTCCAGACGTTTTCTCAATGCGGACAAAACCTCGCCTTCATATGTAAAATATAGTGTTCCTTGCACTCCTTTGCTTTTCTTCAACAACTTTTTTGCGAGAGCAGACAATGAGGTTTTCTCGCCATTGTAACTTATTTCTCTTTCTCCTGTCACATAGCATACGATTGATGGATCCCCTATATACACTATTTTTGATCCATTTCTAATCCCACACTTGTAAAAGGAAAATGGCGAACGTCTTTCTGTCGCTATGGCGGCATCCGTAGCTATCTTTTTTTCTTGTTGTTCGTCCTTGCTGCTTGCATATATTTGGGGCCTTTCATCATATATGCTACCAATCATTGTCAATATTTCAACGGCCTCAGCCGCAGACATAGCAAAAAATTCTCGTACCCGCAGTTTGCCATTTACATTTTCTTTTGCATGTAATTCAGGTTTGAATGTATCTATAAGTTTGTGCACTTGCTTGTCGGCAAGCCTGCTTGTCACATGTAACGTGGCATATATTCTAAAAGCAAAGGGCGTACATTCGCTACGATTAAGTTGAGCTACCCTCTCGTCAACATTATCGGCGTATCCAATCTTTACATATTCAGGAAAAGATGGGTTTGTCAACACGTATATATAACCACCCTCGTTTGGCATAAATTGTCCTCCAACATTTCTTTTGAGATCATTCTTTGATATATACTTCGCACGTCGCATCCATGATTTGTAAAAAGTATTATAACATAGCCAAATCATTTTGTAAACAACTACAGACGAAGCGTAAGTCTTGAACGTGTTCAAGTGGCGGCGAAGCCGCGCATTGCAAATACTTATTCAATGCGTTCGCAGATAGTATCTGCCGAGATTTATAACCGAGTTCGAGCTAAAATTGCAAAGAATAAAAATGGGAAATCAAGCGTTATGACAAGATATTTGCTTAAAAACAAAGTAATATGCGGATATTGCGGATCAATGATGACGGGTGTAAGCGGAACATCCAAAACAGGCGCAGTAATGTACTATTATCGCTGCAAAGGTAAAATCGGCGTAGAACCTTGTCATAAAAAATTGATGCGGAAAGATTATTTGGATAAAATCGTGCTTGACAGCATAGTGTCCGAATTATCCAAACCAAAAGTAATGAGCGGGATGGTGGATAAAATACTGAAAATGCAGGACGAGTTAATAAAGTCAAACCCGAATTTGACAATCTTGCAAAAGCAAAAACATAACGTAGAACGATCACTTAACAATATAATGAAAGGCATTGAGATGGGTATAATGAACAATACCACAAACAAGCGTATGCAGGAACTGGAAACTCAGTTAAATGAGATTGACAGGCAATTGATAATCGAGAGAAGCAAAACTTCCGTTAAGCTGACAAAAGATGAACTGTGTGAATTTTACGAAAGTGCATTACGAATGGAAGCACAGCTATTGATTGATATATTGGTTAAGAAGGTGGTGCTATACGATGATAAAATAGAAATTTATTTCAATACGCCGATAAATGTGAGCCCTGATGAACAATCGGGGCTTTTAATTTGCGCAAGAACAGTGCGTGCGAAAAATCTTTTTAGTTATAAATGTCCTTATGAGCTACAACTTTTAATTGAGATGAAAATATAATTATGTTTTCGTCCGAAATTGCATTTTATATCTAAATAAAAGGAAAACCTAAAACTAACTTCGAGAGTTTGTTTTAGGTTTTGACTGGCGGAGAAGAAGAGATTCGAACTCTTGAACCGCTTTTGACGGTTACGCGATTTCCAGTCGCGCGCCCTCGACCAAACTAGGCGACTTCTCCAAGGACTTTATGTAATTCAATTTTGATTTCTTTCCCCTGAGTTCCCACGTCTGCACATGGGTGGCAGTTGAGAGACAATGGACAACAAAACCATTTCCCTCAACTGTTCATGCGAGAGCTTTTCCTCTCTAAACCCAACGCTAAGATTATATATTAACATTGGCGATTTGACAAGCGAAAATTCGGATTTTTATTTATAAAATTTAGCGCGGTTTGACAAAGTTTCCGAAAGCGTATGAAAAGCGACGTTTGGCGCGATATATATGCCTATCTCACAGCTGAAAATGGGAGCCATTGTTGCGACATGTCAAAAAGAGCGCGACGCTTTGAGTTGGCAAAACATGCGGACGCGACATGCCGCGCGGCGCATACAAATTGCAAAATATCGGGCGGATACGGAAATTTTGTTCGATTAGAATATCGCTTTTCCATTTGCGGGCAAAAACAAAGGGCGCATAGAGCGCCCTGTTTTATCGCGAATACATTTGTCAATTTTTGCTGCCGCGCACTGTATACCCTTCCTTCTGTATCACCTTGAGGTGAAGAAGGAGCTGGTCGATAAACTCCTTGTTGGAAGTGGTCTTGACAAGCATATTGAGCAAATTGGACGTCGCTTCCGCATTGTCCGAGCCCGACAACAGCTTGCGTATCGCCCACGTGCCCTCAAGTTCGGACGGAGTGAGAAGCAGTTCCTCCTTCCTCGTGCCGCTCTTTGCGAGGTCGATCGCGGGGAATATCCTCTTTTCAGACAGTGTGCGGTCGAGGTGTATCTCCATATTGCCCGTGCCCTTGAACTCCTCGAAGATCACGTCGTCCATACGGCTGCCCGTGTCGATGAGCGCGGTCGCGATGATTGTCAGCGAGCCGCCGTTCTCTATGTTGCGCGCGGAGCCGAAGAAGCGTTTCGGGCTGTGGAGCGCGCCCGGGTCTATGCCGCCCGAAAGCGTTCTGCCCGTGGGCGGAACAGTGAGGTTGTACGCGCGCGCGAGTCTTGTAAGGCTGTCCAACAAAATCACGACGTCCTTGCCCATTTCCACAAGGCGTTTTGCCCTGTCCAGCATCATTTCCGCGGTTTTTGTATGGTGTTCTGGAAGCTCGTCAAAGGTGGAATAGACGACTTCGCCCTTGATTGAGCGTTGCATGTCCGTGACCTCTTCGGGGCGCTCGTCTATCAGCAGGACCTTCAGCTCGATATCGGGATAGTTTTGCGCAATTGAAGCGGCGATCATTTTCAGAAGCGTCGTCTTTCCCGCTTTCGGAGGAGACACAATGATGCCCCTCTGCCCCTTGCCTATCGGCGAGACCAAATCTATGCATCTTGTGGCGTAGTCGCGCGGCTGTCCCTCGAGGCGAATGCGCTCGTCGGGATAGATCGGGACCATTTCGTCGAAGTTCAGGCGTTTGCCTATGGTCGAGGGGTCGTCGCCGTTGATCTCGGTCACTTGTATCACCGCGGCGGGTCTGCCCTCCTGCACGGTCTTGCAAAGCGCCTTGACATAATCCCCTCTTCTTAGCGAGTATTGCTTGATCTTCATCGCGCTCACGTAGGCGTCCATATCGTTGAACTCGCCGTTTTTCACTCTGAGGAAGCCGTAGCCGTCGGGATTGATCTCAAGATATCCCTCTCTGAGTTGCGCGGGATTGTCGTCCGTCTTAGGCTCCTGCAAAACGGAAGTTTCCTGTGCGCGAGGCGAGCGGAAATCTCTGCGCTCGGGCTGTCTGTCCGCGTTGCGCGCGGGATGATATTTGGGCTGAATGTCCCTTTGCGGCTGAGGCTGACGCGTCTCCCCCGCAGGCTTTGCGTCGGGTCTTGCGGCGGGAGCGTACGGCTCCTTCCTCGGGCGGCCTCTTCTGGGCGCCTCGGGCGGCGCCATTTGTCCGTTTGATATCTTGAAAATGGCGTCCACAAGCTCCGCCTTGTTCATCTTGGTGGGAGCGGATATGCCGACGTCTTTGGCGATCGCGCGGACTTCGAAAATGCTCTTACGGTTCAGTTCTTCAATGGTGTATACCTGCATAAAATACTCCTAAAATACAAATTCTTGGTTGTGTTGTTCGGTCGATGGGGATTTGAATGAAAATATTATGTACTAAGACCTTTTGAAAATAATGACGCGTGTTGTGTCGGAAGAAAGAAATTTGTCGATATCGTCCTCGTTGAGTTCGTCCGAGCGAACGCAAACGACGTCCTCGACGTTGAACAAAGCGGCGAAACTGTCCACGCCTTGGATATCCAGCGTGCAGCCGCCCTCCTTGTAGTGCATAGGTATCACAACATTTGGCGCTAGCCTCCTTACATATTCTTTTGCTCCTTCCGCGGTGACAGTGTACGTCCCGCCCACGGGAATGAGGAGAATATCCACATGTCCTATCTTGTTTGCAACAAGTTCCGAGCAAGGCTCCCCTATGTCCCCCATATGACAGACCTTGTGGCCGTCTATCTCGAACAAGGTCACGAGGGTTTTGCCTCGGCGGGCTCCCCCTCTTTCGTCATGCGAAGCCTCGAAGCAGTAAATGCCGACGCTTCCTATCCTGTGCTCCCCGCTTGTCGAAAACACTTTGGGGTCGCCGCCGACGCCTTTCACGTTGTTGTGATCGGTATGTGAGTGGCTGACAGTCACCGCGTCCGCCCGCACGCTTGGGAAGGCCATTCCTATGCCGCTGTACGGGTCCGTGACAACGGACGTTCCGTCGCTTGCGACAAGCAGAAATGATGAATGTCCCAACCATTTGAGCTTCATTTTTACCTCTTCAAAGCGGAGACAAGCTCATGTATCTTCTGCGACGGATCGAGGAGATTTGAAACCGACTCGTTGAAGTTTGCCGCGGCGATGATGTAGGATATGTATTTTGACATGTCCGCTTCGATAAACCACTTGCAATCGCTGAGTTCGGGGATCCTGTAAGTGAGGTTTGTGGAAAGCACTGCGTCGAAAATGCCCTGTTCGTACGCCCTGTTGAACTTCTCCACGCCCTCCGTGAAGAGTGAGAAAGTCGCGGCGAGGAACACTTTGTGAGCGCCCTTTTCCTTGATCTCCTTTGCGAGCTTCAAAATTGAATCGCCCGTTGCGATCATATCGTCCGCAACAAACACGTCCATGCCCATCACGGGACTGCCGATATACTCATGCGCTACGATGGGATTGCGCCCGTTGATGATGGTGGAATAGTCGCGGCGCTTGTAGAACATGCCGAGGTCCAAGCCCAACACCGAGGCATAATAGACGTTGCGCGTCATTGCGCCCTCGTCTGGAGATATGACCATGGTGTGATTTTTGTCAAGTTGAATTTCGGGGAAATGCTTGACGAGCTGTTTCAAAATCTGATAATGCGCAAAATAGTTGTCAAATCCCATAAACGGGACCGCATTTTGCACTCTCGGATCGTGCGCGTCGAAGGTGATGATGTCGCTTACGCCCATGGAAGCCAGCTCCTGAAGCATCATTGCGCAATCCAGCGATTCCCTCGCGTTGCGGCGATGCTGACGTCCGCCGTACAGCATGGGCATGATCACAGTGATGCGAGCGGGTTTGCCCGTGCAAGCGCAGATGATACGCTTGAGGTTTGCAAAATGCTCGTCGGGAGTCAGCGGGACTTCCTTGCCCATCATGGTGTACGTGACCCCGTGATTGCCCGGGTCGCAGATGATGTACAGATCCTTCCCTCTTACGGTCTCATACACAATGCCCTTTGCGTCGCCGTTTGTGAAGCGCGGGCAGTCGGAAGAGAGCAAAAACGTGTCGCGTTTGAGCTTCCTGCCGAGATGAGATTCGTTGAAAAGAGTGATGAGACGTTTGTCGATGAGCTGCGCAAGCTCCTCCGCGCCGGGAGTGGCGATAAGAGCGATAGGCGCGCTTGGCGTTTCTCCGAAAACTGAAAAATCGGGTGTCATGATTGCCTCCGAAAGTATGCTTGAATTATATCAAATCTCCGAAGAATACGCAACCGGAATTATGCACAATTTTTCTGAAATTATACATTTTTCATCAGGGACGGCAAATATCGTATAGCAAGCGCCCATATATCTGCAAGACGCCGCGCTCGACCGCTCCGCCCGTCTGCCTAATGAAAAAGGATATCTAGCGGAAATCGGGATACGGAAATCCGAAAAAACCTCGCTTTTCGCGTAACATATGCACAAAAAGCCGCATGCCACGAAACACTACGGACAGAAAATTCCGTCTTGCCGACATGCGCAAAAGACGAATGATTTGCAAAACAAAGGCAGATTGTACTAAACTCGGAGCGGGCAAAACATTGCGTCAAATCGCGGCAAATTGAAAAACTTTGGGGTTTGCTCCAACGCAATCGCATATGCGCAAAAGCCATATAATACACGTTTGAGCACTTGTCAATGCGAGAATTGCAGGCATGTTTGTACGGCACAACAAAAGCAAAAGTTGGCGGAAAGTTTTACAATTTTTCGGGTTTTTCGGAATACTTAGTTCAAAAAATAACGAAAATTATGTTCACGGTATGCACCCAAAGGCATATAGTTTCAAAGCGACGGCGCGTTATCGTAAACTCGGAACGGAGCAAACTATGCGTTGAAGTTCGGCGTTTCGACCCGGATATGTTTTGGCTCGGCGGCGTTTCGGTTCAACGGAGTTTCGGTTCAGTAGCCGTATTCGACTCGGCGGCGTTTCGGCTCAAAGGATAGCCGTTAGGACGCCGTTCATCTTCTCCATGCCCTCGTCGTTTAGAGCCAATCTGTCCCCCATATCTTTGAAAAAACGCATGTACACGGGAGGTATACGCCCCTGCAATTTGCGCTTGTCCACGCCGTCCGCGGTGCGCAAACCGAGCATGATCTCCTCGTAGTCAATCTCCTTTTGCCCGAGCACTTCGAAGTCCATGCGCGGGATAGCGTCAAAGCTGTCCACGCAGTTCACTCCCCCGATGTACGCGTGGATATCCTTGGGAGAGGAAAAGCGCAGTTCCTTTTCAAGCGGGGATATGCCGTCCGAGGTCTTGACAAGGGAAGCCGCCCCCGCGCCGAAGCCCAAATATTCCTCTCTCGTCCAATATCCGAAGTTGTGGACGGAGCGCCGTCCTTCACGCGCGAAGTTGGATATCTCGTATCTTTCAAAGCCCTCGCCTCGCAATATGCCTATCGCCTCGTCCATAAGTTCCGCCACTTCGTCGTCGTCGGGAAGCAAAGTCCTGCCCTCTTTCACTCTCGCGGCAAGAGGCGTGCCCTCTTCAAGAGTGAGTTGATAGACGGACATATGCTCGACTTGCGGCGCGAGCGTCAAAAGCTCGGAGCGCACAAGCTCGGGATCGTCGTAGGGCAAGCCTATCATCACGTCGCAGGAAACGTTGTCGAAAAACTTCCTTGCAAGGCGGAGGCTTTCCATTGCCCTTTTTGAGTCGTGTATCCTGCCGACGCTCTTCAAATTTCTGTCGTCGAGGCTCTGTACACCAATGCTTATGCGGTCTATCCCGCACCGCCTGTATGTCTCGAGTTTTTCCTCGTCCATGCTTTCGGGATTGCATTCTATTGTAAATTCCTTCAAATTTGTCAAATCGAAATCCCGACGAAGTTCCTCGCACACGCTCGCAATTTTCTCCTTGTCAAGCAGGTTCGGAGTGCCGCCTCCGAGGTACGCCGAAGTCACCTTCGCCCGCCCGAACTGCTCGGACGCCATGCGTATCTCCTTTTTCAGCGCGGAAAAATAGGAAAAGACGGTGCCCGCGTCTACGCCCGCATACGAGTTGAAATCGCAATATCTGCACTTTGATCTACAAAACGGAAAATGAATGTACAGTTCCATGATATTCGCCTTGCAAAAGAGGGTCAGTCGTCGATTTTCAGAATGGAAATGAACGCCTCGCTCGGGACCTCCACCGAGCCCACCTTGCGCATACGCTTTTTGCCCTCTTTCTGCTTTTCGAGCAGTTTCTTTTTGCGCGTGATGTCGCCGCCGTAGCACTTTGCAAGCACGTCCTTTCTGTACGCCTTGACGGTCTCGCGCGCGATTATCTTGCCGCCGATCGTCGCTTGAATGGGTATCTCGAAGAGCTGTCTCGGGATGACTTCTTTCAGCCTTTCCGCAATTCCTCTTCCCCTTGCGTAGGCGTTGTCGCGGTGCACGATGATGGACAGCGCGTCGCACAGCTCGCCGTTGATCATCATATCCAGCCGCACGAGGTCGCTCTTGACATAGCCGTCCATCTCGTAATCGAGCGAGGCGTATCCGCGCGTGCGCGATTTGAGGCTGTCGAAGAAGTCGTAGATGATCTCGTTCAGGGGTATGCGATACACGATCTGCACGCGGGTCGGGTCGATATAGGACATATCCACAAATATTCCTCTCTTCCCTTGGCAAAGCTCCATGATCGGGCCCACGTAATCGGGCGGCGAAAACAGCGTGGCTTTGACCACGGGCTCCTCGATATACGCGATCTCGGTCTGCGGCGGAAGCGCGGTGGGATTGTCTATGGTCAGTTTTTCCCCGTTTGTCTTTGTGACGATATAGCTCACGCTAGGCGCGGTTGTGATGAGGTCGAGGTCGAACTCTCTTTCAAGCCTTTCCTCTATGATCTCCATATGCAAAAGCCCCAAAAACCCGCAACGGAAGCCGAATCCGAGCGCCGTGGAGACCTCGGGCTCGAAGCTGAGGGACGCGTCGTTGAGTTGCAATTTCAAAAGCGCCTCTTTGAGGTCGTCGTACTTCGCGCCGTCCGCGGGGAAAACCCCCGTGTACACCATAGGCGTCGCCTTTTTGTAACCCGCAAGCGGATGCGGAGTGGGGTTGTCCGCGCTTGTCACAGTGTCGCCCACGGCGGTGTCGCCTACGTTTTTTATGCTTGCGGCGATATATCCGACTTCTCCCGCGCTGAGCTTGGCGCACGGGCGCATGGAGGGAGAAAAATATCCGACTTCCACCACTTCGAAGCACTTGCCCGAGGACATCATCTTGATTTTGTCCCCCACCTTTACACTGCCGTCCATAAGGCGCACCATGGAGATCGCGCCCTTGTAGTTGTCGTAAAAGCTGTCGAAGATCAGCGCTTTGAGCGGCGCGTCTTCCTCGCCCGACGGAGCGGGAAGTTTGTCTATGATCTGCCCTATCAGCTCGTCGATCCCCACGCCTTCCTTTGCCGAGACCAAGGGACAGCCGTCCGTGTCCAAGCCTATGATATCCTCTATCTCCAACTTGACAGCGTCCACGTCGGCGGAGGCAAGGTCGATTTTGTTGATGACGGGCAATATCTCGAGGTTGTTTTCAAGCGCAAGATACACGTTGCTGAGAGTTTGCGCCTCCACGCCCTGCGTTGCGTCCACCACAAGAAGCGCGCCCTCGCACGCGGCAAGCGACCTTGACACCTCGTAGGTGAAGTCCACATGCCCGGGAGTGTCTATCAGGTTGAGCACATACTCCTCTCCCTTGTAGGTGTAATAGAGGCGGCAAGTTTGCAATTTGATGGTTATGCCCCTCTCGCGCTCTATATCCATGTTGTCCAAAAGCTGATTTTCCATATCCCGTTCGCTTACCGTGCCCGTGCGCTCTATCAACCTGTCCGCGAGCGTGCTCTTGCCGTGGTCAATATGCGCGATGATGGAAAAGTTGCGTATGTGTTGTTTGTTCAAAGCCACCTCTTTCGGCGGAAACCGCCGTCATTATGCAAATTTTGCGCTTTCCTTACAAAAAGTTATTGACTTTATTATAATGTAATTATAAAATTTTATCAACAAAATATTTGGATTTAGAGGGAAGTTATGAATTTTGATTGGCTCTTTTCAAGACCTATTGCGCACAGGGGCTTGCACGACGCTCGTTTCCCCGAAAACAGTCTCCCCGCTTTTGAAAACGCGATCGAGCACAACTACAACATAGAGATGGACACGCAGGTCACAAAAGACGGCGTTGTCGTGGTTTTTCATGACGCAAACCTCAAGCGCGTGTGCGGCGTGGACAGAAATTTGAAGGACTGCACTCTGGAGGAGCTTAAAACCTATCGCCTCCTCGGCACGGAATACACCATCCCCACCATGCGGGAGTTTTTGGACGCGGTGGACGGCAGGACGGGGATTTTGTGCGAGATCAAGGGCACAAATCCTTTCAACCATACGATCGAGCGGGAAACGATAAAGGCAATCGAGGGCTACGAAGGCAATATCGTGCTTCAATCCTTCAACTTCGAAGCGGTCAAATACGCAAAAAAGCACTGTTCTCTTCCCGTCGGCGAACTGTGCACATGGGCTTCCCTCGACGGCAAAAAGGCCCGCTGGTTCCCCACCAACTTCATGGGCAAAATGTGGATATGCAAGATCACTCATCCCGACTTCATCGCCTACGACGTGAAGGCGGTGGACAGGACTCTCAGCCCGAACAAATATATCCTCAAGTGGGCGAAAAAACTGCCCGTGCTGTTTTGGACCGTCAATTCAGAGGAGAAAATCGAGGACGCGCAAAAGTACGCCAACAACATCATTTTCGAAAACCTCGACCTCGAACTTGTGGAAGCCGCGGTGGGCACTTTCAATCCCCTGCCCGCGGCGGAATAAAACCGCAAACAAGTTGAAAATCCATATGAAAAAGGCGTCCGTCGGACGCCTTTTTTGACGCTTTCAAATTACACTTTCTGCGAAACGCCTTGTCAAAATCAAAAGTCTGTGCAAAGTCCGATCCAACGCAACAAATTTAGACAAAGCAAGCGGAGGGCTTGCGGCGGGATCCATCGTTAAAAGCGTTGCACTTCATTTGACGATTTGCCCACTTCGGCGTTTGTCAATCGTAAACTTCGTAGTCCTCGCCTTCCAAAAAGTCGGGATCCTCGTCCGTGAAGATATCGTCGTCGGGTTCGGACACGCTGTCCGCGGCAGCCTCTTCCGCGCTCTCCTCCCCGAAAATCGTCCTGTTGTGGAAGAGGTTTTGCGAGGAGTCGGGATTGAGCAGTTGAAGTTTTTCAAGCACTGCCGAATAGTCGGGCAACTCGCTGATATCCGAAATTTGAAACTTCTTCAAAAACTCGTCCGTAGTGCCGTAAAGCAGAGGCCTGCCGACCGCGTCTTTCCTGCCCACGACCTCGATAAGCCCCGCTTTTAGGAGCGCGGACACGGCGTACTCGGAGTTTGTCCCCCCGCGCATATAGTCAATGTCTATCCTTGTGATGGGCTGATTGTAAGCTATCGCGGACAGCACTTCCAACAATGTCTTTGTAAGCTCCTTTTCCTTGAGCGGAGTGAGGACCTCGGCGATCGCGTCGCCGTAGGCGGGATTGGACATCATTTGCAACTTGCCGTTGAATTCGACAAGCAAAACTCCGCTGTCCCCGCCGTACTTTTTTTGCAGACCTTTCACGATAGAGTTGAGTTTGCCCATCGTAAGCTCGGCAAACTTTTCGCATATCTCCGTCTTGGATATCGGGCTTCCGCTTGCAAATATAAGCGCTTCCACGACCTGATCAATATTTTCCATCGTCCCCCTCCTCAAATTCAAGCGGCAAAAGTTCCGCACCCTCTATGCCGTGCAACTCGATGCGCCCGAACGCCTCCTCCTGCGTTGCCGAGAGCCGTCCGTATTTCAAAAGTTCGAGCACAGCAAGGAATGTCGTGACGATGTCCGACCTGTCGTAATCGGGCTCGAAAAGTTCCTCGAAATCTACGGTTTTGCGTATGGATATCACTTCCAAAATGTGAAACATTTGCTCGTGCACGGAAAATCTGTCCTTGACGACCTTTTTCGGGATATCCTCCAACTCCTTGCGCTCGTTGTTGACAAGCACGCGCGCGTACGCCTCCACGAGCTTGGGGAGAGAGAAGTTGACAAGCGCGACCCTGCAATCGTCCTCGTCGTACATGGGCTCGCGATAAAAGCGATTTGTGGTCTCCTGCTCTTTCAGCTTGAGGCTCTGCTTTTGTATCAACTCGTACTCCGCCATTCTCTTCAAAAACAGATCGCGTTGGAAGGCGATATCGTCCTCCGCGTCCGAGGCGTTTTCGTCATTGGGCAGGGAAAACGCGGATTTCAAATACACAATGCACGCCGCGCACACCACAAACTCCCCCGCGTAGTCGTAGTCCAACTCCTCCTTCGGGGTGTTTTTGATGATCTCCACATACTTGCTTGTGACGTCGGATATGAAAAAGTCCTCCACGCGAATGTTCTCGCTGTTGAGCATCGCGAGGAGCATCTGTATTGGTCCCTCGAAGTCCGCTATTCTGAACTTTGGCTCGGGCTTTGCAAAGGAGTTGGCTTCATTTGGATCGTCAACGATCATCACCACTTCGTAGTGTTTCGGCTCGGACGTGTCGCGCGTCTTTTTGCGCTTTGATTGCATGTATTTTTCAAATTTTTGCGAATATTGCTCTTCCCTGCTCCCCTCAGCTTGCACGTCCTCCGTCTCGCCGTCAAGAGGAACGCTCTCGCCCTGCGCCTCAACCTCTTCCGCGCCCGCGGAGACTGTTTCCTCGGCGGAAACTTCGGAGTACGCCAAATCGGCGGAGACTTGTTCGTCTGCCGCCGTCGCTTGTTGAAGCTCGTCTGCGATCGCGTTTTGATTTTCGTCGTACATAATGTAGAATGAATATTAACATAAAAAAGGAAAATTGTCAATCATTAGCGCCGCGCGGAAAGATATGAACGCAATATATTGCCTTTTCGCCTCGTTTTGTAGTTTTTAATATGGCTGTTTCGCCTCGCTTTGCGGTTTTTTGATATGCATTATTTGTATCGCTTTGTGCTATTTCTGTGGTCTTTTTCTCGCGCTTTACGCTTTTTCTTTGTGCTGAATAGATTGTTTTGCTGTGTGCCGATACTTTTGTTATGCGGTTTTCTATTGGTCTGTTTGCCGCAGTTTGAATTTTTATGGGCTGATATGCCGCATTTTACGCTTTTTTATATGGCTGTTTTCCGCGCTTTGTGTTTTGTCTATCTGTTTATAAATTACGTCTTTGCGGTTTTGATATGCGTTGTTTCACCGAGTTTTGATTTTTTTGCTCGTGACAACGGCGGATTTCGTATTATGCCGAAAAGGTAAATGACGGAAAGTCAGCTCATCGACATGCAAAAACTCAAAAATGAAAAACGACCGAGCGTAATTCCGCTCGGCCGTGGATATCGCAAATCTTTTCTCAGCCTATGCCCCAGCGCCTGCCTATGCGCTCGATCGCGTCGTAAAGGGACATCGCTTTCACATCCTCCGCCGCAACGACGTCGGTTTCGCTGATTATCTCGCCGTTTTTGACAAGCAAGGCTTTGCCCACTACGTCCCCCGCTTTGACGGGAGCTTTGACCTTCTTTTCTAACTCGTATTTCAGCTCGAACTCCGCCTGTTCCTTTCTGCTCATCAGCTGAGAGACGTCCTTGGATACCGTGACGTTCAGATCGGCTTTCTTGCCGCCTATGACCTCAATGGAGTTGTCAATCAGCTCCCCGCTCTTCACGAGGGTCGCGTTTGAATAGTTTGCGAACGCGAAGTCGAACATTCCGCTTACGGCGGCGTTCCTCTCCTTCGAGCCCGACGCGCCTATTATGACGGCGATCACTCTCATGCCGTCCCGCTTTGCGGTCGCCGCCAAACAGAACTTAGCCTCTCCCGTATACCCCGTCTTGCCGCCGTCGCAGCCATTGTAGAAGCGCACGAGTTTGTTTGTATTGGTTATGCTCGTCGCCCTGCCGTCGGGATGCATATAGTCCTCGAGCCAGACCTTCGCGTGCTCGAAATAGTGCGGATGTTTGATGAGTTCGCCAAACATTTTCGCCACGTCCTGCGCGCAGGAAAAGCTCTCCGCCGCGGGAAGTCCCGTACAGTTTTTGAAGGACGTGTCGTTCATGCCCAACTCTTTCGCCCTCTCGTTCATCCTCGCGACAAACGCGGACACGCTTCCCGAGATGTGCTCGGCAAGAGCCACACAGCTGTCGTTTGCGGACGCCACAATGACTGTTTTGAGAAGGTCGTCGAGTTTGTGCGTTGTGCCCGCGTCCAAAAACACCTGCGAGCCGCCCATGCTTGCGGCAAGATCGCTTACGGCAACGTCGTCGTCAAGCGAGACGTCCCCTCTTTCCACCGCCTCGAAGGTCAAAAGCGAGGTCATGATCTTCACCATGCTTGCTATGGGAAGCCTCGCCTTTTCGTTGCGCGCATAAAGCACCGTGCCCGTCGCGCTGTCTATGAGATACGCCGACTTCCCCTCTGAAAAATAGCTTTCGGCAAACGCAACGGACGCGCCTGCAAACAGCGAGCACGTCGCGGAAAGCGCCAAGACGATCGCAAACGCCCCGACAAGGATAAAAATCTTCAATTTGACAAATTTTTTCGAATACATATTTCCCTCACACTCTGTGTTTAGCGTGTTCGGGATTTGAAAATTTATACGGCAAACCCTGTGGGAAGCCTAAAACAACTTCACGATGATCACTCCTCCGCAGATCCCGCCTATGACGATCATAAACACAAAGGAGACCGCGACGTTTACGCCCAAGATCTTCAGCGTCCTGACAAGCGTGGGTCTGAGAGCGCCCGAACATCCGCATTCCTCGCAATCCGCGTTCAGATTCAGCGCGCAGGCGACAAGCAAGAGCACGGCGGAACACAGGAAAAACGGCATGTAGACAAAGATCAAATTGAGAGCCCCGAACCCCTCGTATCTTGCGATAAGCGCCACCGCATACCTTCCGAAAACAAGTCCCAGCACGATATACGGAACGCAGATCAAAAGCGCGGCTTTTTTCCTTACGCCCGCTATAAGCGCCACCGCATAACAGCCGCAAAGGGATATGGACGAGACGAAAAACACCTTCCAACTTCCCGTCTCGGCGTCCACTTGAGGGACGCGTTCGAACTCGCCGTCCACAGCCCTGCACGCAAGCGCCGCTCCGAGCGCGATCCCGAGCGCAAACGCGACGAGCGCGAATATCACGACTTTTTTGTTTTTCTTCACGTATTCGCCGAGCGCGGACAGTATGATCTTGGCTTTTACAGACGACATACGCAATGCTATGCGCAAGGCGAGGCATTTATGACATAATGCTTCAAACCTTAAGCCGAGATGAGGGTTGAACACAATCGTGGGCTTGGCCGTGCCGTC
>CANQNC010000013.1 GCA_947625145.1 uncultured Clostridia bacterium
ATCTTCCGCTTTCGTCGTCCACGTTGACAAGCGCGCGCTTGACGTGCTCGGGCGTGAAGAAGGACATCTTGACCCCCATATAGTTTTCATAGCTCTTGAAATAGTCCAAGTGGTCCTGCGATATGTTTGTCAAAACCGCGATATCCGCTTTGATATCCCCCAACTTTTCAAGATAGATCGCGTGCGCGCTGACTTCGGACACCACTATATCGCAGCCCTTCGCCCGCATTTTGAACATGAGTTCGTTCAGCTCGTAGGGGTCGGGAGTGGTCAGGCTGTCGCCCACTTTCTGTCCCATGATATAGTGCCCCTCGGTGCCGATAAGTCCCACTCGCATGCCCGCAAAGGAGAGTATCTGCTCGATATAGTGCGCGGTGGACGTCTTGCCGTTCGTGCCTATGACCGCGACGAATTTCATGTCCTCGAGAGGGTTCAGGAAGCGATTGCGGCAGAGGGTCGCGTAGGCGAGCCGAGCGTCCTTGACAAGCACAAAATCCACGTCGATCGCGGGCGGCTTGTCAGTCACCGCCACAAAGGGAACGTCTATTTCGCCAAGATAGTCGTTGCCGTCGTCGTTTACCCCTTCGAGGCAGACGAAGATGTCCCCCTCCCTCACTTCCTTGGAGTTGATCTTTATCTCCTTTATCGCGCGCGAAGGCTCCACATTTGTCTTAAGCACCTCTATGTCTTTCAGCAGAAATTCAAGTTCCATAGTATGTCCTCCGAATATTGATAGTGTTATAATAATTGCTCTTTGCGGGATAATCAACAGCACCGCAAAACTAGACACGGACGGAAGATCTTTTCAACTTCGGTCACGTGATAAGAAGCACCGCGTTTCTTAGGTCCACAGTGGTCCCCGCGTCGGGATATTGCGCCTTGACCGTATCCCCGTCGCCGTCCGTCTCAAAGTACAGTCCGAGTTTTTCAAGCGCTCTTTTGGCCTCGCTCACGCGCATGCCCACGAAGTTGTCAAGCGCAAACGGCTGTCCCACCGCCTCTTCCTCCTCTCCCGTAAACACGGGCTGAATGCCGAGATACGCAAACGCGCTTGCAAATATCTCCCCGACAAGCGGCGCCGCGACAAGGGAGCCGTAATACATATATCCTTTCGGCTCGTCCACGATAAGCAACACGGCAAGCTCCGCGCCCTCGTTGAGGGAAAATCCCAAAAACGAGGAGATATACTTTCCGCCCGCTATACCTCCGTCCGAATATTTTTGCGCGGTGCCCGTCTTGCCCGCGATCTTATAGCCCGGGACGTACGCGCTTTTGCCGCTTCCCGAGGTCACCACTCTGAGCAACAGCTCGCGCATGGTCGCGGAAGTGGACGCGGACACAACTCTGTCCCCCTCCTCGTAGGCGGAGGGCAAAATGCGCTGTCCGTTTGCGCCCTTCAAATAGGAAAACAGATGCGGCGAGACCTTCCTGCCCCCGTTTATCACCGAGGACGTCGCCGCGATCAGCCCCATGGGCGTCACAGCCACCGCCTGCCCGAAGCCTATTCGCGCAAGGTCCACTGTCTTTACGTCTTGCCGAGGGATAAACAATCCGCTCGCCTCGCCCGTCATATCCACTCCCGTTTTGGTAGTAAGCCCGAAGGAAGTCAGATAATCGTAAAATACGTTCGTCCCCATCCTGAGCGCGGAGTCCATAAACACTACGTTGCAACTGCCTTCCACTCCTCCGCCGAAGTCTATCGAGCCGTGCCCTTTCGCCTTCCAACAGCGTATCCTCTGCCCGTCCACGATCTTGAAGCCCGGGCAGTAAAAGGAGTCCGAGGTCTTGATCGCGCCCGAGTCCAGCGCCGCCGCGGCGGTGAGTATCTTGAACGTGGACCCCGGCTCGTACACCGAGGATATGACGTTGCTCTTCGACGCGGAAAACAGCGCTTCGAGATCGTCTCGCGGGACGTTGTTGAGATCGAAAGAGGGATATTCGGAAAGCGCGAGTATCCCGCCCGTGGAATAGTCCATCACAATGCACGCGACTCCTTTTGGGTCGAACTTCGCCACCGCCGACGCGATCGCGCCGTCCACTATGCGCTGTATCCCGCTGTCCAGAGTTGTCACGAGGTCAAGCCCCGCGATGGACGGAAGATAGTACGCGCCGCTCTCTCCCACCTTGCGCCCCACGAGGTCCGCCTCGCTGAGCAACTGCCCGTTGACGCCCGTGAGATATTTGTCATAGTAGGCCTCCAGCCCCGTCTGCCCAAAGCCGTCGCTGCTGCAAAATCCGAGCACCTGAGTCATGAAGTCTCCATAGGGATAATATCTGAAATTGTCCTCGGCGTAATATATCCCGCTAAGCCCCGTTGCGTAGAGCGCGTCGAGCTGTTGCTTTGTGGCGCGGGTCGCGACTGTCACCTCCGAGGCGCGTTTTGATATCTTTTCAAGCGTAGCGTCGTAGTCATAGCCGAACACACTGCAAAGCGCGCTTGCCACCGCGGGCTTGTCGTCGGCGTCGTTCGGGCGGACATAGATGTTGTAGCGCGTGGACGTTGCGGCAAGCACCTTGCCCGTCCTGTCCAATATCTTCCCCCTCGGCGCGTCGGTGGGAAGATCGCGCATCCACTGCCCGAGCGCCTTTGTTTGAAGGTCGCCGCCCTCTATCAGCATCACCGCGATCATCTTCGCAAAAACCGCGCAAAACAAAAAGACAACCAGCAAAATGATTGCCGGAAGTCTTTTTGTTGGGTTGTATATGCTGTTTAAGTCGTCGTGTTTGCGATTTTTCATATTAAGAGTCTATTTGGGAAGGCTCTTAAATATGCTCGTCTCACTTCAAGGTTTGCACTGCCGCCGAATTTTGAGGATTTGACGCGGGCGTCACCGCTTTGCCGCTGTTGATCTTGCCTGCGTTGACCGCGATCAGCACCACCACAGCGACCACCACGGTCAAATAGGACAACAGGATCGCCCAGCCTTTGCCGTTGAGTTTGCCTCTAATCTTGCCCGCTTTTTGCTCCTGCTCGGTCTCGAAAGTGCGCGCGACCATGGGTTCTGTCGCCTGACGAGGCTCGGATGTGTAGCCTCTTGAAAGCATGCTGTCGTATTCGTCGGCGCGGCTCTCCTGCCCTCTTGCGTTGTAGCCCATGAAGCTCCTGTCGCGGACGTCGTAGTCGCGAGTGTCATAGTCGCGATCGCGATCCTCGCGAGTGTCCTGAGTCGCCATGCCGTACTCACCACCGTTTCTGCCGACAAAGGGAGACGGACCGACATATTCGCCGCGAGACATGGGCTCACGGACGTTCACTCCGGACATCGCGGGCTGTGCGCCGTATGCATAAGCGGATTGCCCGAAGTTTTGAGCCTGCGCATAGGACTGCCCGCCGTATACGTCATGCGGAGCATAATAATCCCTTATTACGTCCTGTCCTTCGTACTCGCGCATGGCGTCAACGTAGCTGCGCTCTTGCCTTGCCCTCTCCAATGTTTCCATCATAGTTGTATCTCCCTTTATCCTTATATCCGTTTAGATTGCGGATTTTGATGTCATATTTTTTGTATTATCCTCAACTTCGCGCTCTTTGACCGCGGGTTTCTTTCCAACTCTTCCGAGCTTGCGGTCAAGGGCTTTTTTGTCACGAGTTCCGCTTCCCTCTTGTGCCCGCACACGCAAACCGGGAAGTCGGGCGGGCAAACGCAATCCGAGCAAAGTTCCCTGAAAGCGTTTTTGACGATCCTGTCCTCAAGCGAGTGAAAGGAGATGATTGCCATTCTTCCCGCGGGTTCCAGCCGCCTCGCCATCTGCTTTATCGCGTCCTGCAAGCCGCTGAGCTCATCGTTGACTGCAATTCGTATCGCTTGGAAAGTGCGCTTTGCGGGATGACCGAATTTCCATCTGACGTCGGCGGGATAGCTCCGCTCCACGATCTCGGCAAGCTCGCCCGTTGTGGATATCGTCCTCTCCTGCCTTGTCCTCACAATGTTTTCGGCGATCTTGCGCGACAGCTTTTCCTCTCCGTACTCATACAATATTTTTGTCAACTCGCTCACGCTGTATTCGTTGACCACGTTGAATGCGCTCAGATATTGTCCTCTGTCCATTCGCATGTCGAGCGGCGCGTCTTGCATATAGCTGAAGCCTCTTTCCGCGTTGTCAAGCTGATAACTGCTTACGCCGAGGTCTATCAATATTCCGCTTACGCTCTCCTGCCCCATCACGTCGAGGTCGGCGACAAGATTTTTGAAATCGTCGTGCAGGAAGGTCACCTTGTCCTTGTAGGGCTGAAGCCTTTGCGCGGAGGCGATCAGAGCGTCCTCGTCCTTGTCCACCGCGATCAGCTTGCCGTTTGCCCCGAGCCTTCGCACGATCTCGATCGAGTGTCCCGCGCCGCCGACCGTGGCGTCCACATAACAACCGTCCGCCTTTATCGCAAGTCCTTCGATACATTCTGTCCGCATCACAGGCTCATGCACAAATTCCATCTTTTTCTCAATCCTCGTCAAGCAAGTCGTTGATCTGACTCAGAAGCTCGGACACGGTGTCCGAATCGAAGATATCCACTCGTTCGTCGTACAGTTCGGCGGGCCACATTTCCACAAAGTCGTATTTGCCCACAAAGACGACTTCCTTGTTGATCTTGAATTTGTTTTTCAAGTTCTGCGGAATTGTCACTCTGCCCTGAGCGTCGGGTTCGAGAGTAGCGCGCTGTGCCGCAAGTTGAGAGGTTTTCAACTGCCCTTTCGCGTCGTAGATGCTCAACTTTTTGAAAAGAGACATGTGTTTTTCCGCGTACGTTTCCTTGGACATTATGTTGATTGCGCCAAGCACTCCCGCGGACATGACGGCACCGTCGCCAAGCTCGTCCAGCATCTGAGCGGGAAGCCTGACTCTGTTCTTCTCATCGAGAACATATCGTTTGGGTGCGTCCAAAAACATAAATTGCCTCTTTTTTAGGTTTATGCCAAGATTTTAACATAGATTTTTTTCACAGTCAAGTATTTGCCCATAAATACCCATTTGGTAATTTTTTACAATTATCCTTGTAAAAGTGCACTATTTATTGTATTTTTTGCGGATGCGTGCAAAATCGTGAGGACAAATTTCCTAAAATGTTTTTTGCATACTGTTTATGCGTAAACGTATATCGTTTACAATTCAATTTCCGCTTTCCTCTCCCCTTGCAACAAAAAATCTCCCATCTCATATAATGCAACAGTAAAAAAGGAGGTAAAAAGATGTCTTTTTGCAATAACAACAATAACAACGCAGGATGCCCCGGGAACATCAGCGGAAATCCCATGAACGGACTGTGCGAAAGAGTCTGCGTTCAGACCACAAAGATCTTTGACGCCTGTATGCTGCAAACCAGCATCGACAGCACGGTTACGCTTACGGATCTGAACCCCGCTTCTCCCGCGCAACCCCTGACCTTTGTCAGCGGAGCGTCCACCACAAACGTCGGAACCATCACCGCCCTGACTGTCGCGCCCATCGCGGATCGCCCCGGGCTGTCCAGAGTCACGACGACGATCGCCATCCCCATTCAGATCGCCTACACGGACGCAAACGGCGTGGCGGGCGTCGGGACGGGCTCGATATCCGTTTCGCAAGACGTCATAATGTGCGTGCCCACGGGAAGCGTGATATCTCCCGTGATCGCGGCAACCGTCAATATGGCGGCGCCGAGAGGTACATATGTCGGAGACAACGCGTTTGCAATCACAAGCTGCGTCACGATCATTTTGAAAGTGCAAGCCGACGTAAACCTTCTCATCCCCTCGTACGGCTATTGCAAGATCCCGCAGTGCACCGAGTTCAGTCAGGACGCTTGCCAAGGCGTGTTCGATCTGCCGCTGTTCCCCTCTTAACAAAACCGAGAGACGAAAAGCCCGATTGTTCGCAGTCGGGCTTTTTGATATTTTCATTTTCGGTATCCGCATTTTTATATTTATATTTGATATCTTCAATATAAAAAAGCGCAAAATCTAGCGAGCGAATTCCCGTTTTCAACTTCTTTCGCGCCGCGCGGGCGCGCTGTTTTTTTAAGAGACAAAAATGCAGGTGACAAACGCGCTTTTTTTTGCTAGAATATGCCTATGAAAGTTTTTGCCATCAGCGATCTGCATCTGTCTTCTTCCGTGGAAAAGCCCATGGACGTTTTCGGCATGGGTTGGGACAATCATTTTGCAAAGATCAGCGAGGATTGGCAAAGCAAGGTCGGCGACGAGGACCTCGTGTTGATAGGCGGGGACATCTCGTGGGGGATGAACATCCGAGAGGCGGCAGCCGACTACGCTCTGATACAAGCTCTGCCCGGGCACAAACTGATAGGCAAGGGCAACCACGACTATTATTGGAGTTCGCTGAACAAAATGCGGGGCGCTTTCGAGGGGATATTGTTCCTTCAAAACAACGCCTACCGCATTGAAAAGGACGGGTCGTTCGCGTGCTATGCGGCGGCAAGGAAAAATCCCTGCCCCGAAAGCGCATACGACGCGGGGATCGTGGTCGCGGGTTCGAGAGGCTGGAATATCCCAGACGCAAATTCGGACGCGCACGACGTCGCCATCTACAAGCACGAGCTCGCGCGCCTCGAACTGTCCCTATCGTCCGCCGCGAAGTTGAAGAGGGAAAAAGACGTCCTCATCGCGCTTTTGCACTTCCCGCCGTTTGACGCGACATACGCAAGCTCTGAGGTCACGGCGCTTCTCGAGCGCTACAACGTGAACCAAGCGATCTACGGACACCTGCACGGAAAAGGCGTGCGCGTCACGCACACCCTTGAAAAAAACGGAATAATCTATCGTTTGACTTCCTGCGATTTGGTCAACAACAAGTTGACATTTGTCACCGAAATTTGAATTTTTTTGGCAAAAGTATTACAAAAACAGCTGAAATTTGGAAATGTTTTACGGATATTTAGGTTTATTCTTCTCCGTTTTCAAAATTATCCTTTGGCGTGATAAGCATGTCTATGCGACGCAGAACGTCCTCCTTCCCAAGCCTCGATTTTGCCGAAGTCAGAATGATATCTTCCCTGCCCACGCCGAATGCGTTTGCGATCGTCTCCTTGCTCTTTTGCTGTTGTGCGCGGGAAAGTTTGTCCGCCTTTGTCGCGATGATCGTAAACGGAATCGAGTAGGAATAAAGATAATGCACAAGCAACTTGTCATCCTCGGTCGGCTCGTGTCTGCTGTCCACAAGCACAAACACGTTGACAAGATTGCGGCTGTTTTGCATATATCCCTCTATAAGCCCGCCCCACTTCTGCTTTTGAGCGCGGTCCACGCGCGCGTAGCCATAGCCGGGAAGATCCACGAGGAAAAACTCTCCATCGTTGATCTCGAAAAAGTTGACAAGTCTCGTCCGCCCCGGCTCGGAGGAAGTGCGCGCGAGCTTGTTTTGATTGACGAGAAAGTTGATGAAGGAGGATTTGCCCACGTTGGACTTCCCCGCGATCGCGATCTCGGGCGCGCCGAAATCGGGAAGTCTGCTTCCCGCGGCGACCGACGTAACAAATTTTGCCTGCTTTATCATATCTCCACCTCTTGCGAACTTTCCGCTCGCCATGCAAAGGAAACGGCGCACATGGGCGCCGTCCTGTCACGCAATGCTGCTTTCGCCGTAGTTTTTTCTGATGACTGTGGGCTTTTTGCGCTTTTCGATCGCGTCCTTTGTGACAACGACTTTTGCGATCGCATCGTCGGACGGAATGTCGAACATCAAGTCAAGGAGCACGTCCTCCAAAATCGCTCTAAGCCCTCTCGCGCCCGTGTTGAGCTGTATCGCCTTTGCCGCGACCGCCCTCAGCGCGTCCTCGTCGAATTCGAGGTCTACTCCGTCAATGCCGAATTGGGTTTTGTACTGCTTGACAAGCGCGTTCTTTGGCTCGGACAAAATCTTGATCAGCGCGTCCTCGTCAAGCGCGTTGAGCCCTACGACAATTGGCACTCTTCCCACAAACTCGGGGATCAAGCCGTATTTGATAAGATCCGCGGGTTGCAAGGATTTGATGAGTTCGTCGTATCTGTAATCCGACGTGCCCTTCACCGCGGAGCCGAAGCCCAATTTCGAGCTGTCCATGCGGTCGTCGATGATCTTGTCGAGGTCCACAAACGCTCCGCCCAAAAGGAAGAGAATGTTTGTGGTGTCCAGCTGATAGCACTCCTGATTGGGATGCTTTCTGCCACCCTGCGGAGGCACGTTTGCAACGGTCCCCTCGATGATCTTCAAAAGGGCTTGTTGTACGCCCTCGCCGCTGACGTCCCTTGTGATGGAGACGTTTTCGCCCTTCTTTGCGATCTTGTCTATCTCGTCGATGTAGACAATGCCTATCTCCGCCCTCTTGAGGTCTCCGTTTGCGGATTGTATCAGTTTGAGCAGGATATTTTCCACGTCCTCGCCGACATAACCCGCTTCCGTAAGCGTGGTTGCGTCCGCGACGGCGAAGGGGACGTTCAATATCTGGGCGAGCGTCTTTGCAAGCAAGGTCTTGCCCGATCCCGTGGGTCCCAAGAGCAGGACGTTGCTCTTTTCGATCACTACGTCCTCTTCATCCTTTTTCCTCTCCTTTGCGGAGTTAAGGCGGCTTATCCTCTTATAATGATTGTACACGGCGACGGACAGCACTTTTTTTGCGCTCTCCTGCCCTATGATATATTCGTCCAACCTGCGCTTGATCTCCGCGGGAGTGTAAAGGCTGAGCCCCGTGCCGTTTTCGGGGGAATCCTTTTGCAACTGCATAGCGCAATACTCAACGCATTCGTTGCAAATGTACAATCCGTTCGGGCCCGCGATGAGCCTTTCCACCTCGTCCTCTCCTTTCTCGCAGAAGCTGCATTTCAAATTCTTAAAATACGCCATAATACCTCACTTTCTCCCTCGGGCGGGAGTCGCCTCGGCGTCGAGCAAGCGGCTTACTTCCTCGAATAATATATTTTGTCCACGATTCCGTATTTTTCCGCTTCCTCCGCGGACATATAGAAATCCCTGTCCGTGTCTATCTCTATCTTTGAAAGCGGCTGAGAAGTGTTTTGCGCGAGGATCTCGTTCAAACGCTTCTTCGTCCTCAAGATCTCGCTCGCCTGAATCGCGATATCGCTCGCCTGTCCCTGCGCGCCTCCGAGGGGTTGATGGATCATGATCTTTGCGTTCGGCAGGGAAAACCTCTTCCCTTTCGCTCCCGACGACAGCAAAAACGCGCCCATGGACGCCGCCATGCCTATGCAGATCGTGGACACGTCGCACTTGATATAGTTCATCGTGTCGTAGATCGCAAACCCCGCCGAGACCGAGCCGCCCGGGCTGTTGATGTAAAGGTAGATGTCCTTTGTGGAATCCTTGCCCTCAAGATATATCAGCTGAGCGACCACCAGATCCGCAACCGCGTCGTCGATCTCGCCCGTAAGAAACACTATTCTGTCCTCCAAAAGGCGGGAATAGATGTCGTAGGAGCGCTCTCCTCTGCCCGTCTGCTCCACCACCATTGGGATGAGTTGGTTTTTGATTTTCATTTTTGCCTCCGAATCAACATTTTATTCGTTTCGCTTGAAGCACACGGACCGACGGGCTTTTGCGCTCGCCCCTCGATCCGCGTAACAGTCATATTATTTTACACAAACAAAGCGGTTATTATTCTGCCGCGTCGTCCTTTGGCGCTGTCGTTTTTGCGGTTTTTTTGGACGGCGCTTTCTTTTTGGCGGGAGCTTCTCCCTCTTCCGCCTCGGCTTTGGGCGCGGACTTCTTTGCGGGTTTTGCCGCGGGCTTTGCCTCGGCTTCGGACTCCTCCTTTGCCTCCTCGGACGGCTCTGCCTCAGCCTCTTCGGGCTTCTTTGCCGCCTTCTTCTTTGCCGCGGGCTTTTTGGCGGGTTTTGCTTCCCCGCTGTTTTCCTGCTTCAGCAAAGTCATCAGCTTGTCCGATAGGATGGAGTTGACGATATAGTCGATATGCTCCCGTCTGAGCCCCTTCTTGAACTCCTCGAGCGTCATGGATTGCCCCTCGGCGAGGGTTTGAAGCTCGGCGTCTATCTCCTCGTCCGAGATCTTCAGATCCTCCGCGACCACGATGGCTTCCATGACAAGGCGGACCTTGACTCTCTTTTCCGCCTGCTCTTTGTACTGCTCGGCAAACTGCTCGCGGTCCATGTTGATATATTTGAGATAATCGTCCAATTTAAGCCCGTTTTCCGCAAGACGATGCGCAAATTGCTCCACCATATCCTCTTGCTCGCGGCGGATGAGCGCGTCGGGGATATCCACAGTCGCGTTGTCCACGACCGCTTCCACGATCATATCCTCAAAAGCGTGCTCTGCGCGGTGCTCCGCCTCGTGCTCCAGCTGTTGCCTGACAGAGGCCTTGTACTCGTCAAGAGTGTCGAATTCGGACACGTCCTTGACAAATTCGTCGTCAATTTCGGGCATCACGACCGACTTTATGCCGTTTATGGTGCACTCGAACTCAGCCGCCTTGCCCGCAAGCGAAGCCTCGCTGTAATCCTCGGGGAACACGACCGAGACGATCTTGACCTCGCCCGCCTTTACGCCGACAAGTTGTTCCTCGAAGCCGGGGATGAAGGAATGAGAGCCCAGCTCGAGGTCATGGCCTTGAGCCTTGCCGCCTTCAAACTCCTCGCCGTTGACTCTGCCCACGAAGTCGAGGTTGACGATATCCCCCATCTCTGCCGTGGCGTCGGCGTCCTTTTCGACATAGCGCGCTTGTTTTTGGCGCTCAGCGGAAATGTATGCGTCCACGTCCTTGTCCTCGACCTTTTCGGGGACGGGCTTTTCAAGAGCAAGACCTTTGTATTGACCAAGTTCCACCTTAGGCATCACGGAGACGGTCAAGGAAAATTTGACGCCGCCGTCCTCGGTCACATCCACGTCGTCCAAGCTGTCCGCGGAAACAAGTTCGAATTCCCCGTTCTTTTCAATCTCCATAAGCGCCTTGTCGGCAAGCTCGTTCACGGCGTCCGAGAAGAAAACATAGGGGCCGTACATACCCTCGATCACTTTGCGAGGGGCATGTCCCTTTCTGAATCCCGGGACACTGTACTTGTGCTTTGTCTTGGCGTACGCGGCGACTACCGCGCCGTCATAGTCCTGCGCGTCTGCGACATAGTTGAATTTGACGCGGCTCTTTTCCAGCCTTTCAAACGTATAGTTCATCCTTCCTCCGTCGCCCGAAGAGTTCGGGCGCATATAAAATTTTTACAAGTAGTAGGATTATAACATATGCAAATACAAAAAGCAAGCCAAATTATGTCAAGGCGGTTGAAAAATTGCAAATAAAATGCTAATATTATGCATATGGGAAGCGACCTTGTTGCGCTGAACGCTCTTGCGCGCGAGCTGAACGCCCGCCTGACGGGAGCAAGAATAGACAAAATACAGCAGCCCGAAACCGACGAGCTGCGCTTTTTGTTGCGCTCGCAAGGCAAAAATCTATGCCTAGCAGTGTCCTGCAACGCGCAAGCGCCGCGCATACACCTCACGGATTTCAAAAAGCCCGTTCCCAAAACGGCGCCGAATCTGTGCATGCTTCTGCGCAAATACCTCTCAAACGCAAGCGTCGCCGAGGTGGGAGTTTACAACGCGGACAGGATATTGTTTGTCCGCTTCAACGCAAAGACGGAGATGAAGGACGACGCGGTGTTCTTCCTGTTTGCGGAGATCATGAACCGCTACTCCAACATTGTTTTTACGGATTCGGACCTTCGGATACTTGACGCGGTGAAGCATCTGCCGCTTGACATCGCGCGTGACCATATCGTCATGCGAGGCGTGATCTACGCCCCCGTCGCGCAGAGCAAAATCAGCTATCTAAACGACTGCGATCACATTTTCGACAACTTCACGGGAGGGGATCTGCGCAAATATATCCAATCCAACATATCAGGGCTTTCGGGCGCGTCCGTCTCCGAACTGCTGTTCCGCGCGGGGCTTGACGACATGACGTACGACTTCGGCGAGGACGCAAAACGCCGCCTGCTCAAGGGGCTGGAGTTTTTCAGAAACTTCTCTCCCTCTCCCTGCATAATCGACAAGGAAGTATACCCCTTTGTCTACTCCTCGTTGGCGGCGCCAGACATGAGCAACGTGGTGCGCTTCGACAGCATGAGCGAGGCATACGACGCGCTGTACACGGGGCTGGACAGGGACATCCGCAACAGATCCCGCCTCAAATCCCTCGTGGCGCAGGCAAAACGCCTGCGTGCGCGCGCCGAAAAGAATATAGCGCAGGACCTAGACAGACTCAGGGAATGTGAAAATATGGAAGTCTATCGCGTGTTCGGCGAGCTTGTGGTCAACAATATCTACCTCATCCGCAAGGGAGACGTCGTGCTCAAATGCTTTGACTATTACAGCGAAAAAGAGGTGGAAATTCCCCTCGACCCACAGCTCTCGCCCTCCAAAAATTCCTCCGCGTACTATGCGAAATACGCAAAACTCAAGCGCACGAAACAATTCACCGAAAAAAAGTTGGAGCAGGACAAGCTGTTGCTGAGCTATATCATATCCATCGAAGAGGAACTTGCCGCCCTCCCCTACGACGCGCCCACCTTCCCCATCGAAGAGGAGCTTGCCTCTCTCGGCGGCGTCAAAAAGACCTCGAAAGACAAGGTGCGCAAGCCCGCGCAGGATCCTCCGTACGAATGGCTTGTGGACGGATTTTATATCTATCGCGGCAAAAACAACCTCCAAAACGAGGAGCTGACCTTCAAGATCGCCTCGTCAAACGACATGTGGTTGCACCTCAAAGCCGAGCACGGCGCGCATACCGTGATAATCGCCGAGGGACGGGATATCCCCGAAAAAGTGCTGAAGATCGCCGCGGAGATCACCGCCGCAACAAAACAGGCGCCCTGCGACGTGGACTACACACAAAGGCGCAACGTGCGCAGACAACCGGGAGGCCACCCGGGAATGGTGATCTACACAAACTACAAAACAATGCTCGTCTCCCCCGACATGCACGAGGAATTTTTGATCAAACGCTGAAAAATCATCGGGGAAAATTCTAAAATTCGATTTTCAATTTGCTTCTGTCGTTTTACGTCTTGATTTCCGTTTTGATTTGATTATCTTACTTATGACTTACTTCTCTCGATTTTTGTTTTGCCTATCGCGATTTTGATATTATTTATCTTACTTTTGACTTACTCATCACAACTTTCCGACTTGCTTTTCAGATCTATCGTTGTTCATCTTACTTCTCGTCTTGCATATTACGACTTCCGACTTGCTTCTTTTTGCTTTCCAACCAGATCACTCTGTCTACGTCTTGCCACCAAGGTTTTAGACTGCTTACCAAGATTTGATTTACTTATCCCGATTTTGACTAACTATATTGGCTATCGCTCGCATATGTCTGTTTTAATTTGCTTATACATATACACAAAAACGACGTCGCAAGTGCGGCGCCGTTTGTCTCATTTCACGTCCGTTTCACTCCTCATGTTCTATTGTGACGTTCAAAAACGCGTCGATCTCGAAGTTTGTCCACGGCTCGGTCTTGGGCGGGAAAACCCTGAAAGTCATAGGCGTCCCGCTTATGGGATGATCGAACCTAAGCTGGACCGCCCACAGCGCGGGATATCTGTATGGCGTTTGCTGTTGACGGCCGTATTTCACGTCCCCCAAAATGGGATTGCCCATGTTGGCGAGTTGAACTCTGATCTGATGGGATCTGCCCGTCACAAGCGTGACCTGCAAAAGGGAGTTGTTGTCCGAGGTCGCGAGAGTTTTGTAGTCAAGCTCGGCGTACTTTGCGCCCTCGCTGAGCGCGGGGACGACGGAAACAATGTTCCTTTCCCTGTCCTTTTTGAGATAGCACTTCAACTTGTCCGTCCTGAATCTTGGAATGCCGTCCACCACCGCAAAATAGCGCTTTTCCATATCCCCGTTTTGCATTTTTTCTTGCAAACGCTCCGCGGCTTTTGAGGTCTTGGCAAACACCATAACGCCGCCGACGGGTCTGTCCAACCTGTGCACAAGTCCCAAATACGCGTTGCCCGACTTGTTTTTGGACTCGACAAGATACTGCTTGAGCATGTTAAGCAGATCCGCGTCCCCGCTCGAATCCGCCTGAACGGGCACGCCGTATGGCTTTTCAACCACCAGCAAATGATTGTCCTCAAATACAATTCTGATATCTTTGTAGGTCATAGTATTCTCAAAATCAGCGTTTTTTGTAATTGTTTTTTGGTTTTGCTACGATTTTTTGCTTCAATCAAACTCGGCAAAGGCGGTGCAACCCTGCGGAAGGATAAGTCCGTCCTCGCACGCAAGCCCGATCTCGTACGCGTCTATCTTCGGGCTGTCTCCCAACTTCAGACGCAATATGTTTGCCATCACTGTGGGCTGAAGCCCCGTCGTGTAGGAGTTGAGGCAAACGAACAGTGGCTTGTCGGACAACAGTTGCGCGACAAGTTCCGCAAGCCCGTCTATGCCCTCCTCCAGCTTCCACTTCTCTCCCGAGGGGCCCCTGCCGAAACTCGGAGGGTCCAAGATGATGGCGTCATACTTTTTGCCTCTCTTTATCTCCCTCGCGCAAAATTTGAAGCAGTCGTCCACGATATATCTCATGCCGTCGTTGTCAAGCCCGCTGAGGCGGATATTCTCCCCCGTGCGCTCCACCATGGCTTTTGCGCCGTCCACATGGCATACGCTCGCGCCCGCGCTGTGGCAAGCGACGGAAGCGGCGCCCGTATAACCGAAAAGGTTGAGCACCCTGATCTGCCGCCCCGCGTTTGAGATCAGCTTGATCATTCTGTCCCAATTTGCCGCCTGCTCGGGGAAAAGCCCCGTATGCTTGAAGCCCATCAGTTTGAGGGAAAAGCGTAAATTTCTCCAACCTATCTCAAATTCTGGACGGAATTGTTTATGGAATATCCACTGTCCTCCTCCCGTTGCGCTCCGCTCGTATTCCGCGTCCACGCGGCATATGCTGCGCAAGGGCGTTTTTGGGCGCCAGATCACCTGCGGATCGGGACGGATGAGGGTCAGATCCCCCCATCTTTCCAACTTTTCGCCGTCCCCCGTGGCGATGACGCCGTATTCCTTCCAATCGGGAGCAAGTCTCATTTTTTGTCCTCGACGCGCCTTATCGTGATGATCACTTTGTGCCCGTTGATGTCGCACTCCTTGGTGAAGCCCTGTCCGCTTTCCACAATGCCGTCGCACAGCACGTCCGCAAGGAATTTTGCGTCGTCGAACACGTCGCGCGCCATGCCGTCTGCGATATAGCTGATGAGGATATGATCCGTCACCTCGAAGCCCGCTTCCTTGCGCATGTTCTGTATCTTGCTGACCACCTCGCGCTCTATGCCCTCCACGACAAGATCGTCCGTAAGTTCTGTGTCCAAAACCACGGTCATATCCCCGTCGGATTCGGAGGAAAAGCCCTCTCTGTTGCGAGTGGAGATCAGCAGATCTTCCTCGCTCAGGCGCACCTCGACGCCGTCTATCTCGCAGATGAACTCGCTTTTGACGTCCTCGTCCGTGCCGCGCTGTTGCCTGTACTCTTCCTTGAGTTCGTCGATTGCCTTGCGCCTCTTCACCGCCTCGATTATGTCGCGGGGACGCTCGGCGAGCAGGGCTTTGATCTTGCCCAATATCTTTCCGTATTTCGGGCCCAAAGTCCTGAGTTGAGGCTTCAATTCATAGTCAACAAATTCCTCGCTGTCGTCCGCGACCTCAACGGATTTGACGTTCAACTCGTCCTCGACAAGCGCTTTAAGTTCCTCGTCAAGCTCGAACCTGCCGTTGTACAAAAGACGGCTGAGCGGCTGTCTGTTTTTGATAGCGGATTTGTTTCTCGCGGCTCTTCCCAAAACGACGAGTTTCAAAACCACGTCCATTTGCTTCTCGAGCGCGGGATATATTCTGCTCTCGTCCGCCTTCGGGAAGTCGCACAGATGCACGCTTATGGGCGCGGACGGGCATACGCTCCTCACAATGTTTTGATATATGCTTTCCGCAACGAACGGAACATACGGCGCAAGCAAGCGGCAAAGCGTGGAAAGTACGGTGTACAGCGTCATATACGCCGCCTCTTTGTTGCTGTCCATATCGTTGCCCCAGAAGCGATCGCGGGAGCGGCGGACATACCAATTTGAAAGGATATCCACAAACTCCTCTATCGCGCGCGAGGTCTCGGTGATCTTGTAATTGTCCAATCCCTCATCCACAGTTTTGATGAGAGTGTTCAACCTAGACAGCACCCACTTGTCCATGACGTTCAGCTTGCACTTGGCAAGGTCGTGCTCGGTGGGATCGAATTTGTCTATCTCGGCGTACAGCACGTAAAACGCGTAGGTGTTCCACAACGTGCCCATAAACTTCATGGATTCGCTGACGTTTTCCGAGGAAAATCTCGAGGGCAACCACGGCGCCGAAGCGGTGTAAAAATACCATCTCGTCGCGTCCGCGCCCTGCTTGTCGAGCACGCTCCACGGATCCACGACGTTGCCCTTGTGTTTGGACATCTTGACGCCGTCCTTGTCGTTGACGTGCCCCAAAACTATGCAGTTTTTGAACGGAGCCCTGCCGAAAAGTATGGTGTTGACCGCAAGCAAGGTATAAAACCAACCTCTCGTCTGATCCACCGCCTCCGAGATGAAGTCCGCGGGGAAAACCTTTTCGAACACATCCTTGTGCTCGAAAGGATAGTGCCACTGCGCAAACGGCATGGATCCGCTGTCAAACCAGCAATCAAGGACTTCGGGAGTGCGGACCATTGTCCCGCCGCATTCGCATTGCCACTTCACGCCGTCTATATACGGGCGATGAAGCTCGATATCCTTCTCGAGATGCCCGAGCGTCCTTAGCTCCTCTTTCGAGCCTACGACATGCGTCTTGCCGCACTTGTCGCACACCCAAATAGGAAGCGGAGTGCCCCAATATCTTTCGCGCGATATGCCCCAATCAATGACGTTTTCAAGAAAGTTGCCCATTCTGCCCGTTTTGATGGTTTCGGGCATCCAATTGACGGTTTCGTTTGCCGCGAGCAACTTGTCCTTCACGGCGGGAACCTTTATGAACCACGTACTACGCGCGTAATAGAGCAACGGCGTGTCGCACCTCCAACAGAAAGGATAGCTGTGCGTGAAGCGCAAAGTTTTGAACAGTTTGTTGTCCGCTTTGAGTTTGCGCAGGATATCCTTGTCGCCGTCCTTGCAGAAAACGCCTTTGAGGTCGTACGCCTCTTCGGTAAACTTGCCTCTTTCGTCCACAAGCTGAACGAAGGGCAGATCGTATTTTTTGCCCACTCTGCTGTCGTCCTCGCCGAACGCGGGCGCGATATGCACTATGCCAGAGCCGTCGGTCAGCGTGACGTAGCCGTCGTTTGTGACATAATACGCCTTTGAACTCAGGTTGAGTTTGTAGTCGAACAGCGGTTCATACTCCGCGTACTCGTATTCGCTTCCCTTTTTGACGGAGATCTTTTTGTATTCCTTGCCCGCAAAGACGCTCTCGACCAAGGCGTCCGCGAGGATATACGCCTCATCGTCGCACTCTATCTCGGCATAATCCTCTTTGCCGTTCATGCAAAGCGCCACGTTGGACGGAAGGGTCCACGGCGTGGTCGTCCACGCGAGGAAATACGCGTTTTGCCTGCCCTTGACCTTGAACTTGACAAACGCGGAGGTCTCCTCGACGTCCCTGTAGCCCTGCGCGACTTCGTGCGAGCTGAGCGCCGTCCCGCAACGCGGACAATACGGCTGTATCTTGTAGCCCTTGTACAAAAGCCCCTTGTCCGACATCTGCTTGAGCGCCCACCACACCGACTCGATGTAGTTGTCGTCGTAGGTGACGTACGGATTTTCCATATCCGCCCAATAACCTATCCTGTCCGACATGCGGCGCCATTCGTCAGTGTACTTCCAAACCGACTCCTTGCATTTTTGTATGAAAGGCTCTATGCCGTATTTTTCTATCTCCTGCTTGCCGTCAATGCCCAGAGACTTTTCCACTTCAAGCTCGACGGGAAGCCCATGAGTGTCCCAGCCCGCCTTCCTCAGCACATGAAAGCCCTTCATAGTTTTGAAGCGAGGGATGATATCCTTCATGACTCTTGTCAAAATATGCCCGATATGCGGCTTGCCGTTTGCGGTGGGAGGTCCGTCGTAAAAGCTAAATTCGGGACCGCCCTCGTTTTTGGCGACGCTCTTTTCAAAGACGTCGTTGCTCTTCCAAAACTCCAGCACTTCCTTTTCTCTTTCAACAAAATCCAGCTTGGTGTCAACAGGTTTGTACATAATGCCGTCCTATTTGTATTGATTTTACAATTATATCTGTTTGTAAACAAAAAGGCAAGCGATAAAGACCAACAGCCCAAATGTTTTGAAGAGACAAAAAACAAAGCGCGCCGAACGCGCGCTTCAAATTGGAGCGGGCGATGAGAATCGAACTCACAACAAAAGCTTGGGAAGCTCTCGTTTTACCACTAAACTACGCCCGCATTGCCCTAATATATTAAGCCTAAATCTTCGGCGTGTCAACTGTTTTGACGATATCAAAGCCCCGCGGCGGAAAAATTTTTGACAAGCGAATCCACCTTTTATTCACTTAATAAAACCATCATATCACACGTTTCGTGTTCTTAAATTTTTCAGTACACGATACGTATACACGACATAAAACACGATATGTGTATTTTCAAGGCGAAAACATCTAACATAATACACGATACGCAATTAGAAACCGACATTTTTCGGAGATTTGTATTGTTTGACTGACAATTGCAAGCGACTTTTCTTCCACCCCGCTTTGCTCGGCTTGTACATACCTTTCTACATATTAAAATTTGCGGCGACTGAAGGTCACCGCAACGGCGTCTTGTTGCCCTATCAAGTCCGGCGATTTCAAACCGACTGCTTCTTGAAGCTGTTCGGCACGGCGGCGCAACCCGTGCGCATCTCCTACTTCAATTTGCGCTCTAAAGGGCAACATACCCAATCATTCCAAACTTACGTCTCATCGGTTACGACGGCTAACAGCCCGTATAAAGGATTATATACCACATCATTCCAAACTTTTGTATCTTGTTGATCGCCCCTTACGCGTGTGGATTGAGAGGAGTAATTATCGTGTGGCGGCAAGCGGATACAGGGCTTCAACTTTATGTTTGCATATGCCGCAAAATGTGATATACTATAATAAAATTTGTATTCGAGGTGTCTATGAACGCAATCGAAACCTCACATTTGTCAAAAAACTACGGCGGGAAAGCCGTGCTTGACAATGTAAGCATAAGCATACGCGAGGGCGAAGTTTACGGGCTTGTGGGCAGAAACGGCGCAGGCAAGACCACCCTCATAAGATGCATTCTCGGCTTGGCGACTCCATCGGGCGGGGAAATCAAGATCAACGGCGCGACGTCCGAAAACGCTTTGAACTATGAGCGGCAAAAGATAGGCTCGCTTATCGACAGCCCCGCGCTTGTCATGCATCTGAGCGGTTTGGACAACTTGAAAGCGGCGGCGCTCGCTTTCGGACATTACGACGTCGCAAGACTGAAAGAACTCATGCACAAAGTCGGCCTCAACCCCGAAGAGAGAATGGCGGTGAAAAACTACTCGCTTGGCATGAAACAGCGGCTTGCGATCGCGATCGCGCTCATAGGCGAACCGAGAATTTTGATTTTGGACGAGCCTGTCAACGGCTTGGACCCTGCGGGCATCTTTGAAGTGCGCGAACTTATACAGCGCCTCAATCACGAGGAAAAGGTGACGATCCTCATATCCTCTCACCTTCTGTCCGAACTCGGAAAAGTTGCAAACAGCTACGGCATCATAGAGGGCGGACGCCTCGTCAAAGAGTTGAGAAGCTCGGATCTCGAGGAACTCTGCCGCCCGTATATCAAAGTGGTCGTCGGAGATTTGAAGGTCGCTTTGAACGTGGTCGTGGAAAATTATCACGCGCACGACTTCGAGATACTCCCCTACAACACCCTCGCGCTGTACGATCTGTCAAAGGATATCCCGACGGTGGCGCAAATGTTTGCCAAGGCAAACGTGCCCGTCATCAACATATACAAGTGCGAAGGGGATCTTGAATCCACTTTCATCTCCCTGATGGGCGGCCTCGGCAGAAGCGACAGCGGCGAGCAAAGGGACAAAGTGTTCGAGGACCTTGACGTACGCAAACCGAAGCGCTCGGACGACTCAAAACAAGAGACACACGAAGATACCCGCCCGCTTGAGGAAGAGATAAACGAACCCTCCGAAGCGAATGTCGAGGAGCATGTCGAAGAGCCAATAGAACAAAATTCAGAAGAGACGGCAGAACAAAATCTTGAAGAACAAGCCGAACAAAATCCTGAAGAAGCCGACGTCGAAAAAGATGCCGAAGGAGGAAATGATGAAGAATAATTCCATGACAAATTTGCTCTCCTCGGATTTCTTCAAGCTCCGCAAACTGAAAAGCGTTTGGATAGGGCTTGTGATCATGGTCGTGCTGACCTTCCTCGTCTACGCGATCTTTTGGATAGGTTTGAACGTCGCGGAGCACATAGAGGTGACCGAAGGGGTCTCCACACAAGCTCCAAGCGGCGAAGCGATCGTAGACGCCCCGAACGTAGGAGAAGTATCCGAACAGACCCCAAGCGAAGAGGAAGGGATTTCCCAAGCGGACAAGGACGGAATAATACTGTCCATGAGGATGCTTGGCAATCAACTGCTTACGGGCTTTACGGGGATATGCGGATCCGAGCTGTTGATCGCTATAATATGTTGCATCTTCATAGGCGGCGAATTTGCAAACGGCTCGTTTAGAATACTTATTTCGAGGGGCATGAACAGGGTCCAACTGTACTTTTCCAAATGGATAACAATGGCGACTCTTGTCCTTGCGTACTCCGTATTCTCGCTGATCGTAAGCGGAATTTTCGCGGCCGTCAAAGGATATTATCCCTCGTTTGGCGGGCATGAATTCGGCATACTCATGCGCGCGTTCGGATTGCAATTTTTGTGCAATCTCGCGACAATGACAATTGTGATGATGCTCTGTTTCCTCTGCCGCTCGTCGGGTTCTTCCTTGGGCGCGACGATCGGGGTCTATATCCTGTTCCCCATCATCTTCGGCTCCATAGAAACCGTGATGGGCGTGATGATGGGCAAAAATGTGGATTGGATATCCTTCCTGCCCATGCAACAATCCTCAATTGCTCAACTCGCGACGCCGCTGTCCACCACCGAGATATGCGCGGTTGTGATAATGCCTATCGTCTATATCGCGCTGTCAATGTTTGTCGGGCTGTACACGTTCATAAAACGCGACGTAAAATAAAAAAGGATACGCCTTGCAAGCCGCTTTCGACAATATAATCGCGCGGATTTTCCACACTCCCGCTTTTGGCGCAATTTTTTGATTGCCATTTGCGCAAATCGGTGCTATAATTGTCTCACTGTGCTAGACGGGGAGCTTGCGGTGCCCTGTAAACTGCAATCCGCAATAGCAGTGTCGATCACCATCCGAGGCTGGATTTATGGATGGCTGCGCAGCGCAAGGAGTGTTGATGGCAAGGTCCCGTGCAATGCTATACTGCGAACCGTGTCAGAGCTTGACCGCAGCAGCACTAAACAGGATTGGCGTGTGCCACGGGGAAACTTTGAAGGAGCCACCTACGTTGCTCCCGCTTCGGTAAATTCAGTCGGAGTTGGCGCACAGTAAAATCAAAAAGAGGGCAACCCGCCCTCTTTTTGATTTTGCAAATATTATGATGATAAAATCAGCAAAAATATAAAATGACTCAGAACATACAGATGAAGATATAAAAATCTCGAGTTGATAAAGAATAATAAAATTGTTTATAAAAATTTACGAAAACAAAGACATTTGATTGATGAACAAAAGGAAGCAAACATCCAGAGCATACTTGTTACATAACGTTGAAGATAAATTCTTTTTGCAAAGTCAATCGCTCAATAGCGCCGTTTTACGTAAAACCGCGATATTTGGATGCTCGGCTAGGAAAAGTCAATCGAGCAAATAGCGCGAGTGGAAAGGATACGATGAAACCCAATCATAAGATAGTGAAAGGTAAAACCGCCTGTACGGGATGAAGAGCAAGGATGCGCCCCCTGAATGACAAGCCAAATGTACACTTAGTACATGACTTGGCAGGCAGGGGGCGCTGACACAGCTATTCGCCCGTACAGGCGGTTTTACTCTAACCATTCGAAGGAGACGCCGCCAATAATTACAGTATCCCCCTCCTTCATCCCCCTCTTTCTCAGTTCGGAGATCACGCCGCGGTCCTTGAGGACCTTCTGGAAAAAGGCGAAACTTTGAGAGGAATCGAGAGTGACGTTTTGCTCGAGGAAGTCCACGAGACCGCCCTCGACGACGAAACTGCCGTCGTCCTGTCGGCGAATGGAATAGCTCTGATCTGATTTGGGTTCAAGCTCGAAGTCCTCGTCCACCTCAACGCGGGAGGGAGGAGGAAGTTGATCCACTTTTGCTTTCATGACGCGCACGAGCTCGTCCAAACCCTCGCCGCTGAGCGCGGATATGACGTAGACATGCTGTCCGATCGCCTGCTCGAAGCGGGAGACAGCCTCTCTGTCGGCAAGCAGATCCGCTTTGCCCGCGACGACGATTTGCGGGATCGCGGCAAGTTTGTCACTGTATGTGGCAAGCTCCGCGTTGATCTTGCGATAGTCGTCCACGGGATCTCTGCCCTCGCTTCCGCTTATGTCCACGATGTGCACGATAAGACGCACGCGCTCGATATGTCTGAGGAAATAGTGCCCAAGCCCCGCGCCCTCGCTTGCGCCCTCGATAAGCCCGGGGATGTCCGCGATCACAAACTCGTCGTCATACATTTGCACAACGCCGAGGTTTGGGTTGATGGTGGTGAAATGATAGTTTGCGATCTTGGGCTTCGCGCTTGTCAGCATGCTGAGAAGCGTGGATTTGCCCACGTTCGGGAAGCCGACAAGCCCTACGTCGGCGATTGTTTTAAGCTCGAGAGTGACCTGATGCTCCTGCGTGCGCTCCCCGAGCTGAGAAAAAGTGGGCGCTTGCCTCTGCGCGTGCACGAAGCGGCTGTTGCCCTTTCCGCCCCGTCCGCCGTAAAGCACAGTGACGCGCTCGCCGTCCTCGTAAAGATCGGCGATCACCTTGCCCGTCGCGGTGTCCTTGACGACAGTGCCCGCAGGCACTACGATCTCGAGGTCGGGCGCGGACTTCCCCGTGCGATTTTTGTTTTCGCCGTTCTCGCCGTTTTGCGCGCGATAGAATTTTTGAAAACGAAAATCGACCAGAGTGTTCAAGCTCTTGTCCGCGACAAAGATCACGTCTCCTCCCTTGCCGCCGTCCCCGCCGTCGGGCCCGCCGTTCGGGACGAATTTTTCACGATGGAAGGATATCTTTCCGTCCCCGCCGTCGCCCGCCTTTATGAAAATTTTTACATAATCCAGAAACATGTTCATAGTCTGCACCGTATTTCAATCCTTTTTGCCGCAAAGGTCATCAATTATCGCCCTCGCCGCGCGCTTGCCCGCGCCCATTGCGAGGATAACCGTAGCGGCGCCTGTGATCGCGTCGCCGCCCGCATACACGCGCTTGACCGAGGTCCTGCCCCACTCGTCGGCGACGATCGTGCCCTTTTTTGTGGTTTCAAGCGAAGGCATACTCTGCTTGATGATGGGGTTCGGAGTGGTCCCGAGCGCGACGATCACCTCGTCGCAAGCTATGTCGTGCTCGCTCCCCTCCACTTCGACGGGACGCCGCCTGCCGCTTTGATCCGGCTCGCCGAGCCGCATCTGCACGCAACGCATACCCGTAACTTTGCCCTCTTCGCCCAAAATTTTGACGGGGTTTGTGAGCAGGACAAACTCAACGCCTTCCTCTTCGGCGTGCTCTATCTCCTCCGCGCGAGCGGGCATTTCCGCTCTGCTGCGTCTGTACACCAACTTGACGTCCGCCCCAAGCCGTCTTGCCGTACGCGCGCTGTCCATTGCCACGTTGCCTGCGCCCACCACCGCCACGCTTTTGCCGAGCAAAATTGGCGTCACCGCGTCCTCTTTGAACGCTTGCATGAGGTTGACGCGCGTGAGGTATTCGTTTGCGGAGTACACGCCGTTCAGGTTTTCCCCCTCTATGCCGAGGAAGGAGGGCAAGCCCGCGCCCGAGCCGATAAACACGGCGTCGTACTGCTCGAGAAGTTCGTCAATAAAAAGAGTTTTGCCTATCACGACGTTTTTTACAATCTTCACGCCGAGCGCGGCGATTTGGTCTATCTCCTTTTGCACGAGCGCTTTGGGAAGCCTGAATTCGGGTATGCCGTAAACAAGCACGCCGCCCGCCTTGTGGAGCGCCTCGAAGATGGTCGCCTCTACGCCGCATTTTGCAAGATCCGCCGCGCACGATAGGGACGCGGGGCCCGAGCCCACGATCGCGACTTTCAGTCCGCAAGGCTCCGGGCGAGCGCAAGACGTCGCCGTCGCGTTGTCCGCCGCGAAGCGTTCGAGATTGCCTATCGCGACCGAACCGCCCAACTTTTCCCGCCTTACGCACAGCTTTTCGCACTGATTTTCCTGCGGGCATACGCGGCCGCATATTGCGGGCAGATTGTTGTCCCCCTTTATGACCGCCGCCGCGCCGTCTGCGTCGCCCTGCTTCAGTTTTGCGATAAAATCCGGGATACGCACGCCCACGGGACAACCGCTCATGCACGGAGCGTTTTTGCAACCCAAACAGCGAGACGCCTCTTCGAGCGCAAGCTGTGGAGTGTAGCCGAGCGCCACCTCGTCAAAACAGCGTATCCTCTCCTCTGCCGAGCGAGTTGGCATGGGAACGCGGGAAGCCTTCAACATATTCCACCTCTTATCCTGCAAAGATGCTCCTTTTCCTTTGCCGCGTACATGCGACTGCGCGATATCGCCTCGTCAAAATCCACGGCGTGGCCGTCAAACTCGGGGCCTTCTATGCACGCGTACGCCGTTTTGCCGTTGACTGTGAGTCTGCAACATCCGCACATGCCCGTGCCGTCCACCATAAGGGAATTCATGCTGACAACGCACGGGATATTCAGCTTTTCGGTGAGTTTGGAGACCGCTTTCATCATTCCGAGCGGCCCCACCGCAAACACGCAGTCATAGCGTTTGCCCTCGTTCAAAAGCTCGAGCAACATATCCGAGACAAACCCCTTTTTGCCGCAGGAGCCGTCGTCCGTCGTTATATACAAATTTGCGGCGTATTTGCCGAGTTCATCCGCGTACATCAGGAGACTATTGTTCCTCGCCCCCAAAATGACGTCCGCTTTCTTTCCGTCCCGCATAAGCTGTTTTGCCTGCGGGAAGATCACCGCGCTGCCGATCCCGCCGCCGACAAGGCATATCCTCTCGAATTGTCCGAGGTCCGTGGGATTGCCAAGAGGCCCCGCGAAATCGCAAAGAGCGTCCCCCTCTTCAAGTTGGGAGAGCCTGAGCGTGGTGAAGCCCACCTCCTGCACGAGTATGGTCACAGTGCCGTCATTGCGCGAATAGTCGCACACCGTGAAGGGGACGCGCTCGCCGTCCTCGTCCGTCCTCAAAATGACAAATTGTCCCGCAAGCGCATGCTTTGCCACCAAAGGCGCGTAGACGACATATTCGCACACGTTTTCCGCTAATCTTCTCTTTTTCAGAATTTCAAACTGTTTCATGTTCGTCCTTCCCCGCATGAGCGGAATAATACGCGCAATACTTTGTCAGATTGCACTGCGCGCAGTCGGGTTGCCGCGAATGGCATACGTATCTGCCTTGAAAGATCAACAGATGATGGAGCCTGCTCCACATATCCTCGTCAAACGCCTCCATAAGCCCCTGCTCGGTGAGCTCGGGAGTTGCGGCGTTCACAAGCCCCAATCGGTTTGCCACCCTAAACACATGCGTGTCCACGGCGATGGCGTTTCCGCCGAACGCGACCGCGTACACGACGTTTGCCGTCTTTCTGCCCACGCCTCTTAGCCGCATAAGCCCTTCCCTTGTGGAGGGCATTTCGCCAAGTTCGAGTATGCTTGCGCTGAGTTCCTTTATAGCCTTTGCCTTGTTGCGATAAAAGCCGCAGGAATATATCCTCTTTTCAAGCTCGTCAAGCGGCATGGCGACAAACGCTTCGGGAGTGTCGGCGACCTTGAACAGCTCCTCCGTCACCGCGTTGACCCGCTTGTCCGTGCACTGGGCGGACAGGACAACCGCCACGAGCAACTCGAAAGGAGTGTCGTAGTTCAACTCGCAATGCGCGTCGCCGTGCTTTTGGGCAAGCAGATCGAAAATTTCCCTGTTTCTTGAAAGCATAGTGTAATTATGTCACACTAATATTTTTTTGGCAAGAATTTTGCGAGGTCAAGTCAACTTTTATGCGCGCGCGAGGATATGTCAAAGCCGTATCGCCGCGCCGTTTTGCGAGAAATAGAATATGCCGACCGCGCTGACAAATCTCCCTCTTGCAAGCACAGCCTTTGCCTGCGACATATCCTTTGCAAACAGCTTTACGGACAATCCGCAGCCCACTCCCGCCGAGGACGGCGTGTTTATGACCTTGCAGCTTATGTTGTAGCTCAACAGCGATTCGTAGAAGCGGATGGCTTCCGAGCGCGAGCGGAACGGAATAAAAAATTCTCTCATTGTCTCCTCCAATTATATGTAAACCGCCCTCACTTCAATATACTCCAAGCGCACATTTTTCGTGCTTTTTCGCATAAAGTGCAATAGGCAAAAGCAACAAGAGGTCGATATGAACATATATCTCGACAACGCGGCGACGTCAAGGTTCAAGCCTCAAACCGTCTTGGAGGCGCTGATAAGTGACATTCGCCGCTCGTCAAACAGCGGACGAAGCGCACACTCGGACGCGCTGGCGGCGGGAATGAAGATAGAGGCGTGCAGAAATCTATTGTCCGCGGCGTTCGGAGCGGCGGGCTTTGACGTCATATTCACGAAAAACTGCACCGAGGCGCTCAACCTCGCAATTTTCGGCTGTATAAAAGGCGGGGAGAGAGTGGTGACCACTCAAAACGAGCACAACTCGGTGTTGCGGCCTCTTTGCGAGCTTGCAAGAAGAAAGCTGATATTCCTCGATATCGTCCCCCGCTCCCTCGGCGACGAGGGGCTTGCGGAAGCCGTATCCGCGTCGGACGTCGCGGTCATCGGCGGAATGAGCAACGTCACGGGCGCGGTCGCGGACCTGAGCGTCGCGCTGAGCAAGAAGGGCAAAGCGATCGTCATTGTGGACGGAGCGCAAAGCGTGCCTCTTGAGGATGTCGACATGCGGGAGCTTGGCATAGACATGCTCGCATGCCCCGGGCACAAGGGATTGCACGGCGTGCAGGGCACGGGATTTTTGATACGCGATCCAAACGTCCCCCTCAAGCCCCTGCTGTACGGGGGAACGGGAACGCGCTCGGACGAGGAATTTCAGCCCGAGGAAGCGCCCGAGGCATACGAAGCGGGCACCCTGTTTTCGGGCGGAATTGCCGCGCTGTATGCGGGCGCGAAGTGGTCGTTCGAGCATGTGGAGAGCACGCGCAAATCTTTTGCCGAATTGACGGAAACCATGGTTTACAACCTCAAAACCATGGGTTGTACCCTCTATTGTGAAAATTTGAAAGGCGGGATAATCTCCTTCAACGTCGGGGATACGGACAGCGCGACGATCGCAAACGCTCTCAACGACGTGGGGGTAGCCGTGCGAAGCGGCTTGCATTGCGCGCCCCTCGTCCACAGGCGATTGGGAACACTTTCGCAAGGAGCGGTCCGCGCGAGTTTGGGAGTCGAGACCACGCCTCAGGACGTACTCGCCTTTTCGAGGGCGATGGAAAGGATAGTCGGCAGATATCGCCATAAGGCAAATTGAAACGTGTGATTTTTGTATGCAAAAAGGATCGCTTGCCGATCCTCTTTTCTTTCCGGTTGCTTGAATATGCGCCGTTTGCGCTCAGCCTCTGCCTTGCAACTTCAATATGCTGACGCCGTTTTTTGTTTCCGCAGAGCTGAGCAACGCCTGTTTTGCCTGTTTGGGCGTGATGTTGCGGAATTTTTGACAGAGCAGGCAGCACGCGCCCGCCACGTACGGCGCAGACGCAGACGTGCCCGTCATGTTGCTGTATGTCCCGCCCGCGGCGATACCCTTGACGTTTACGCCGCTTGCGTAGATGTCCGGGCGTTGCACCCCCTGATACGCGCCGCGCGAGGAAAAGGACGCGACGTTGCCCTCTCCGTCCACCGCGCCCACAGCGATGACCTCGCCGCTGACCGCGGGGGATTTGACGGAATCCTTGCCGCTGTTGCCTGCCGCCGCGACTACGATTATGCCGCTTCGCGCGAGCATCTCCGCCCCCATCTTCAAAGGGTCGGCGTATCCCAGCGGCTCCGCGCCGAAGCTCATGCAGACCACCCTTATCCCGTACTGCCTGAAATTGTCGAACAGCCATTGCATGCCGTCCAAAATCTTGAACGTTCCGCTCTCTCCGCTCCCCGAAATGACCTTGACTCCAACGATATTCGCCGCGGGCGCCACCCCGCAAACGTTGCCGCCCGACAACACGCCGTCTCCGCACGCCACTCCCGCGACGAACGTACCGTGGCCGTTGTCGTCATAGGGCTGAGTTTCCCCGCCGATCATGTCCACAAAGTGCACTATCCTCTGTTTGGGAAGGCAAAGATCGCTGTGCGGGGATATGCCCGTGTCCATAACGCAGATCGTCACTCCCCGTCCGTCAAGCCCGTCGGGAACGACAAGCGCGGAGGAAACAGAGGGACTTTCCGCTTCGGACAGCGCAAAAACCCTGCCCTGCGCCGACACGTACTCCACCTCTTGCATGCGTTCAAGCAATATGGCGTCCTTCAGCTCGCAACGTATCCCAACCGACCTTATGAAAGGATAGACATGTCTGACGTCGAAGCGCCTTTCAAGCATGCCGAGTTGCAAAGGATTGCGCACCCTGACAAGCGCGAGCGCGGACTCCCGATCGCACAGCGCGTTGACCAAGCCGCCGTCGAATTTTGGCTCCGCGCGCATCATATCTATTATGCTCTTGTCCAGCTTGTCCATATCTATCCTTTGAGCATGTTGATGATGGAGCTCATGCGCTGTCTTTGTTGCTCGCTCAAAAACGGATACGCGGTCGCGTACAGCCTGTCCAAAGAGACGGGATCGAAACTCCCCTCCCTCTTCATTCTGTTGACCGCGCTCAAGAGGTCGCTCATCAATTCGTCCTCGCTCTTGCCCCTGAATCTGTCGAAATCAGAGGCGTTTGCTCCGAAGTCTCCGCCTTGCGCGCCCGAGCCACGCCCCATGCCGTCATCCGAGCGCGAACGGCTTCCGCGCGAATGGAAGGACGCGCTCCTCGGGTCGTAGCTTCCGTCATAACCGTCGTTTTGTCTGAAATTCATAGCTCCTCCGTCACATTCAATATATGTCGGCATATTATATACATGTGACAGGGAGAGGCTATGAACGATCTGAACGCATTGACCACGCTTTTACAGCTATTCAGCCGCCCGAGCGGCAGGGAACCCGCGCAAGAGCCAAAGCGCGCGGAAAACGTCTCAGTCTTTGCTAGGGAAAACGGACTGGGCGAGATCGTGGATCCCGCGCCAAAAAAAACCGAACAGTCAAACCCTATGCTGTCCCTGCTCGAGCTGATGACAAAAGGCGGAGGAGACGGGATGTCCTCGGTGCTTCCAATGCTGATGAATTTGTTCAAAAAGCCGTCCGAGCAGGAGGCCGTGCGCCCCGCCGCCGCGCCCAAGCCGCAAAGGCCGCAAAACCTTGACATGTTTTCCCCGATATCCTTTGCGGGCTACACTCTCATCAGCGCGCTAAACAAGCTCTATTCTAGCGCGCCGCATGCGGAAAGTTGATTTGACAGCGAAAATTCAACAAAAAACAAGGGGTCGCGACGCTATTGCGATCCCTTGTCCGCTCTTCAAACAATAAATCTGCTCTTAAACAACAAATTGGTTTCGATTTTTTGTCCTGTCCGACGATTTTGCGCTTGTCCCGCTTCAAATGTCGTACTTCTATATCCTCTTTATTATTTTGTGCGCACGCCGCGACAAACGCTTTGCGTTTGATATTCGGCTCGTCCAATAACTTCTGCGCCTGTATCGCTCGATAAACGCGGAGGTTTTAATCCTCTATCTTCTTTATTATCTTTGCGGGCACGCCTGCGACGACAACTCTCGGCGGAACGTCCTTTGTCACGACGGCGCCCGCCGCCACGACCGCGCCTTCGCCTATCGTCACGCCCGCAAGAATTGTCGCGTGAGCGCCTATCCAAACCTTGTCGCCTATCTTCACGGGTTTTGGGATCATGTTCCCCCGCTTTTCGGGGGCAAGATCATGGTTGAGAGTCGCGATCACGACCTGTTGCCCTATCAAAACGTCGTCGCCTATCTCTATGCCGCCTTGATCCTGAAAACAACAGCCCGAATTGATGAAGACTCTCTTCCCAAGCCTTATGTTTTTGCCACAATCCGTGTAGAACGGCGGGAACAAACCGAAACTCGGGTCCACTTCCCGTCCTATGAGTTTGGAAAAGAGCACGCGAAGCTGTTCGCTTGTATGATAGCCGTTGTTAAGCTCGGCGGCGATACGTCTTGCCTCGTCCGAAAGCGCGTGCATTTCGAGATGCGTTTCCGAGCCCGCGACGACGTACTCGCCCCTGTCCATTATTTCCAAAAATCGTTTGACGTCCATAGCCTATGTTATTCCGAAGTGTCACATCCAAACGTCGTTTTCGTAGATGGGATGCTTCATGCAAAGCTCTATCGCCCTCTCCCTGACGGACGGGATCGCGCTTTCGCCTTGCTGTATGACGTCCGCGACGCAATCGGCGATGCTCTTCATCTCCTTTTCGTCCATGCCCCTTGACGTGACCGCGGGAGTGCCAATCCTCACGCCGCTTGTGACGGAGGGCTTTTCTGGGTCCATGGGAATGGCGTTTTTGTTGAGCGTGATATGCGCCTCGTCCAGCCACACTTCAAGCTGTTTGCCCGTGACGCCCGTCCCAAGCAGGTTGACGAGCATCAGATGATTGTCCGTCCCTCCGCTTATGAGGTTTATCCCTCTTTTCATAAGTCCGTCCGCAAGCGCGGCGGCGTTTGAGACGATTTGGCGTTGATATTGTTTGAAATCCTCGGTCTGCGCTTCCTTGAAGGCGATCGCTTTTGCGGCGATGATGTGCATGAGCGGTCCGCCCTGCGTGCCGGGGAATATGGTTTTGTCTATCTTTTTTGCGATGTCCGCGTCATTTGTCAGGATCAATCCTCCGCGCGGGCCTCTCAAGGTCTTGTGCGTCGTAGAAGTCACGATATGCGCGTACGGCATGGGGTTTGGATGAAGTCCCGCCGCGACAAGCCCCGCGATGTGCGCCATGTCGACCATGAGATACGCGCCGACGCTGTCCGCGATCTTGCGGAATTTGGCAAAGTCGATGATCCTAGGATACGCGCTTGCGCCCGCCACGATCAGCTTCGGGCGGCACTCCTCGGCGATCGCCGCGACCTCGTTGTAGTCTATGTATCCGTCCTCGTTCACGCCGTAGCCGAAGGACTTGAACGCCTTTCCGCTTACGCTGACCTTGGCGCCGTGCGTGAGATGGCCTCCCGCGCTTAGGGACATGCCCAAGATCGTATCGCCTGTCGAAAGCAGGCTGAAATACGCCGCCAAATTTGCGTTGGAGCCGCTGTGCGGCTGTACGTTCGCATAGCTCGCGCCGAACAGCTCTTTCGCGCGCTCTATGGCAAGTTCCTCCGCCTTGTCCACATACATGCAACCGCCGTAATAGCGATTGTGCGGATAGCCCTCGGCGTACTTGTTGGTGTAATGACTGCCCGCCGCCGCCATGACCGCGGGAGATACGATATTCTCGCTTGCAATAAGTTCGAGGTTGAGCTGTTGTCTTTTCAGTTCCTGCACCATGGATTCGTACAGCTCGGGGTCTGCGCGTTGAATCGTTTTAAGATCTATCATACTTCTCTCCTTCGCAAAGCGAATTGTTTTTGCAAATAATGTTATGCCTATCTCATGCCAAAAGCGTATCCAAGATCGCGGCGTACTCTCTTTTCATATGATAGCCGACCACCTTTTGTTTCAGCTCTCCGTCCTTGAAAAACAGGACAGTGGGAATGGACATTATGCCGAAGCGGGAGGCAAGTTCGGGACACTCGTCCACGTCAACTTTGCAAACAGTCGCCCTGCCGTCGTACTCCTCGGACAGTTCCTCGACAGAGGGCGCGAGCATCTTGCAAGGCCCGCACCAACAAGCCCAAAAGTCCACGAGCACAACGCCGCTTCCTACGGCGGAGTCGAAATTGTCATAGTTTAATATCTTTTCCATACGGACCTCCAAAACGATTTGATTTTTCAAAACAAGCGCTTAACCGCGCGATTTGCGCGGATAAACACGCTGTTATGCGATTTTGTCCCCTTCCTTTTCCTCTTCGTCCGAAAGCGCGAAGCCCGAAAGATAGGGTTGAAATTTCGGCCTTATCGCAAGCCTGTCCACAAGCGTTGCGGCGATCCCGCCCACGCCCGCGCCGCATGCTGCGATCAAAAGCCCCGTCAAAACCGACGCGTATATCGCGACCAAAAGCCCCGCAAGCGCAAAAGCCATTGGGATCATGTAGGCAAGCGCCGTAAAGAGAGTCGCCCGCTTTTCGGGTATGACCACCGTCACGATGTCGCCCACGTTTGCGCCTATGCCGTTGAGCGCCTTTATTTGGACGTTTCGACTGTCATAAAGCGCACTGCATCTGCCGCAACCGTCGCACCCCTCGCACCGAGGGAAGCGCACCGCAACATAGTCCCCTCTCACGGCGATCGCCTCTCCCCTCTTTTGGCAATTCATTTCAAAAGAGAGGACAGCGCGACGCGAGAAGTTTCCCCGCTTTGCATATCCTTGATCTCGGCTTCGTCGCGCGCGATCTCGTCATCGCCCACGACCACGACGTACTTTGCGCGTATCCTGTCCGCGTACTTCATCTGCGCTTTGAGGCTGCGCCCCACGATATCCGTCTCCGCGCTCACTCCGCTCCTTCTCTTTGCCGCGACGATCTGTCTTGCGACCTTTTTTGCCGCGTCTCCCATGGGCGCGACGTAAAACTCTACGGAAGATTCGGACGCCGCAAGCCTCCCCGTGTTTTCAAGCACAAGGAGCAACCTTTCAAGCCCAAGCCCGAAGCCGACCGCGGGAGTGGGTTTGCCGCCCACCTGCTCTACGAGGCGATCGTATCTTCCGCCGCCGCACACGGTCCCTTGCGCGCCTATGTCCGTGGACACAAATTCAAACACCGTGCGAGTGTAATAGTCAAGCCCTCTGACAATGGACGGATTGACCTTGTACGGGACGCCGAGTTCGTCCAGCCCCGCGCGCACGCTGTCGAAATGCGCCTTGCAATCCTCGCACAAAAATTCGGTGATCTTGGGCGCGTTTGCGGTGATCTTTTTGCATTCCTCTTCCTTGCAATCAAGTATCCTGAGCGGATTTTTGTCAAACCTCTCGCGGCATTGCGCGCACATGGCGTGGAGATTTTGCCCGATATACTCTTTGAGCGCGGCGTTGTAGCGCGCGCGACATTCGGGACAGCCGATCGAGTTTATGTTCAACTCCGCAAAATCCAGCCCTGCGCGGCGCAAAAAGTCGTGCGCGAGGGATATGACTTCCACGTCCGCCTCGGGCGCCTCGCTTCCATAGCACTCCACGCCGAATTGATGATGCTCTCTCAGCCTGCCGTTTTGCGGCTTTTCGTATCTGAACACGGAGGCTATGTAGTACGCTTTCATGGGCATGGGGTTTTGCTGAAGCCCGTTTTCCACAAAGCAACGCGCAACGCCCGCCGTGCCCTCGGGTCTGAGGGTTATGCTTCTCCCCCCTTTGTCGAGGAAAGTGTACATTTCCTTGTTTACGATGTCCGTGGTCTCTCCCACTCCCCTCAAAAACAGCTCGGTGTGTTCGAACATGGGGGTGCGGATCTCCTTAAAGCCGTACAGCGCCGCGGTCTTGCGGGCGATATCCTCGATATAGTGCCATTTGTAAGCCTCGTCGGGAAGCATGTCCCGCGTGCCTTTGGGTATGTTGATCATAGTCTCCTCGTTTTGAGTTTTGGCTCAGATGATATATTTTTTCAGATTTTTGCCCATCAGCGTGGACATAAGGTGCTTTTCCACGTATTCCTTGTCCACAATGATCTGCTTCGTTTCGTTGTCGTCCGCCTCATAGAGGACCTCTTTCAACAGTCCTTCGAGCACCGCGTGCAACCTGCGGGCGCCGATGTTTTCGCTGTTCTCGTTCTCCTCGAATGACGCGCGCGCGATCTCGTCTATCGCCTCGTCCGTGAAGCTCAGTTCCACGCCGTCCACGCCGAGGAGCTGTTTGTACTGTTTCAGCACGGCGTTGTCGGGCTCGGTGAGTATCTTGACAAAATCGTCTTTTGTCAGATTGTTCAGCTCCACTCTGATGGGGAAGCGGCCTTGAAGTTCGGGGATCAAGTCCTCCATGCGCGACATGTGAAACGCGCCCGCCGCGATAAACAGGATGAAGTCCGTGCGGATAGCGCCGTACTTTGTCTGCACCGTGCTGCCCTCGATGATGGGCAAGATGTCCCTTTGCACGCCTTCTCTGGACACGTCGTGCCCCTGTTGCATGCTCCCGCTGTTTGCCGCGATCTTGTCTATCTCGTCCAAAAAGACCACGCCGTCCTGCTCCGCGCGCTGCATCGCCTCTTGAATGATGGAGTCCTGATCCACCATCTTTTCGGATTCCTGCGCGATTATATTTTCCTTTGCCTGCTTAACGGTGATCTTGCGCCTCTTCGCTCCGCCCTGCGGCGCTCCGCCCATAAACGCGCCGAATATGTTGCCTATATTTATGGAGTCGCTGGGATTGTTGCCGACTTGTATCTGCATGGGACGGGGCTGTTGCCTTATCTCCATCTCAACGTAAACGCCGTCAAGATGCCCAGCGCGAAGCTCGCTCAGCACCTCTTCTCTCAGCTCGGGGTCGCTCTTGTCCTGAACGCCCGCGGTGTTCCTGCGCAAGGGAAGAAGCACGTCCGCAAGTTTGTTTTCGGCGATCTCCGTCGCCCTCGGCAAGACCTCTTTGTACTTCTCCTCTCTGACAAGCCTGATGGACACTTCCACAAGATCGCGTATGATGCTCTCCACGTCCCTGCCGACATAGCCGACTTCGGTGAACTTTGTCGCCTCCACCTTGACAAAGGGGGCTTTGACCACCTTTGCAAGCCTTCTTGCGATCTCGGTTTTGCCTACGCCCGTGGGGCCCTTCATGATGATGTTTTTAGGAGTGATCTCCTCTCTCATCTCTTCGGGAAGCTTACTGCGGCGATAGCGATTTCTGAGCGCGATCGCCACCGCGACCTTTGCGTCGTGCTGACCAATGATATATCTGTCAAGTTCCGCTACGATTTGTTTTGGGGTGAGCATGTTTTCCATAATGACCTCCTAGACCGTTTCGACCGTGATGTGATCGTTTGTGTAAACGCAGATCTCGCTTGCTATCTTCAAAGCGCGAGTCGCGATCTCCTTTGCGTCAAGCTCCGTCGCGGACATGAGCGCGCGCGCCGCGGCAAGCGCGTAATTTCCGCCGCTTCCTATCGCGCAAATGCCGTTTTCGGGCTCTATGACCTCGCCCGTGCCCGATATGACGAACATGGACGTCGCGTCCGCCGCAATGAGCAACGCTTCAAGCCGCCTGCCGCCCTTGTCCGAACGCCAAAGTTCGGCGAGTTCCACAGCCGCGCGCATGAGATTGCCGCTGTACTTTTGCAGCATGGACTCAAACTTTTCGGACAACGCGAACGCGTCGGACACCGAGCCCGCAAAGCCGACCACGACCTTGTCGCCGTAGATCCTCTTGACTTTGACCGCGTTGCCCTTCATGATGACGCTCTCGCCCATGGTGACTTGCCCGTCCCCCGCGATCGCCGTCACGCCGTCTCTTTTGACCGCACAGATGGTTGTTCCTCTGAATTCCATATAGCCTAGACCTCTCTTGATTTTTTCTATTTATGGACGGATCTAATCCTCCGTCCGAATTTTTGTTTTGATTGCGCCTGCATTTGGGCGACTTGTCCGTCGTCTGCCTCGGCTTTCTCGGCTGCAAGGCTTCGGACATTCCGAAGCTCCGCCCTACGTCATGAGTCACAGCTTGCCCAAGTTGTGGGACTGCGTTCGGATATCCCGCCTCAATGGTACGATATCCCGCCTCACGGATATTTGGATATAATATCGTATTATATCAACCCTTATTGTTATCAATATCGCGCGCGCGAGGCAAGATAGGCTTTCATATCCTCGACGGCGCGTCTGCCGTAGGCAAGTTTCCTCGACTTTTTGTCCCGCACTCCCACGATCGGCGGCAATATGCCGAAGTTGGCGTTCATGGGCTGGAAGTCCAAACTTCTTGTGGATATGTATCTCGCAAGCGCTCCGCATATGGTGGTTTCGGGAGGCAGGACATACTGCCTGCCCTCAAGCTCGTCCGCCATCGCCTGTCCCGCCGCGAGCCCGCTCATCACGCTTTCCACATAGCCCTCGACGCCCGAGATCTGCCCCGCAAAATACAGCGCGAATTCGCTGTCCTTCACGCGGAAGCCTCCGTCAAGAAGCTCGGGAGAATTTATGTAAGTGTTGCGGTGCATCACGCCATAGCGCAAAAACTCGGCGTCATGCAAGGCGGGGATCATTCTGAACACGCGCTTTTGCTCCGCATAGGTCAGATTGGTTTGAAATCCCACCATGTTGAAGCAATCCCCCGCGACGTTCTCTCTCCTCAACTGAACCACCGCGTACGCCTTTTCTCCCGTCTTGGGATTTGTCAGCCCGACGGGTTTGAGAGGCCCGAAGCGAATGGTGTCGCTGCCGCGCTTTGCCATCTCCTCTATCGGCATACAGCCCTCGAAAAGTTCCTTCTTTTCAAAGTCGTGCAAGACCACTGTCTCTGCCTCGACAAGCGCTTTGAAAAACTCCTCGTATTCCGCCCTCTGCATGGGAAGATTGAGATAATCCTCCTCGCCCTTGCCGTATCTGCCCCCGAAGTACGCCTTTGACATGTCTATGCTGTCAAAGGACACGATGGGCGCGATGGCGTCGTAAAAGTACAGGCTTCCGCCGCCGAGCGAGGATATCGCCGCCGCCATTTTGTCGGATGTCAACGGACCGGTTGCTATTACGGTGGGCGTGCGCTCTATCTTGTCGACTTCCTCTCGTATCAGTCTGAAACCCTCAAACTGTTTCAGTCTCTCCTCCACCGCCGCCGAAAAGCGCTTTCTGTCCACGGCGAGCGCGCTTCCCGAGGGGACCCTGCACGTTTGGGCGATCTGCAAAAGTTCACAACCCAACAGTTTGAGTTCCGCTTTCAACACGCCCGAAGCGGTGGACGGCTCCTCGGATTTGAGAGAGTTGGAGCACACAAGCTCGGCAAGTCCGTCCGTGGAATGGGCGCCCGTCCCCCGCGTGGGACGCATCTCGTACATGTCCACGTCGAAGCCCCTTTTGAGCAGTTGCAACGCGCATTCGCACCCCGCAAGCCCGCCGCCGACAACTTTCACGGTCTGCTTTGACATATCACTTCTTCCCGTCGTCCTTGACGAGTTCTCTGTGCTTGCATGCGCGATTTGTGCACACATAGTAGGTTTTGTCCTCTCTCTTGACCACTTTCATGACGGACGCGCAGTCGGGACAGAAGTA
>CANQNC010000014.1 GCA_947625145.1 uncultured Clostridia bacterium
GAGCCATGCAACAGCTCGCCGAGCAGGGCGTCACTCCCGAGGAATGGGGCGGCGAAACTCCCGTCGTCAAGGTCTCCGCAAAGACGGGCATGGGCGTTGAAAACTTGCTCGAGCAGATCTTGGTCCGCGCGGAAATCGAGGAGCTCAGGGCAAATCCCAATCGTCCCGCAAGAGGCACCATCATCGAGGCAAAACTCGACAAGGGCATGGGCAAGATCGCGACTATCCTCGTCCAGACGGGCACTTTGCACGTGGGCGACAACGTTGTCGCGGGCGTGTGCACGGGCAAGATCAGGATGATGATAAACGCCAAAGGCGACAAGGTGAAAACCGCAGGGCCTTCCACTCCCGTGTCCGTCACGGGTTGGAACGACGTCCCCGAAGCGGGCGACCGCATAGACGTCGTGTCCGACGAGCGCTTTGCAAGAGAGCTTGCCGAGGAGCGCAAGTTGCGTCTTGCCTCCGCGCAGACCGAAAGCGCCGCCGTGTCCTTGAACGATCTGTTCGACAAGATCTCGAAAGGCGAACTCAAATCCGTCAAACTCATCATCAAGGCGGACGTGCAGGGCTCGGTCGAGGCTGTCAAGCAGTCCCTTGCAAAGCTCGGCAACGAAGAGGTCACGATTGACATCATTCACAGCGCGGTCGGCGGCATAAAGGAAAGCGACGTCTTGCTTGCCGAAACCGCGGGCGCGATCATCATAGGCTTCAACGTGCGCCCGGACGCCAACGCCAAGGCGCTTGCCGCGCAAAAGAAGATAGACATCCGCTTTTACGATATCATCTACAACGCGATCGAGGATATCCAAAAGGCGGTCAAGGGTATGCTTGCCCCCAAATTCAAAGAAGTCGCGCTCGGCAGCGCTCAGATCCGTATGGTTTACAAAATCACGGGCGTGGGCAACGTTGCGGGGTGCTATGTGCTTGACGGCAAAGTCACAAGAAATGCAAAAGCAAGGCTTGTGCGGGACGGCGCCGTGCTTTACAACGGCGAGGTCGCGTCCTTGCGCCACGGCAAAGAGGACGTCAGAGAGATGGCGCGCGGCTATGAATGCGGCATAACCCTCAAAAATTATCAGGACTTCAAAGAGGGCGACATAATCGAAGCATATTCGGTGGAGCAGATAAATGAAGATTAAAACCGAACGAATAAACGCCGAACTCGCAAGGCAGATCTCAAAGATCATTGCCGAAAACATCAAGGACCCGAGGATGGGCGGGGCGCTTGTCAGCGTGACAAAAGTCTCCACGACGCCCGACCTCAAATATGCAAAGGTCTATCTTTCCATATACGGCAAGGACGAGGAAGAGGTCACCGAGGCTTATCACACCGTGTGCAGAAGCGCGACCTTCATTCGCAACATGCTCAAGGACAGCGTAAACATGCGCCTTTTGCCCGAGCTTAAGTTTTTGATAGACGATTCGGCGGAATACGGCGTCAAAATGGACGCGCTCATCGAGCGCATGAAGAGGGAACATCCCTATTCCGAACAGTCGGAGGATTGACCGCATGGACGTGCAGGGCGAAATCGTAAAGCAGTTGACAAAGGCAAACGACATCGCCATATTTTGTCACACAAATCCCGACGGAGACGCGCTCGGGAGCATGCTTGCGCTCGCCCATGCGCTGAGACAAAGAGGCAAAAAAGTGGGGACGTTTTGCGATATGCCCGTGCCCGCGCACTACAACTGCCTAGACGGAAGCGAGCTTGTCTCCCTTCCCGACAACGAGGCGCACGAGCTTGCCGTCAGCGTGGATTGCGCGGACGCGGACAGGCTGGGGAAGTGTATCCGCTCGTTTATGTCTGCAAAAAAGCAGATCTGCATCGACCATCACAAATCATTTTCGAGATTTGCGGAAATTTGCTATGTGGACGGCAACGCCGCCGCTTGCGCTCAGCTTGTCTACGATATCCTCGATAGGATGAAAGCGCTTGACGACACGTCCGCGAAGTTGCTTTTCGGGGCGATCGTGACGGACAGCGGCTGTTTTGCCTATTCAAGCGTGACCGCCGAGACGTTCAAGATCGCGCAGGAGCTAAAAAAATACGACTTCGACAGCGCGGATTGCGTGTTCAAAGTGTTCAGAAGCACCTCTCTTGCTCGTTTCAAACTGAAAAGCAGGGTGCTGAACAAGGCGAAGTTTTTCGAAGACGGCAAAATTGCTTTGATAGTTTTCGACCATTCCGACTTCGAAGCGACGGGCACGTCGTTTGAGGACACGGAAGGCGTCATATCCGAACTTATGGACATAGACTGCGTGAAGATCGCTTATGCGATATCCGAAGTTTCGAAGATGAGCTTTAAGGTGAGTATCCGCACAAGGGACAGCGTGGACGCTTCCGAGATCGCTTCCCGCTTCGGAGGGGGAGGCCACCGCAACGCAGCGGGTTGCAGACTCAACGGCTTTTTGGAAGATGTCGTGGAAAAGTTGTTGAATCTTGCAAAACAAAGAGTGTAAAACTGACGCAAATACGTGTCAGTTTTCTAAAAATCCGCCTAATTCGGAATACTTTCGGTGACAAATGAGAGGATTTGTAAATCTCAACAAACCAATCGGAATGACTTCTAGCGACGCCGTTGTCAAGGTGCGCGGGATATTGAAGCGCGCGACGGGCGAAAAGGTGAAAGTCGGGCACATGGGCACGCTGGATCCGCAGGCTTCGGGGGTTTTGCCTATCGCGATAGGCAACGCCACTCGCCTTTTCGACTTCATGCTTGACAAGACAAAGACGTATCTTGCGGACTTCATGTTCGGCACAGAGACGGATACGCTTGACGGTGCGGGCAAAATTCTGTCAACGTCAAACGTCAATGTGTCCGAAGAGGACGTCCTGTCCGTCATACCCGAGCTTGTGGGCAGAGTGGAACAGATCCCTCCACAATTCAGCGCAAAGTCCGTGGGCGGCAAACGCGCGTACGATATGGCGCGAGCGGGCGAATATGCGCCGCTTTCGGCAAAAACGGTGGACATCTACGACATTGCGCTTGTCGGCAAAAAGGCGGACAACGTGTACAACTTCAAGATTGTCTGCGGCGGGGGCACATACATTCGAGCGATCGCGCGAGACATGGCGCATGCGCTTGGCACGGTAGGGTTTATGTCATCGCTTGTAAGAGAGCAATCGGGCAATTTCAAGCTGAGTGATTCCGTGTCGCTCGACGCCTTCGAGGCTTCTCCTGTCGACTTCGTTTTGCCCGTTGACGTCGCGCTTGACGGCGTGGAATATGTCGATCTTAGCGGAAGAGAAGCCGAATTCGCCTTAAACGGCGTTGCAATCGACTGTCAAAAGGACAATTCGATTTTTGCCGTGAGGATAGACGGCGAAACCTTCGCGCTTGCGATCTGCCGAGACGGCAAGCTGAAGCTGACCGCAAGGCTGTAGATCGGCAAAGCGATAGACAATACGATATGTCCGAGTTTTGCGCAAAGAAATTCGGACGGCGCAGAACAAACACGCGCCGAGGCAATTGTAAGGATATGAAGCGTTTGGATTTTTCGACAACCGACAAAAGCGCGCGCGCGATCGCTCTGGGATTTTTCGACTGTATACATCTCGGGCACGCGTCTTTGATACGTCAAACAGTCGAACTCGCGGCAAAACTCGAGGCGGCGAGCGCTGTTTTCACGTTTTCAAACGATCCGAACGCACACTTTGGCAAGTCCAAGCAGATATACACGTTTGAAGAGCGCTGTGAAGCGATAGAGGCGCTCGGAGCGGCCAGCGTGATATCCGCGGAGATTGACGACACGCTCTCTTCGCTTTCTGCAGAGGATTTTCTTGCCGAGCTGTTCGAGCGCTTCAACGTCAAAGCCATTGCGGCGGGCAAGGACTATACTTTCGGCAAAGACGGCGCGGGAGACGTCCGCTTGCTGACAGAATTCGCAAAAAAACGCGGCGCGGAAGTCAAGATATGCGATTTTGTCCTTGAAAACGGAAGCAAACTGTCCACAGGGGAGCTTAAAACCTTTGTGAACGAGGGCAATATTCGCGCGCTGAATTGCAGGCTGTCACAGCCGTACTTCATGCTTGGGCATGTCACGCACGGGCGGGGAGTCGGGGCGAAGATAGGATTTCCCACCGCAAATCTCGCAGTCGGCAACCGCCTTATGCCAAAGGACGGGATATACGCGACTCTCGCCGAAGTGGACGGCAAATCGTATCCGTCCATGACAAACATTGGCGCAAGACCCACATTTTCGAATGAGGAAAGGGCGGTCGAGGTCAACATCTTCGATTTCAACGAGGATATATATGGAAAAGACCTGAAGCTGACATTTTTGGACAGGACTCGCGACGTGTTGACTTTTCCGTCCGTAGACGAGCTTGTAGCTCAGCTTAGCCGCGACAGAGCGCAAATCAAGGACATTTTAGGCGATCTAAAGGCATAAACCGCAAACATATCGCAGGAAAACGAATCGCTTTAAGGGAGGTTTTTATGACAAAAACATATGACGCGCCGACATTCGGCCCCAGCGGTCACGAGCGCAGTTTTTCGGAGGAGGGGTACACAGCGACCCTACAAATGCCCAAATGGCTCAAAGCAAAGGGGCTGGAGCTGTTCGAATATTCGTTCGGCAAGGGCGTGCGCATAGGCGAGGACATGGCAAACGCCATCGGCGAAGAGGCGGAAAAATGCGGCGTCGAAATGAGCGTGCACGCGCCTTATTATATCAATTTTGCCTCGGTCGAGGACGTCAAGGCGGAAAATTCCATCACATATTTGACGGCATCATTGAAGGCACTCAGGCACTTTCGCGGCAACAGATGCGTTTTCCATACGGGCGCGCAGGGCGCTCAGACCCGCGAGGACGCGTTCGCTCGCGCAAAGGACAAGCTGTCCGAGGCGTTGGAAGTCATGGAGCAGGAGGGGTTGTCCGACCTCATCATCTGTCCCGAAACCATGGGCAAACAGCCGCAGATAGGAACAGTGGACGAGGTCGCCGAATTGTGTCTGCTTGGCAAAAATGTCTATCCGTGCATAGACTTCGGGCATCTGAATTGCCTCTTACAGGGGGCGCTCAAAACAGAAGAGGACTATATCCGCCATGTCGTTGACAAGCTCTTCGACCGCCTCGGCGAGGAAAAGACCCGCAATATGCACGTCCATTTCAGCAAGATACAGTACGGGCTGAAAGGGGAAATCCGACATCTCACTTTCGAGGACGACGTGTACGGGCCCGAGTTCGAGCCGCTTGCGCGCGTGATCGATCGCTACAAACTTACGCCGCACATTTTATGCGAGTCCGCGGGCACTCAGGCGCGCGACGCTATAGCCATGCAGGAGATCTATCGCTCTGTCGCTCGCCATGCATAAACAGTCGGCGAAAATAGCTTTGACCAAGCGGAGCGGAAGCGGTCAAAATCCCTTTGACAAATTTGACTAGGCAAGTTGGAAACGCTCAAAATCGCTTTGATGAAGCGAAAGATAATGAAGCGGGGCAGAATTTGACAATTTGAAAAAGCAAGCGCGTTTTGCAGTCTGCAAAGCGCGCTTTTGTAAGTTCAAACAACTTTCAAATTCTATTTGGATTTCCTATTTTTATCGCGAATTATATTCAGTTCAAAGTGCGAAGAGGGCGGATCACCAACTGTATCCCTTTTTACGCAGATATGCCTGCGCGTTGCTGTTGCCGTGTTGCGCCGCCAAGCGATACCAATGGAACGCCTGCGATATATCTTTCGGCACGCCGTGTCCCTTTTCATAGCAGACTCCCAAATTGTTTTCGGCGTCGCCGTCTCCGCTGTTTGCCGCCAAGCGATACCATTTGACGGCTTCGTAGTAGTTTTGAGCTACGCCTTCTCCGAATTCGTAACAATATCCGAGATTGAATTGCGCGGGCACATAGCCTTGGAGGGCGGAGCGCTCATACCATCTGAACGCTTCGGTCCTGTTCAGCCTCACGCCCCAGCCTTGATCGTAGCAAACGCCAAGCGAAAATTGCCCCTTCGGATCTCCTTGCGCGGCGGAGAGCTGATACCACCTGCACGCCTGATTTCTGTCCTGCGGCACGCCGTTCCCCTTCTCGTAGCAGATCCCAAGATAGTATTGCGCGGAAGAGTAGTTTTGCGCCGCGGAAAGTCTGAACCACTTGACCGCTTCAAAATAGTCTCGCGCCACGCCTATGCCTTTGTAGTAGTAAAGGCCGATGTTGTATTGCCCCCATTTGTCGCCGCCCATAGCGGACAACAAAAACCATTTTGCCGCCTCGGTTGTGTTTTTCGGAACGCCGTCGCCGTTTGCATAGCACATGCCAAGCGTGCATTGCGCGCGCACATCTCCTCTCATTGAGTTGTTCAACAGGGTTTGAATATCCGCCATATGATATTTCTCCTTTTCATCGTTATTCAATTTCGTTGTTATTTTCAATTCTCTCGCCGCTTTCAGCGTACGGATTTTTTCGCGTGCTCCGTCGCTCGGCAATCTTTTGCCCAATCCGATCCGTCCAAACCGGCCGCTCATACCAAGCTGTCCAACTCACTTAGCCGACCAATCTATATCCGCACTAAGCCGCCAATACTAAGATATTTAGGCAAACTCCCGCACTAAGACGGCATAACCAATCCGACCGATCTAAGCCGTCCAAACCAAGTTGCCTACACGAAGCCGAACAATCCGGCTATTCATACCAAGTTGTCCAAACCAAGCCGTCAAGACCAAGTTATCATAACCGAGCTGCCTACACAAAGCATTATATTTTATAATCCCACCTCTGTCAACTCTCTATGTCAACGCTCATGTCAAATTCAGCCCTCCTCGCCGCCATTCGACATGTTTTTTCAAGTCACGCACAGCAAAAAGAAAGGTAGCCGAAACAATCTTGAAATCAGAAATTTAGACAGTATAGATTTAGACGAGCATGGCAATTTGAAGCAAAGCTACATCGAACGTCAGCTTATAGTTTCGTAAAAAAAAGGCAAAGCCGAAGAGGGGATAAATGCTCGTGCTTTGCGAAATCAAATGAACGACTTGCAGTTCACCGAGGAAGAAAAGCAGGACATAATGAGTATAAAAAAAGAAAAGGTTGGGGATACCGATGAAATCGTTTTTCCTCAACGTTCAAGCCCGAAGGCGAACAAAACAACCTTTCTATATTTATCTTACTCTTTTTTACGCAGAATGTAAAGCCATTAAGAATTGACGATAAGCGTGTGTTCCCTGAGGGGAAAGCGCGGTTTAAGCTTGGCAGTCATGATTTGAACAGAGCGTTGCGTCATACAGGAAGAAAATGAAGCCAAAGAAAAAGCGATGACAATAGTCACCGCGCTGCGGGTCGGAACAGAAATTATCTGCCGACATAAACAATCATTGCTGATTGAGTTCGCTACCTTAATAATAGTATATCCAACCATTTGAAGGTTGTCAACCGAAACAACAATACAAGGGAATATGCATTCCTGTCAAGACGATTTCATATACAGTAGAGCAGGGCAAAAGACATTTCATAAACGCTTGACAAACCCTATTTAATAGGGTATTATATATGTGATAAAGACGCTTGGAGATCAATATGACGCGTACATTTATAGAATTGCCATTGTTCAGAAGAAAGTGGTCCGATTTGGGTCTAAGTGATAACGACTTGAAACGATTGCAGGAACAATTGCTTGCGGATCCCAAAGTCGGCGCCGTCATGAAAGGCACGGGCGGCGTACGCAAAATGCGATTTGCATATGAACATAGAGGCAAAAGCGGAAGCGTAAGGGTGATATATGTTGATTTTGAAGTGTACGAGAAAATCTATCTTATCACGGCATATACTAAGAGTGAGAAGGACAATTTAAGCGACAGTGAGCGCAATGAGATCCACAGATTGATAGACATACTCAAAGAGCAGTTGGAAGAAAGCAATAAATAAGGAGGCAAGCATATGGGCGTTTATGATGACATAAAATTGGGTCTTGAACAAGCCATAGAATATGAAAAGGGCACTTTGAAAGCAAAAAGAACAAAGATGTCTATTGCTCCTGTGGCAAAATTTTCCGCTCAAGAGATAAAAGAAATCCGCCACAAAACGGGTCTGTCGCAGGCTATGTTTGCAAAATATATGGGAGTATCTGTCAAGACAGTCGAGGCGTGGGAAGCAGGGCGCAATCATCCCGACGGCGCGGCGTCAAGATTGTTGTCGCTGACAAAATCAAATTCGTCCTTTCCTATAATATCGGGGATAATCACTGTGTAAAAACATCCATTGGATATCTGTCCGATATAAAATAATGAGCTTCGTAATAAAAACTATAAGAAGCGAACTAACAGGAAGCCTATGATGATATTTATAAATCATCATTGATTTTCATACTGATATTTTACGGGAGTCAAAAAGCATAAAAAAGAGAAGAAGTAGCTACCAGCTACTTCCTGACGCACGGTCGGGCGACAATTGTCTCCGACAAACTTATATAAGTTGTGCAAATCTCAATTACAATATATATAAAATATTGTGATATGTCAACAAAAATTTGCAAACTTGCAAAAATTGAAAGTGTACTTTCGATTTTAATCGTCCGTTAAGTGGCGACATCCAACCTTTTGAAGGTTGTCAACCGAAACAGCAAAAACAAGTTTGAGGGCCTTGCGAGTAAAAAAAAGAATGACACTTGATAATGTCATTCTGGCAAGGCTTACGGTCGAACCGCTAACCGCATTCTTTTGGTCGAGTAATTTGAGATGTCTTTGCCGTTTACACACCCCTCGTAAAGGAATGCCAACCATTACATAGTATATCCAACCATTTGAAGGTTGTCAACCGAAACAACAATACAAGGGAATATGCATTCTCACCAAGACCATTTCAAATACAGGAGAGCAGGGCAAAAGACATTTCATAAATGCTTGACAAACCCTATGCGCAAACTTTAAGAATTGAACAATTAAATATTTTTCGGACGCCAATCGGGGGAGATCGTCATTCAAGAGATATTCATCTGGAGTTATGCCGGAACGCTGACCTCGAATAAATGTTCGGGTGCTATGTCAATGTTGTCGCCCTAAACAACTGTGTAAAACATGTTCCTGCAAACAAATGTTAAGACAGTAACATTTGAATGGTTTTGTCGATTGATTAGTTGAAAGGAAAATTTCAAATGCTTTGAGGAAACATTCACGGCAAAAACACTTTGAATATCCGATAAAGAAATCCGAAAATCGTCGGGGGAATAGGAAAATTCGGGGTCAAATACACGTAAACAACTATTCGCAAAACACGAGCTTTAGATTTGTGAAGGTCAAAAAGTCCACGGAGATATTCTCCGTGAACTTTTTTTACTAGGGCCCGAATGGGGCAGGGTGAAATACTTGATTGACACAAATATGTTGACAAAAAAAATTAAAAGTATATACTAAAATATGGAGGTGATAATATGTTTAATCCGATTCAAGTTGCAAATATTTATATTGAAATTGCCAACAGTGAAAAGGAAGGAAGCATTACCAACCTTAAATTAAATAAGCTCTTATACTATGCACAAGGGTGGAGTTTAGCGAGACTGGGACATCCTTTGTTTGCTGAGGATATTTTAGCGTGGCAATTAGGTCCGATTGTTCCTTCGGTATATCGGACGTTTAGTGTTTGCGGCAAAGATCCGATAGCTTCCGTTTCTGAGTTGGCAAATGAGGCTGAAATAACAGGTGATGAATTGCAGTTGCTTATAGATGTGTATCGTTATTATGGGCGATATTCTGCGTCTACTCTTGTTGAGATGACTCATCAAGAAGGTACACCATGGCATAAGGCATACAACGGAGCGCATAGCACAATTATACCAAAAGATGATATAAGAGACTATTTCCTCAAAGAGAGTCCCTTGTACACCTTTGAAATGCCGAAATTGTCCGCAACAATAGGGCATGAAGGAGAAAACGGAATAACTTTATTACCTGCTGAAGATGATCGAGACGACGATTATGAATGAGTGGGAAATATGGCTTGCTGAGGTTGCATATGAAGATAATCCTACCGATTCAAAAAAGCGGCCCGTGTTGATTTTACAGCCCGGGTTTGCCGTATCTTTGGTGAGTAAGATCACCTCGCACGCTCCGCGTCCCAATTATTATGGCGAATATCAAATCATTGATTGGCAAGGTGCGGGGCTTTTGTATCCGTCTACAATACGGTTGTCGCAGAGATTCAATCTAAATCACAATTATGTGATACGTAAACTTGGAAATTTGCAACCGGTAGATATATTAAATGTGGAAAAGATCTTGAGTAATTTGCATTAAAAAAGTCCACGGAGATATTCTCCGTGAACTTTTTTTACTAGGGCCCGAATGGGGCAGTGTGAAAAACTTTGCATAAACGCTTGACAAACCCTATTTAATAGGGTATTATATTTATGATAAAAAAAATTGGAGAATGATAATATGACACGTACATTTATAGAATTGCCATTGTTCAGAAGCAAGTGGTCGGATTTGGGGCTTAATGATAATGACTTGAAAAGATTGCAGGAACAATTGCTTGAAGATCCCAAAGTGGGCGCCGTCATGAGAGGTACAGGCGGTGTACGCAAGATGAGATTTGCATTTGAACATAGAGGCAAGAGTGGTAGCGTAAGGGTGATATATGTTGACTTCGAGGTGTACGAGAAAATATATCTTATCACAGCATATACTAAGAGTGAAAAGGATAATTTGAGCGATAGCGAGCGCAACGAGATACACAGATTAATAGATATACTCAAAGAGCAATTGGACGATAATAACAAATAAGGAGGCAGACATATGGGCGTTTATGATGATATAAAGCTGGGGCTTGAGCAAGCCATAGAATATGAGAAGGGCACTTTGAAAGCGAGAAAAACAAAGATGTCCATTACTCCTGTTGCCAAATTTTCCGCTCAAGAGATAAAAGATATACGCCATAAAACGGGACTGTCGCAAGCGATGTTTGCAAAATATATGGGAGTATCTGTCAAGACAGTCGAGGCGTGGGAAGCAGGGCGTAATCATCCCGACGGCGCGGCATCGAGATTGCTGTCACTTACACAAGCAAATTCATCCTTCCCGATAACTTCGGGAATAATTACGGTGTAAAAACATCCATCGGATGAGTTGTCCGAGTGTGTTATAATTAAATTTGGATAAAAATCTTTTGGATTTCAACTTGTTTGATTTGATTATAGTTTTTTTATAAAATCTATAAAGTCAATAAATTCTTTGGGTTTTTTCAGGAAAAAAATATATTCATTTACGCTTTTAAGCTTATAATGGTGATATTTTGTAATTTCTAAGTTGTTTAGATATTCTATGACTTTATTTTTTTGTTCTGGATTTAGTTTTTCCAAGTGTTCTTTAATGATTTCTTCATATATGGATGTATCGTAAATTATATTGTTTAATGTCTGCAGAACTGCTTTTTTTAGTTTTTTGTTGGTGATTAAATGTATGAAATCAAGTAGAGGTATCTCAAAAAAGTTTTTGCCGCAACTCGGACATAATACCATATTGGAAGCATATATACAATAATTGTCGTTATGGCATTTTTGGCATTCTATTGTTTCTGCATAGTTAATGATTTTAAAATAAATTGATTTATCGGATCTATATATGTCTTGATAAGTTATTTCATTATTTAATAAGCGTAATAACTCGTCGTTGTTATATAAATACATACATGTCGAGCAAAAAGGATATCCATAGCTGTTGTTGTAACATATCAAGCAATTGCTAAAACCTTGATTTGGTAAGTAATTGTAATGTACGTGTTCCATTTTATTTCCTCCGATATTTTAATGAAGTGGTTGTGTACTCTATCTCTTCGCCGATACGACTGCCATCGTCGGCGACCATGCCAAGTAAATAGTCTGTTGTTACGGAAAAATGTTTTGCTAAAAGCTTTATATCTTCAATGCAGGGTTCTTGCTTGTCGGTTTCCCATGCTGAAATGGTCATTTTCGAAACATTGAAAATCGACGCAAGCTTTTGCTGCGTTTCTCCCTTTTCTTTACGTAACTCTTTTAAGATTTGTCCAAATATCACGCTCATAAAAAAAATTTTATATCAAAAAGTAATGAAAATCTTGACAGTAATGAAATTCGTTATTACAATTATAACGAAAATCATTACCATGGTTTTCGGAGTGTAAATCTAGGCGGGGTGTGCTGTTTCCCTTGCAGCGGTATGGACACTCCGCCAAGATTGCGCAATCAAGGGAGGTATTATGAACAACGAATTTATAACTCTTCACAAGTTTCCGGTGGGTGAGTTGACCTTGATAAATGTATCGGCAATTGTCTGTGTAGATATTGTCGATGACCATTCGTTCGTGTCATTTGCCGTAGTGGGTGGCTTTATGAAAAACCCGTCGTTCTATGGCATTGAAGTAAAAGAATCATTAGGCGAAATTTGCCAAATGCTTATCAAGGGAGGTATTGAAAATGAGCGATGAGCTGCAAAAACAAATAACCATAGAGGAAACAATCTCGGACGAGTCGCGCGGTCAGACGTCTGACCAAGACGTCGTAAGACGTATTCGTGATGCGGTCAAAGCCAATTTGCCCGGCAAACTGAAATACGGTTTCACTGCTCCGTCTTTTGATGAGTTTTTTGTTGAAGTAGATTACTATTACATTCTTCAGCAGTGGCTTAGCATAAAAGATTCGCTCACAGGGATGAAGCTTTATGGCAGAATTTTCTGTTCCGGCAGTAAGTGCTTTCAAGTGGACTTCAATATTACGCGTGACGAGATAAATATCAGGAATGGTTTGCAGCGTACAATTTATGTTTTTTTGCCGAAAATTTTCTTTGAAAAAGGCTTTACAGATATCCGCGATTGCGTGTTGATCGCGGCAGGGTTGTATTTCGAGGAAGGGCATGTTTTTCCGAAGGGCGTTTCCGAATTGTTTTCACATGCTTGTGTACAGGTGAGCGATGATCTTGAGGATATACAAAACAAGTCTCTGGATCTCATTGTGCGCCTCGGAGATTTGAGGATCTTCAGCGAGAGCATGAAAATTTGCGGGTTCAACAATATCTACGAATTTTGCTATGTGACGTTCGGGCTCTCAAGGACGACGGTTAAGAACATGCTCGAGATCTATGACAAGTTTTATGATCACTGTCATCTGAAGGACGAGTTTTCGGAGTATGGTTACTCGCAGCTCGTTGAGCTGTGTTCGGTGGACAGCAAGGATCTGGACAAATACGACGCGTCTATGTCTGTCCGTGAGATAAAGGCAAAGAAAAAGGAGCTGGCGCAAGCAGCGCTATCCAAACCCGACGAGGCTTTCAAAGCTTCTCCTGTCGTCGGGGAAGTCGAGGAGACGGATAGCGTTGTTTCCGTCAGCTCCGAGGAGGCGAAAACTCCGTCAGATAGTGTGGCTGAATGTGTTCCCGAGGCGTGCTTATGTTGAGTTTCCAAGCGGCGGTGGACGCTGTGAAGGAAATGCAAAATCCGTATTATGTGCCCGGGAAGGAAAAGCAATCTGCCCGCTATGACGCATATGCAAATGCGCTGCATGACGTTCTCGAAAAGTTTGATGAGATCCTCACCGAGAGTTTGAGGGGCGTTGTCGTTCCCGAACGTCATGACGAAACTGTCATGTTGCATGGTGTTGTGCTCAATAAATCGGAGGGGTGATATGCCAACACAGCTTCACTTGTCGATTTTGACCGGGACATACAAGTTCCATCGCTTTTACAAGCTGTGGGCGGCGATATGCGATTTTACGTTGTATGCATGGCAAAACAAGTATGGCGCGGCAAAATACGTAGCGATATATCAGACGTCGAGGAAGTGTTATCGAGTATTCTATGCGGACGCGTGGAATGTCCGAAACGATAATTATAGGAACGCTTCGGAATATCGCAGCTTTCGAACTCAGTATGAATTGTGCCGGTATCTCGACACTTTGGTTTAGGAGGGAATATGGCAAACGCAAAGGCGGTGGCATTGTCTGTGAAATTTGACGTGATTTTGTCATTGCTGAAAATGATGGGGCTTGATAAGTTGGACGATGACAACATTGATCTTGTCTTTCAAACCAAATGTTCGAAAGAGCTCAAGAGAGCGCTTTCGGCTGCATGCGATTCGGCGATCTCTTCGCTGACGGGCATTTCATCATTGTGTAAATAACCGCGAAATGCGGATTTAGGAGGTAAATATGGCAAAGAAAAGCAAGTATACGGCTTCTCAGAAGAAGGCGTATTACAGCGGTATGGGATACCGCGCCGGGCAGGAGGGGAAGAAGATCCCTTTCAAAAATGAGAAGAACAAAGAGTCTTTTCGTGAAGGGTACAGAGCGGCAAAGCCAAAAGTTGACGGTTATCCCAAAACAGACCGCGCCTCACGTCAGTGAGTTGAAAAAGCGACCATACCCGCTATAAGCGGAAAAAATAGGAGGTAACAACATGAGCAAACAAGAAGAGAAGATTTTCGATCCCGAAGAGATCCTCGGCGAAGAGCAAGAGCAAGAGGCGCGCGCAAACACGCGTACATATGACAAGCCTCGCGTTCAAAAACTCATGCTGCTTGGCGGCATGATGATCAATGAGAAAAAGACAGGGCTTGTCAAGGGCGTCAATCTCGTGTTCGTCGACGCGATTGCGCAAGATCAAGCGACGGGGCAACCCGTGCTTCGAGGCTTTTCGCCGACTCTCACAATGTATGTGAGCGAAAAAGACGGCGCAGTTCTCGATCAAGCGATCGCTCTACTCAAAGAGCCGGTGTTCTCGATCATCTATGCGAAGATCAGCGGCAACGAAAATTTCTATCGTTTCCATGGTACGCTTACGGCAGAGCAAGTCGCCGTCTATCGTCAAATCATGGACGAACTCGTCTGAGTTCGGCAGCAACAGCGGGCAGGGGGAGACCTCTGCCCATAAGTCTATTGGCGCCATACCTACCATGCAAGGGTAATAATCAAAATTAAGGAGTGTAAAATGAGTTATTACAGAAATGATCTAAACAGGCACAAAGCGGCAGACACAATCAAGTGGATAGTGGCGTTTGTGCTTATTACAGCAATCATTGGCGTGGTGGTATGCCTCGCCTTGCAAGTCGCCGGTGTGTATGATTTTTTGAAGCAAGATAATACATCCGCTGACAAAAACGCCGAAGCGTTGCCCAAAGATGATAATGTCAAATTTGAGATAGAAAACAGCGAGTTTTCGACATATTGCATTGAAGGCATACAAGGTGTTTCTTTGGATTTTGCAACAACGGCTGCCGAAGTTGATCCTTATTCAAAAACTTTGACTGCTACAGTGCAGCCTGTTGATGCTCCAGATAAAAATGTAGACTGGTCAATTGCTTGGACAAGCTTTGATGAAATGCCTTCCGATGATGTTTCGGAATATTTGTCTGTTACACCGACATCCGACGGCGCTTTGACTGCAACTGTAAAATGCTTAAAGGCTTTCTCGGGCAAATCCATTGACGTTAAGGTTACAACGCGTTTGGGTGGTTTTTCTGCGGTGTGCAAGGTTACATACACCGGACATCCCGAAAGTCTTTCAATAACTATGACGGGAGCGACAAAGAAAACCGATAGCGGTTGGGGACTCGATATATATGAATTTGAAAGCACCAAAACCTATGATTTTGCCTTGTCTGTTGATAACAAATTTCATTCTGTCGGCGCTGCCGTCGCGTATGAAATTGAATCTGTGACCGGATATGGCGATATGGTTTTTGATTTCAAATCAAATCCTTCTGCAAGCCCTGTAGAGGAAGAAGGTAAGCTTGTACCCTTTCCCGATTCAGATGGGTATTATGTTTTATATGCCTCTAGGGCTGGACTCTACGCTTATAAAAAAATTGCCATTCAGAACGGTAAACTCCATATTGAAGCAGGGATCAGTCCGGGTGCAGTTGATAACGATATTTCGGGTTCTCGATATAGTACGCATCTTAAATTCAAGAGGTACAAAGATTCTACAAAATTGCCGTATGTGGCTATCAAAATCAAAGAAAAAAATTCCGGCGTTACTTATACTGTGAACGTCAGAGTTATAAGCTCGGTCACGGGTGTGAACGTTTCTTCTCCTTCTATTGATTTTTGATTTGAGGTGATTTATGGCAAGGCGCAAAGGTGCGATCATAGGCAAGACGATAGCAGTGGCAATAGTTATATTGCTACTGCTTGCCCTTGTCGGCGGTCTTGTCATGTATCTGCGAGGCATTATAAGCAAGGACGATATAACGGATATATTCGAGCCGAAATTTCGCGTGGTGTGCAACAAGCAATCGTATTATGCGGATAGCGACAACCTTATTGTCTTACCGAATAGCGGCCGATTGCAATTTGACATTCTCAATGCGGAATCCGTGACGGTCGAAGTTTTGCCCGACGTCGATTTTGAATTTACAGTAAACGGCGAAAAACATCATTTCTTTGAAAACGAAAATATAACAGGCGTTTTTATAGCTAAAAATGGTGTTTACGGCGGTTACTTCTTCATTGATTGCGACAAGCACAATTTTGATATTGTAAACATTCTCAAAACGCTGTACGGCGAGAATACAGCGATTGAAGTGGGCGAATTACAATCGGCCGCGATTGCGAAGCTGGTCGTCAATTCGGACAAGGGCGAGACGATTTCCATCAAGTTGCAATGCTCATTGTCGGGAATATCTGGAGTGGAACTCGATAAAACCGAGATAGTATTTTGAGGTGAGTTATGATAAGACGGCAACAAACATTTCTAATTGCGGTATGCGTTGTCGTGGTATTGATCTGTGCGGCTCTGTATCCGTTTTGTTTGGTGCAAGGGATAAGTTATGCGGCTGAAAAGGCGTATAGCAACGTCCTTGACGATCTCAAAAAGGATACGAGCTTCGATGCGTCATATTATCCCGACGACGACAAAGACAACAGTTTGCAAGTCATCACAATCGCGGAAAGCGAAGATGATGAGCTTTTCGTTTATGTCTATCAGCCCTCTGCAAAGACTAGGCAGCTTACGGCTGCAAGCATAGACATTTCGACGACAATATATGAGGCGACGGCATTTCATAATTATCATTTGAAGTTGTTGAGTCGTCAAGGCGTGTTTGGAAAATACCTTGTCGAGGGGCTGACTGTCCGTCCCAAAGGAACTCGATATTATGCCATTACGGACATTTTACGCCCGTGGGTAGAGGGGCTTGACGAGAAAGCGCCCGGCAACAACACCATATCCGAAGTCACATTTCCCGTTTCAAAACAATGGGAGTTTGGGGAGTTAAACGGAAAACCATATGTACAAGTAGTGGATATTGACACGATTGTCGTAACGACCAAATATTGCGGTTTTGTCCGTTATGATGATGGTTGTTTGTTTCATGATGGCGCTTGTGATAGTCATTTTGTGGCATTTGATACAGATCGTCCAATAGATACATTACTTGAAGCAGACGTCTATTATACTCATCAATCTTTCGAACAAGTTATTGCTACAGGCTATGGCGGTCCTGCTCCTGAATTTGGTGATAAAATACCTGCCGAAGTGACAGTGAAATCTGAACAGCGTGGTGAATACAATGGTGGCGGTTTATTTTCAGGGACATTTACATGGCAACGCATACAGACAGTTGAGGAATTTATTGAAAGCGTTGAATTTGATAAGCGTGTATATCAAGGTAGTATGTTTGATGTATCTTATGCTTCGTTGTTAGATGATGAGGCAAAAAGCTTAATAAAAAAGTCAAAGTGGGTGCTGCGCTTTTTGGAAACAGAGTGGGAAGATGAACTTATAAATCCTTTTCTGATTACTTCTCGAGAAAGATCAACGATAGTCGGAGACGTGAAGATCTTGCGTTTGAAGTTTGTTACGGACGGCAAAACATATAATCTCGGCGTGGTGGACAATAAGCAAAGCGGAGATCCTTTTGATCCTGTCAATGACACACACTATACGATTGAAATGGCGGGCTGGATAAAGGATGCATGGGACATTATCAAAAAAGTGTTACTTGCCATTCTTATCGTCTTTGTGTTGCTTGTCGTGATTTGGTTTGTGTCCAAGCTCGTGAGCATTTTCCGTCGTCCTAAGGTCGTCATCAAAGACGAGGACGGCGAGAAGAAGAAAAAGAAACGTAAAAAGGAGTGAGTTATGACAAAGAAAAAAGATAAAGGGCATGTCGGTGATGTGTATCGTGGCAGGACAAAGTATATAGATAAGGAAACAAAGCCCGAAAGGAATTATGTTGTTGTAAAGGAACGTAACAATAACGTCACTGTGGCAAAGCTGAAGAGCGTCAAGAAGTTCGACGAGAATGGTAGGAACGCAGATAAAGCGCTTGTGGAAATAAACCATGAGCGCTATGGCTTGCCAAAGCGTACTGGGGTAGATTTTCAGACTTTTAGTCGGAATCGCATGTCAAAGAAGCAATTGAGAATTGACGATAGGCATGTATTCCCTGAGGATAAAGAAAGATTTAAATTGGGGAGCCATGATTTGTCTCGTGTTCTTAAACACACAAAACGTAAAAAATAAGGAGTGGTGACACCACTCCTGTTGCGAGGTCGGAACATTTCTGCCGACACCAACCAATGTTTGGTTGGGTTCGCTACCTTAATAATAGTATATCCAACCTTTTGAAGGTTGTCAACAGAAACAACAAAAATAATCGAGGAGGGCTTTATGGCACAACAAGGCTATCAGACAGACAAGAAAGCAAGGCGCAGGGCGATATGTAAAGTCCTTCTCAAAATCGTCATAGGGCTTGCTGTAGCCTTTTTGGTGGGCTATATCGTGTTTTGCTTCAAGCAGGGGTGAAGCTATGAGTAAAAGAGAGAAGCTTTATTTATCTATAACTATCATCATGACCGTTGTCGCTGCCGCGTGCAGTGGGCTTTTCTTTTGGCGTTCATATGCTCGTGTCGGCGAGAGTCTGAGAGATCTCGGGCTTGCCATCGCGGGCTTGGCATGTTTCGTCTTTGACATACATGCAAATTTCAATGTCGGAGCGGTGGCGCAGCCGTCTGCGGTGTTGAGTTGGGATACGATTTGGGATTGGAATGCAATAAAAGCGAAATTTGTTTCTGCAGGGCAGAATTTTATATCCGGGCAGAATTTCATAGATTATGCAGACAGCATTTTTAAGGGCGGTTATATATGGATTTTCGTCGCAACTATCATTGCTGTTGTAGTGATCGTTTTTGTGTTGCTTTTTGCGATATTTTTCAGCGGGAGCAACGTCAATGCCGGCAAGGCTTCTCTTCCTCTCCGTCTGTACAGACGTATTGAGAGGCGGGTCATTTATCCCTGTAAGGATTTTTTCGTGGGACTGAAAAAATTCATAAAGGAAAGTTTGGGAGGCAGGATCTGTTCCATCATTTGGTTGGTTTTGATTATTTTGGATCTGAACCTTCCCACAATGCTTGTGGAGGCAATAGCTTTTTGTCTATATATACTTGGCACGTTTGATTTTGGCTGTGTTTGGTCTGTCTTTACAAAGTTGTTGACAGATCTGTCTGTGCCTTTCGGTTTACCTCTTGTCGTTTGGATCATCGGCGCATGGATTGTTTGCGTATGGTGGAGAAAGCGGAGAGCCATGAACAAACTGTATTCCAGAGACGGACTCAACACTCAGCTTGCCGAAAGCTTTCCGACTCAAGTTTGTGTAGCCGCTCCAATGGGCTATGGCAAGGGTAGGTTTTTGACATGTATTGTGATGATCATGCAGAAGATCTTCCGCGAAAAAGCGCTGCGGAGCATGTTGGAGATCAAGTCTTTGTTTCCTGAGTTTGATTGGCGTAGTTTCGAAGAATATTTCAGAGATTGCCATTGCAAGAAGATCAGCGACGTGGACAAATTTTCGGATAATTATAAGTATACAACCGAAAAGTATATTTCAAGTTACGCTTATAGAACCGCTTACAATAAGGCGTTCAAGGCGGGGAAGGTACACGAGCCGCTGCTTGGTTATGACTACATGACATACGGCATGTACCGAGACAACGGCTTGAAGCGCGAGTATCTGTTGGATTGTCTGAGAGACTACGCCAAGCTGTTCTTTATCTACGATTCGGACACGAGCTTGATTTTTTCAAATTATGCGATCTGTGTAAGGACAGGCAAAGCGGACCTCGGAAATTTCCCGCTGTGGCAATACATGTATTTTGACGACGTGGATCCAAACGAAGTGCGGCAGAACTCACACGTTTTGGATTTCAACATGCTCCGCCTTGGGAAGAAAGTGAATGGCAATGTGCAAGCGGACAATGCGCTGGAGTTCGGCGTATTGGCAATGCAAGAGATGGATAAGGAAAGGGGCAATCAGAACGATACAAAGGAAATGCGCATAAAGGACGACGAAGCGAACCCGAAGAATGACGGGCTTAACAGCTTCATCAAAATGAGCAATCACATGACGTATATACGCGGGGAGGCGTATTTCTTTGATATCAACGACATGCAGCGTTTGGACAGCCTTAACGCGGATTTCAAAGAGGTTGGCTATCAAATCACATTGGAGCGGGAAGGCAAGCGCAAGCTGTTGTTGCCCCTGTTTGGATTGGAGGAGCTTGCGTATCAGATCATAGTGCCATGGTGGACAAAGAAATTTCTTGACTTCAGATTTCGCCGCGGTGACAAAAACTTGACGTTTTACCTTTTGGACAAGCTGTCGTCGGCGGTGGAAAGGCATTATGTCAAGGCGTACAACACGTATTCATGCACAGAGCAAATTTTGAAGCTCGAGGGCGAAGAGGATGTCAGGACGTTCTACGTCATGCCAAAGCAGATATACGCGAGCGTGTACGCAAGGGACGCTATGGGAGATTTCTTCAAGAGGAAATCGGAGCGGAGCAAGATGGGAATAGGGGATATCCCCGTGTATGGCGGCGTGAAAGCGACTTACGAAGAGCTTAAAGCGCAACACTCATACTTTGTCGACAAATGGGACAGCGCCCTTTCGGAAACGCCTGAGGACGACGAAAAGTAGGTCCTGTCAAGGATAAAGCGCAAGGCAGCTCGCTTGCGAGACATCACGCTTGCGCCCTTGACAGCGACGTACTCTCACAATATCGGCGGTTGCTGTGGCGGTTTACTGCCGCAGCGGCTGCCTCCTTGGCGAGAGGAAACAGTACGGAGTCCAGAGGCGGAACGCCTTTGGTGGGTGCAGGGCGAAACCCTGCGCAGGATATATCCGCTTATGCCGTGGTGGCGGCATGGGCCGCGGGAAGCAGAGCGCACGCGGTCCTTGCGCCCTCGGCGCGAAGTCTGCGCCTTGATACTGCGCAGACTTAAGACTCAAAAATCACAAGATACGACAGTATCTTGACTGTCCTTTTGTGGAGGAGCTAAAAATGGACTTTGTAGACAGACTTAAAGCGGAATGCATTTTGTACACATACGTGCGGAATTTCATTTTGTCCGGGGATCCATACACAGTAGATAAAATGATGATTGTCAAGAGCCTGAAGGGGATAGCTGCGAAGATCAAGATCACGGACGACGAACAGCAGAGACGTATATATCATGCCGTGTGCATGAATTGTGTGAACAGGCCTAATTGCAAACTTATAAAGTATGTACATAGAAGCGTAAAGAATGTTGTCATCAACGACTTCGGCAACGGTGAGAGGGAAGTGGTGTTTTTCCCCGAGGGGTTGAAGTGCATAGACGAGGCTGTAAATGTGGACATAGAGCACAGCAGAAATTACGTGGAAATAGATGGGATTTTGTTTCCAAAAGACGAGAACAAATCAAACGTTGCGTTTCTCGAGAACACGGCAAACAGTCTGAGGCAGAGCACGGACGCTTTTTGGGGCTATGCGTTGAGCAACAAATGGGATTATTTTATCACACTCACGACTGACAAACGCAAAGTGGATCGCTTTGACGACGAAGAAGTCAAGGCGCTTTGGCGTGCATGTAGGCAAAGATTGCAGCGTTACGATCCCAATGTCAAGATATTGTTGCTCCCGGAGAGGCACAAAAACGGCGCACTGCATTTCCATGGGTTGGTGGCAATGGAGAGGCAATTTACACTCAAATTACACATAATAGACGGCAAACAACAATATTCGTCAACAGGGGCGCCGTTGTTTGAGTTTCCGTTTTGGGATTTCGGCATTGCAAGTTGCGCTATTATCAGTTCGTCGGAATATGTTTTCAAGGGGGAGCGGCTTGCCGAGGCCCGCGGAAATGTTCGCACGACGTCTCAGAGGCGGGTAGTGGCGTATCTAAGCAAGTATATGGGCAAGGAGTTCGGGCAGCTCGGCTACAACAAAAAGCATTTTTATCGGACTAAAAACGTCGTGGGGAAGCAAAAGTGCGTAGACAATTTTACGGCAGATCAAATGCTCGAGCGATTCGGCGCAAACATAGCGAAGCGTGAAGAGGGGAGCGAGGATCCGTACGAAGTCATTATGAGCGAGGATAACGATCTGTATATGTACAAGCAGGACAGGCGACGGATATTTTTCCGAACGAAGCTCGAGGAGAATGTCTCCGAAGATCCAATGGGCGTTTTGGTGTTGGCTCATGGCGGAGTTGAATACAGGAAACTTGGGGAGCTCGAAGCAATGCAAGCCGCGGGAGTCGTAAAACTTATAGGCGAAAATTGTCAATACAAAATCTTTGCGGAAATCCGAAAATCGTCGGGGGAATAGGAAAATTCGGGGTCAAATACACGTAAACAACTATTCGCAAAACACGAGTTTTACGCAATGAAAGATATGAAAAAGCTAATAAAAAGAGTGGTGATTTGATTATGGACACTTGTTCGATAAAATTTTGCGGATTTTTTCATTGTGAATCTTCTTTGATTTTGTTTCAAGCGGATTTTCTTTGATGTGGATTTCTTCGAATTGTTTCAAATGTCATTTGATTTTTTGTGTTGGCTTTTCAAATCGGATTTTATTTTCGGATTCACAATCGGATTTTTATTTTTGCTGTTTGGAATTCTTATCGCGCATTTGCGAGTCCTATTATCCGCCGAGATTATGATTTTGCAATCGGATATCCGATCATATGTTATTCGGACAGGATTTCCTTTTGATTGAATTTGATTTTAATTGACATGTGCGCTCATATCAAGATCTGTGCATTTGACGGATCGTCGACAAGATAGTTTTCGGCGAGATACGGACTTGGGACAAACTTCGGACGATTTGGCAAATTTGACCTAACACAATGCGCGATACGGACTCATATCATTTGTGCAAATGTCGATTTTTCAAATCAACAAATCATTTAGATCGACAAGAGCTTTCCTCTGCAAATGGTAAGAATTGCCTAGTCGAAGCTGATTTTTTTGGCAAGAATTGTCCTAGGCGAACTCACAGGCGGATAAATGTTTGTCCTAGGCAAATTGTCGGTAGAATTCATAGGCAAATGGCAAGGATTTTTCCTAAGCGGATGGCAAGAATTGTCCTAGAATTATCCGAATTTCTAGGCGAATTCCTAGGCGAACAGCTTAAAAATCAAGCGCAACGAGCGTATGTTCGAGCGTGATCAGCGCGTGCTCGTAGGTCGTGCCGCCTTGGACATAGGCAATATACGGCGGTTTCAGCGGGCCGTCCGCGCTCAATTCGATTGACGAGCCCTGCACAAACGCGCCGGCCGCCATGATGACTTGATCGCTGTAACCGGGCATATCCCACGGCATGGGCTTGACGTTGCTGTCGATCGGCGAAGCGGACTGAATTGCGCCGCAAAACTCTATCAGCCGTTCGGCGGAACCGAGTTTTATGGACGTCACGATGTCGTAAGGCGTCATATCGCCCTCGGGAAGTGTCTCGAAGCCGAGCGCCGAGTAGGCTTTTGCAAACAAAAGCGAGCATTTTAAGGCGTTTTTGACCACGGACGGCGCGGCAAAAAGCCCTTGATAATACGGCATATATCCCGCGATATACGAGCCTTCCTCCATGCCCAGCGAGGGCGCGGTAAGCCTGTACGCGACAAGTTGCACGAGCGCCTCTTTGCCCGCGACATAGCCGCCCGTCGGAGCAATTCCTCCGCCGATGTTTTTGATGAGAGAGCCCGCGATCAGATCCGCGCCCACGTCGGTCGGTTCGATGTCCTGCACAAATTCGCCATAGCAATTGTCAACGAGCACGAGCGTCGAGGGGCTGACTTCCTTGACAAAGCGGACAAGCTCGCCTATCTGCTCGACGGATATGGCTTGTCTTAGGCTGTAGCCTCGGCTTCTTGCGGCAAAAACCGCCTTGATTTTTTCCTTTTTGAGGACGTTTCCTATCCTTTCGAAATCGAACCGAGGCGTTTTGTCGCCTTTTAGGTCTATACATTCAAAATCCACGCCGAAATCCTTAAGCGAGCCTTTTCCCTCTGCCGAGATCACGTCCGTGAGCGTGTCGTATGGCATCCCCGACGCGGCAATGAGTTTGTCCCCCGGTCTGAGCACGCCGAAAAGCATAAGCGTAAGCGCATGCGTGCCCGACACGATATTCGGAGACACGACCGCGCTTTCGGCATGAAAAACGTCCGCATACAGCTTGCACAGCGCGTCTCTGCCGATGTCGTCGTAGCCATAGCCTGATGTGCCGACGAGATGTCTTGCCTGTATTTCCTCTTTTTTGAAAGCGTCTAGGACTTTGCGCTGATTGTCGAGCGCGATCTGGTCCAAACGCGCGAACTGTTCGCTGAGGCGATTTTCGCAATCATTTATAAGCGCTCTTGCTTTAAGTCTGTCCATAAGCCGTCCTTTGCGCATGGAATATTCATTTCCGCGCGGCGATTTTTTTAATAGGATATATTTATTTATATATATCCTAATATTTCAGCGTATTATAGTTTACTTATCAATATTATGCATTTTTGCAAATATATGCATAGTTGGTTGTGTATCCTCACGCCATATCCCGATTTTTTCTAGAGCTTCGACGGGAGCAAGCCAAGTCAGAACGCTACGCTTGTTGACGGCTCCAATGCCACGGTTTGTCTTTTCCGCGAATGCGGTTTATCTTTGCAAGGAGCTTGAAAACGCGCAAAGTTCCGTCATTTTGCAAGTTGTCGCTTTATCCACTCCAAAGCCTTGCGCAGTTCGCCGCAATCGAACCACCTGACAAAACCGTACTTTCTGAACCAAGTCAGCTGCCGTTTTGCATAATTGCGCGTATGCTGTTTGATAAGCTCTTTTATGCGCTCTTCTTCCCCGTCCTCGAGGCAAAATTCGCCGTTTTTGACGGAAAATTTGCAATCCGCAAACTCCTTGTAACCTATCGCCTGCATGCTCTGATAGCCGAAATTGCCGACCGAGAGCGCCTCTTGGACAAGTCCTTGCTGAAACATTTTGTCAACGCGCTCGTTTATGCGGCGATAAAGTTCCTGCCGCTCGGCGTTTAGTCCGACCATGATGACGTTCGGCTCGTCGCTCGCGTCCTTGTGCGCGGACATGGGTTTGCCCGTCGTGAGATAGATTTCAAGCGCACGAATGACCCGCTTTACGTCGTTTTCATGCAGTCTGTTTGCTGCTTCGGGATCGAAAAATTCAAGCCAACCGTGCAATGCGCGCGCGCCCGAATTTTCGCAAACATACTGCAAATACGCCCTGATATCCTCGTTTTTGCACGTCGAGGCAAACCGCATGGGATAGATAAGCGCCTCGATATACAACCCCGTGCCGCCGACTATGACGGGAAGTTTTCCTCTGTCCAGAGCGCTTTTTATCTCCTCTTGAGCAAGCTGCGCGTACTCCGCGACGGAAAATTGCTCGTCAACGTCTCTAACATCTATCAGCTTGTGCTCTATCTCCCGCCTGACCGCTTCGCTCTCTTTTGCGGTGCCTATGTCCAAGCCCCTGTATATCTGCATGCTGTCGGCGGAGATTATCACTCCGTCAAGCTCTCGTGCAAGGCAAACCGCCAGCTCGGACTTCCCCGAAGCCGTGGGACCGATGATATATACGGGTTGAAGCAAATGTCTTTTCATAGTCAAAGTATTCTGATTTATCGCGATTTTAAGAAGTCTTGTTGCGGTTTTAGCTTGTTTTGACTTCGAAAATTGCGGTTTTTGACGTTTTTTGTTCAGACAATGCGTTTGAACAGCTTTTCGATGTCTTGTTTTGTGAAAGCGATGACTGCGGGTCTGCCGTGCGGGCATTTTTCGGGGAGCGCGCCGCTTTCGTCCAGATAGCTTTCTATCACAGCTTCGAGCTGAGCGTTGTCAAAGCTGTCTCCGCCCTTTATCGCCGCCTTGCACGCCTGCTGACAGAGGGATTCCCTCATCATAGAGGCAAGCGTAACGCCGCCGGGCTCGGTCGCGTTTTTAAGGAAATCCGCGAAGAAGCGTCCGAGATTCAAGCGCGCGACAGGCTCGGGGACTGCAGTGATATAAAACGTCCCGCCCTTCTGCTCAACGGAAAATCCAAGCGGGATCAAGCTGTCGATCAACGTCTCGAATCTTTCGCTCTCCTCCGCGGTCAGGGAAAGTTTGAAGGGGATCAGCATGGGCTGAGAGTATTCGGGGGTCATTTTCGCGGAGATCTTGTCGTAGATGACTCTCTCGTGTGCCGCGTGTTGGTCGATAAGGTAAACCTCGTTTTCCTTTTCCACAATGATATAGGTCGCAAATATCTGCCCGACTATCCTGCCGTCAAGCGCGCTTCCTCTCTCCTCAAACGGCAGAAAATCCGCGGGAATGGCGGTTTCTCTCAGCCTTTCCGAGCTTGGATCGAAGCCGCCGTAGCCGCGCGGAGCGACTCGCGAGAGGCCGAAAGACATGGGCTCGGTCTGCACGTGAGTGAATTTTGGTTTGTATCCCCTCTCCTCTCTGTCCGAGGCGACAGCAGCTTCTTGAGAGGAAGCCGAGGTCACGGACATGGACATGACGTCATAATCATTTTCCTCAACGCTTGCTTCTCTTTTTGCGGGGATATCGAATCTGTTTGAAACCGAATGTACCGCGTCGTACACCGCGTGATACACCGCGCTGAAAACTTGTTGTCTGTCCGCAAAGCGCACTTCGGTTTTGGACGGATGCACGTTGACGTCCACGTCGTCGAAAGGCAAAACGAGTTCGAGCACGAATATGGGGAAGCATCTTGTCATAAGCAAATCGCCGTACGCCTTTTCGCACGCGGTCTGCACTGTGGCGTCCTGAACCGCGCGTCCGTTGACTATCACGGTCTGACAGCCGCGATTTGAGCGGGAAATCTCGGCGGGCGAAACGTAGCCCTCTATCCTTATCCCGTTGTGCTCGAAGCCCTCGATCGGCAAAAGCCGAGAGGCGACGGAAGCGCCGTACACAGCGCACACCGCGTCCCACAATGTGCCGCCCTCGCTTGAGATCAGCTCTTTTTGATCCCCAGTGAGAGTGATGGCGACGGAGGGGTTTGCGAGGATAAGCGCCTTGACGACCTCAACGACGTATCTCAGCTCCGCTTGCGGCTTTTTCAAAAATTTCAGCCTTGCGGGCGTGTTGAAAAAGAGGTTGTCCACCACGATCGTCGTCCCGTCCTGCCTGCTGTCGGGGGCAAAAGAGACTTCCTCTCCCCCTCGCAGGACCAGCTTTGTCGCGCCGTCCGCTCCCCTTGCGCGGGAAACCGCGGATATCTCGCTGACCGAGGCTATGGAAGCGAGCGCCTCCCCTCTGAATCCGAGCGTGGAAACGCTGTCCAGATCCGTGATATATTTCAATTTGCTTGTGGCGTGCGGCAAAAACGCGCTGCGCATATCCTCGGGCAGTATGCCTATGCCGTTGTCGCTGACCTTGATCTGCCTTATGCCGCCCTGCTCGACGGATATGTCCACGACGCTTGCGCCCGCGTCTATGGAGTTTTCCACAAGCTCCTTGATCACGGAAGCGGGTCTTTCCACGACCTCGCCCGCGGCAAGCATATTGAATACGCCGGGTTCAAGTAGGTTGATCTTACCCATATCAGTCCTCCAGCTGTTTTTTCAGATCGGTGAGTATGGTCAGCGCTTGAAGCGGAGTGAGGTTGTCCGCGTCAATCTCGCGAAGTTGCGCTTCTATCTTGCTCGCGCCCGTTTCAAACAGGCTGACCTGTTCGGTCACGTTTTGTTTGGCGGAGGCAAGCAAAAGGCTGTTGGTATCCCTGTTTTTGCTTTCGGATTCAAGCCCGCTCATAATGGCTTTTGCGCGCTCTATCACGGGTTTGGACACGCCCGCAAGCGCCGCGACTTCCAGCCCGAAACTGCGCGAGGCTCCGCCCCTTGCGATCTTGTGCAGGAAGATGATGCCGTCCTTGACCTCGGACACCAAAACGCGATAGTTTTTCACGCCCTCGAGGTCCTCTAGCTCGGTGAGTTCATGAAAATGCGTCGCAAACAAGGTCTTTGCCTTGATCTGCCGAGTGATATGCTCCATGACCGCCCATGCGATGGAGAGCCCGTCGAAAGTGGACGTCCCCCTGCCTATCTCGTCAAGCACAAGAAGGCTCTTTTCCGTCGCGTAATTCAATATCGTGGCGACCTCTATCATCTCCACCATAAACGTGCTCTGCCCGCCGCTCAGATCGTCGCTTGCCCCGATACGGGTGAATATCCTGTCCGTAAGGGAGATGTCCGCGGAGCTTGCGGGCACAAAACAGCCAATGTGCGCCATCAGCACAATCAGCGCGACTTGCCGCATGTATGTGCTCTTGCCCGCCATGTTGGGGCCCGTGATGATCATCGTGCGGTTGTCCTTGTCGTCAAGCAACGTGTCGTTTGGCACGTACGCCCCTTTGTCGAGCAACTGCTCCACGACGGGATGGCGGCCGTCCACAATGCGGATAGATTTCACTTTTGCCCCGATATTCGGTTTGACGTATCTGTTTTGCGCGGAGACTGTGGCAAATGAGAGTATGGCGTCGAGAGCGCAAAGCGCCTGCGCCGTGGATTGCAACTTTTCAAGACTGCCGAAAGCCGTCTGCCTCAGATTTGCGAATATCCTGTCCTCGAGCGCAAATTGATTTGCCTCGGCGGAGAGCACTCTCTCCTCGATCTCTTTCAGCTCTTCCGTGATATAGCGCTCGGAGTTGACGGTCGTCTGCTTGCGCTGATAGCGATACGGCACCTTGTCCGTGAAGGACTTCGTGACCTCTATGTAATAGCCGAAAACCTTGTTGAAGCCTATCTTCAAGGTCCTGATGCCGGTTTCGTTGCGCTCCCTTTCCTCCAAGGACGAAAGCCAACCTTTTGAGGTCTCGCGAATATTTCTCAGCTCATCAAGCTGTTTGTCGAAGCCCGAAGCGATATAATTGCCGTTTCTGAAATTGCTTATGTTGTCCCTGTCAAACGCCTTTGAAAGCAAAGCATAAAGCTCCTTTTCGGGATGAAGGGAGGCGTTTATGCTTTTCAGCAATTGCGATCTGCAACCTTTGAGGCACTCCTTGACCGCGGGGATCGCGCCAAGCGTGTCCGCAATCGACAGCAGATCTTTCGGAGTCGCGGAGCCGTACGCAAGTCGTCCGTTCAGCCTCTCGAGGTCCCGCATTCCGTGCAACGCCTCGTGCAAAAGCTCGCGCGAAGATCTTGACGAAACAAGCTCTTCCACCGCGTCGAGGCGTCTGTTTATCTTGTCCGCGTCCTGCAAGGGTTGCAAGACAAATCTGCGAAGCGTGCGGGCGCCCATTGCCGTTTCCGTCTTGTCCAAAACGCCAAGCAACGAGCCCTGTTTTTTGCCGTCTCTTGCGCGGGCGACGAGTTCGAGATTTCTGCGGGTTGCGCCGTCAAGGGTCATGAAGGATCTGTCCCTCACGAAGTCGAGCTTGACAAACTGCCCAAGCGAGCGCTTTTGAGTTGCCGCAAGATATTCGAGCAGTCCCCCCGCGGCGCGAATGGCGTCGTGCTTGTCCTCGCACTCGAAAGACTGCAAAGACGCCACTTTGAACGCGGCGAGCAATTTGTTGCGAGCGGCTTCCTCTTCGTAGGCGAAGTCATGATAGCAACGCGCTTTCAGCTCGGTTGTTTTGAAAAATGGCAGATCCGAATATTTTGAGACAAAATCCTCATTGCATACAACTTCCACGGGCGATATACTGCCCAAAATGTCCGAGAGCCTGTCCAGAAAGTTTTGCGAGGCGTATTCGTACAGGTTGAACTCCCCCGTGGAAATGTCCGCCCAAGCAAGCCCGAAACGTCCGCTTGCCGTATACACAGAGCAAAGATAGTTGGATACGCTCTCGTCCAAGATGTCCTCTTCCATAAGGGTCCCCCCGGACACCACTCGCACGACGTCGCGCTCCAGCATGCCGGTTGCCGTGGACGGATCGTTGAGTTGTTCGCATATGGCGACTCTGAAGCCCGCGTCTATCAGCCTACGGATGTAGTTGTCCACCGCATGATACGGCACTCCGCACATGGGGGCGCGCTCTTCAAGCCCGCAATCCCTGCCCGTCAGCGTGAGATCGAGCACGCGCGAAGCCACCACGGCGTCATCGAAAAACATTTCGTAAAAATCTCCCAACCTGAAAAAGAGAAGGCAATCCGCGTATTGGTCCTTTATCTCGAAGTATTTTTTCATCATAGGCGAAAGTCGGGATCTGTCTATTGTCATATTTCCTCCTTATGCCCGAAAAGAGAGGCGGATTTGGACGAGTCTATCTTGACGTTCAAAAACTTGCCGACGTCCTCCGCGCCGCCCGCGAAGTTCACAAGCCTGCCGTCGTCCGTCCTGCCGCACGCCATGCCCTCTTTTGCGAGGTCCTCGCAAAGCACCTCGTAGGTCGAGCCGACATAGCCGAGCGACAGCTCTTTCGTTATGGAATTTTGCAAGTTGATGAGGCGCTCTATCCTCTTTTGCTTCACCGAGTACGGGATTTGCGGCATTGCGGCGGCGGGAGTGCCCCGCCTCGGAGAATAGATGAATGTGAACGCATTTGAAAACCGCACTTGTTTCACCATATCCAAAGTCTGCTCAAAGTCATCTTCCGTCTCGGTCGGGAAGCCCACCATGATGTCCGTGGTTATCCCGATCTTGGGCATGCGCTCGCGCAGCGCCGCGATGAGGCCGAGATAGCGCTCGCGCGTATAGCGCCTGTTCATGTCCGAAAGCACCTTGTCCGAGCCCGCCTGTATGGGCAGATGAAGATTTGAGCAGATCTTGCTTGAAGCCGCCATTTCGTCCATGACCTCATATGTCAGGTCCTTTGGATGAGATGTCATAAATCGAACGCGGAATTTTCCGTCCAATTTGTCGATTTCGTGCAACAGTTTTGCAAAATTGACCTCTCCGCCCGCGATGTCGTTGCCGTAGGAGTTGACGTTTTGCCCTAAAAGAGTGATCTCCTTGTAGCCCTCGTCAAGGCAACGCTTTACCTCGTCCAGCACGGAGCTTGGGTCCCTTGACAGCTCCCGCCCTCTGACGTAGGGCACGATACAATATGTGCAGAAGTTGTTGCAACCGTAGATTATGTTTATCCACGCGTTCGGATAGCTCGTGCGCGTCATGGGAGACGCCTCGTCTATCGCCAAATAGTCCTCGGGCATGCTCCTGTCGAACACGCGATAGCGCTTGTCGTTTTTCCGCTTGCGGGCGTATGAGGCGCGCACTTTTTGTATTTCGTCCTTGAGCTTGTCTATGTTTCTTGTGCCCAGCACTATGTCAACATAGGGATACTTTTCCTTTATCGCCTCCGCGACGCCCTCTTGCTGAGGCATACAGCCCACCACCGCGATGATCACGCTCGGATTCCTCTTTTTTTCCGCCTTCGTCACCCCGATGTTGCCAAGCGCCCTGCGCTCCGCGGTGTCCCTCACGCAGCAGGTGTTGAAAACTATGACCGCGGGAGCCTCCCCCTCGGGACACTCCTCAAAGCCAAGTTCTTCAAGCACGCCCGCGATCTTTTCGGACTCGTGCACATTCATCTGACAGCCGTATGTGTTGATCTTGTAATATTCGGACATAGCTCCCTCGCGCATGCGCAAAAAACATTTATAGACTTTAATTATACATAATTCCCGCGAATTTTACAATAATAATTTCGATGAAAAAGGCATACAAATTTCAAATCGGCAAAATGGACGAAAAAAGAGCCAAAAGGAGGAAAAGACTCGCGATTGTCTTTTCCCTGCTTTTCGGGATACCCCTCCTATCCCTTGCGATAGCGGCGGGCGGATTTGCGATATGGGCGGACAAGGCGGATTTCGACCCCTCCCTTCTCCCCACGGCGACGGCTATCCCCGCCTTTTACGACGCCTACGGCAACGAGCTTTCCTATCTGCAAAGCGCGTACATCTCGCCCGAAGAGGTCCCCGACGTCTTGAAATACGCTTTCGTCGCGCTTGAGGACAAGAGGTTTTTCAAGCACAATGGCTACGACGCGGTGCGAATGGCGGGAGCGACTCTCAAAAATCTGAAGGCAAGGAAAGTGGTCGAGGGCGCGTCCACCATCACGCAACAGCTTGTCAAAAACACTCATCTGACGCATCAGAGGACTTTGAAGCGCAAACTGACGGAAATCGCAATCGCAAGGAAGATAGAGGAAGCATATTCAAAGGACGAGATCATGGCAATGTATCTCTCCGTCATCTACTTCGGCGCGGGAAACTACGGCGTCAAGGCGGCGGCGGAGGACTTTTTCGGCAAACGCATCGGCGAATTGTCGGTTGCCGAGTGCGCTACGCTTGCCGCGATAGTAAAAAGCCCCGCGGGCTATTCCCCAAAAAATCATCCCGACAAGTGCAAAACGCGCAGGGATATGACGCTCGATTTGATGAAAGATCAGGGATATATCGACGAAGAGACAGCAAAGCGGGCAAAGGAAGAGGAGCTGACGGTCGCTCGAAAAAAGGAGGAATCGAACATCGGCAAGCTGTTTGTCTCTCTTGCGCGGGACGAGGTATGCGCGCGCCTTGGACTGACAAAATATCAATTGGACAATTCCGGGCTCAAAATCTACACGTCGCTGGATCCCGCCGTGCAAGCCGCGCTTGAAAGAGAGAGGGAAAATTCCCTCAATTTCGAGGGGGAAAACGTAAACAGCGTAGCCGTCGTGCTTGACTCGCAGGCAAAAGTGTTGGGCTATTCCTCGGACTATGCATATCAGATACGCAGACAGGCGGGCTCTACGCTCAAACCCCTTGCGGTCTACGCGCCCGCTTTCGACAAAAAGATAGTGTCCCTCTCCACTCCCGTCGTGGACGAGAGGATTGATTACGGCGGCTTTTCTCCCGACAACTTCGCGGGGAAATTCTACGGGCAAACCAACGTCAAAGAGGCGATAAAGCGCTCTATGAACAGCGTAAGCGTAAAGGTTTTGGACTATTTGGGCGTGGACGAGAGCCGAAAATATCTCTCCTTGTTCGGGATAGAGCCGAGCGAAGATGACAACAGCTATGCGCTGGCGCTCGGAAGCCTCTCGAAGGGAGTCACGCCTCTCGAGCTTGCGGGCGGATACTGCGCGCTTGCAAACGGCGGAAACGCGCGCACGCCGTCCTTCATCAGATACGCTGTGGACGGGGACAAAAAATTGCTTGAAACGACGGATATCCGCTCTGCCGTGTCCGAAGCGGGAGCCGCGCTTACGAGCATCGCCCTCAAAGACGCGGTGAAGGACGGGACGGCAAAGGCGCTGTCCGTACTGCCATTCGAGGTCGCGGCAAAGACGGGCACTGCCGCCCGCGCGGACGGGAAGAACAGCGACGGCTGGATAGCGGCATACAACGACAGTTGCACAGTGGTGGTTTGGCATGGAAACGACATGGGAATGACCGAGCGCGGAGGCGGATATCCCGCAATGCACGCGGCAAGGATATGGCAGAGCCTGTGGGAGGTCATGGACATGTCAAAGGAAATGAAAACAAGCGACAGCATCAAAAGCGTGGTCATTGACGAATATTCCACAAACGCCATGTCCTGCGTGGTCGCCGCAAATGAAAACACCCCAATAGAATATCAAAAAACCGAATATTTCGACGTCGCCAACCTGCCCGAACACACAAGCGGAAGTTTCGACGCGGCAAGGCCTGCCGAGTTTGAGATAGACATTTCTTTCGGCAAAGTTTGGCTGTCTTTTGAAACCGAGGAGATATATTGTTACGAGCTGTATCGCACGGACGCGCTCGGACGGGAGCTGTTGATACGCACGTCGGGCGGCAACCTGCCCGTCTCCGTGTGCGACTCGCCGATAGGACTTGGCTCGAGAGTGACATACGAGCTTGTATGCTCCTTGCTCTGTCGCCCCGAGCTGTCAGCTACAACACAAAAAGGCATATTTTACGAGGCGTACGGATACGCCGACAACGTATGACAATGCCAAAATCAGAGTATTATGACAAAAAACTCAATTTTCGGACTGCGGCTGATAAAGTCAAAATCAAAGCCGATTTGACAAAAAAACCGCAATTTATTGACTGCGGTCGCAAAAAAATCATATCGCTTGCCTGCCGATTATAGGAAGCGGCGCAAAACATATCTTACAAGATACAACGCAAACGTATGATGATTTGTATTGTTGGAAACGATTGCCCGCAAAAAGCAGAAATTCAAAACCGCGAAGCGCACAAAACGCTTTGAATTTGCACAGAATCATTGTCGTCGCGAGGGCAAAAGGGTCAATAAATTTCCACGCCCTCGAGCGCGCAGCGAGTGAGTTCCTGCACGTCAAGCGCCTTTTCCGCGGCTTTCACCCTGTCGAGGTTGGGATGGATGGCGGGGCTTTTTGGCAAAAACACAGTGCAACAATCCTCGTACGGCTGAATTGACACGTCGTAAGTGCCTATGCGCTTTGCGACGTCCATGGTCTCTTCCTTGTCGAATGCAATCAAGGGTCTGAACACGGGAAGCCCCGCGCAATCCTCGGTGGAAGTCATGCTTTCCACTGTCTGCGAGGCGACTTGCCCCAAACTCTCGCCCGTGACGATTGCCTTGCAGTCGTTCATTTTGGCGATCTGCGTGGCGACGCGCATCATAAAACGGCGCATCAGCGTGATCATAAATTCCGCAGGACAGTGCTCGTGTATGGCAAGTTGTATCTCGGTGAACGGCACAACGTACAATTTGACGTCCGTCGTGTACTCTTGCACGATGTTTCTGAGCCTGATCACCTTTTGCTTGGCAAGTTCGGAGGTGTACGGCGGCGAGGCGAAGTGGACGGCGACCAATTTCATCCCCCTCTTTGCCATCATGTACGCGGCGACGGGGGAATCTATGCCGCCCGAAAGCAGAAGCAATCCCTTTGACGAACACCCGACGGGCAGTCCGCCCGCCCCGCGAATGACGTTGCAAAACACAAAGGCTTCTCCCGTTTCGCGAATGTCCACCTCGAAGTCGTAGTCGAATTTTTTCAAATCCACCGAAAACGAGCAGTTTTTGAGCACAGCGCCCGCAAGTTTTGCGGCGATTTCGTAGGACGGAATGGGGATGCGCTTATCCGCCCTCTTGACAGTGACCCTGAATTTCGGCTTCGGCAACGTATTGCTCTCTTCAAGCTGCGTAGCAAGCTGTCCCAAGACCTCTTTAAGCTCGGCAAATTCGTCCGAATAGTCCGCGCGCGCCTTGACGGCGACCGAGAGGGAATGTATGCCGAAGATCTTTTTCAGCCTGTCCACAAGTTCCTGCTCGCGCTCGACGGGATAGTCCTCGACGACATATCTTGCCTGCAAGCGGACAAAGACATAGTTGTCTCCGATAAGCTCGCCTATGCCTTGCTTTATGTTTTTTATGAGCAAACTTTCAAAATAACTGCGGTTTTTGCCTTTGAGAAAGATCTCGCCGTATCTGATGATGATCACTCTGCCATTCATATTTTGTCCTCTAAACACTGTTTATTTTGACTTTCATTCACGCGTATCGCCCTCGCGGTAATATGCAATATTACGCTTCGCCGTAGTCTCCGCAACAACGGACTATAAGCCACATCATGCGCTTGCAAGTACAGCATTGACATTCTGTCTTACACCCGCGCGTATCGTCTGAGCGCGTCCAACTTGGTCGCGATCGCGCTCACTGTCTTGTCGACCTCGGATTTTGTGTTGTCCCCGCAGAAACTGAAGCGTATCAAGCCCTCGGCGTATCTCTCCTCAAGCCGCAAAAGTTTTTTGAATCGATCTACATGATGCGTGGCGCAAGCCGAACCCGTCCCGACCAAAATTCCGTCCTCTTCCAAGGAGTGTTGAAGCACTTCCCCTCTTACGTCCGCAAACGCGACGGTCAAAATGTTTGGCACAGAGCGTTCAAGCGGAGTTATGACCTCAAATCCCTCGATTTGCTCGGCGAGTTTTGCGCAAAAGTATTCTCGCAAATCGAGAATTTGGGAATACTCTTTGTCAAATTTCCGTCCGCAAGCCTCAACTGCCGTGGCAAATGAATGTATCAGCGGAAAACTTTCCGTGCCGCTTCTCATTCCCTTTTCCTGTCCCCCGCCAAGTATCATGGGCTTGATATACGTCCCCTTTTTGACATACAGCGCGCCAATTCCTTTGGGGCCGTGCAATTTGTGCGCGGCGATCGAATAGAGGTCCACGTCGAGCGCGCGCACGCCGAACGGTAGCTTCATAAACGCCTGCACGCCGTCACTGTGAAACACCGCGGACGGAGCAAGACGCCTTGTGAGTTTGACAAGCCTTGCAATGTCGTTTATCGTGCCCGTCTCGTTTGAAACGTGCATTATGCTGACAAGCGCAACGTCCTCGTCAAGCAGAGCCTTGAACGCGTCCACGTCCACGCTTCCGTCCCTCAAGATGGGAGCAAAACTGACGTCGTAACCCTGATTTTTCAATTCGTTCGCGCAAGCGAAAACCGAATCGTGCTCCCCCTCTCCTACAATTATTCTGCTGTTCTTGCGCTTTTTAGTGCAGGTCAGCGCCCAATTGTTCGCCTCGGTGCCGCCCGAGCAGAAATACAGCGCGCCGTCCGCGCCGCAAAGCGCCTGTTTTATTGCGTTTCTGTCCTCGTCTATCTGCCACGCGATACCCGCGGATTGCTTGTAGCGCGCGGAGGGATTGAAAAACGCGGGCGCAAGCGCCCCGCTCAACGCCTCGTACGCCTCGTCGCACATGGCGGTGGTCGCCACGTTGTCAAGATAT
>CANQNC010000015.1 GCA_947625145.1 uncultured Clostridia bacterium
TAGATAAGTATTACTTCTTCCAATTCCTATGTAAGCTTTAGAATCGTTTCCAGAGATAGAGAGCTGGTCAAAATCTAAATAGAATAAGTCCGGGTTATCGTACTGGAAAGCATCTTTAGCTTTAGCGTAAGCCAACATGAGTACAGGCTGATTGGCAATTTCAGTTGGTGTTATATCCTTTATTTCATAATCAACATCTCCCTTCAAAAAGATCCCTTCATCACGCATCGTAACCATGGTGTCGTATATCTTCTTTTCAAACTGCGGATCGTAAGTTTTGTCCATATTTTCCATATCTTCCTCCGATATCCCCATGTTGTCACATGCCAAAAGGCGTCATTTTCCGACGCCCTCTCTCTTCTCGCGCACGGCGCGCTGATCCGCTTCCTTGACGGACTCGGGCGTCGCCTCCTGTTGCTCCCCTCTTTCTATGCGTTTGACTTGAAGCACAACGTCTTTCAGATAGGTGAACGCGGCGGCATAGCTCATCACGATGCCCCACGCCAAAATGCCCCAATCCGCATAGGCGACGTATCTGTGGAAAAACGCCATGATTACGCCCACGGATATCGTAAACGAGGAGACTTTGCCAAGCCAATGCGCCTTTATGCTCACGCCCTTGCGCAGGACGTATATGGCGATGATGACCTGCACGATCTCCTTTGCGAAGATCGCCACCACAAATGCCCAATGCACAAACCACGGCGAAACCAACGTGCCGTCCGCGACAAGGTTTTTGCCAAGCGGAGTCAGCCCCGTGCAAAGCGCAAGGCAAAGCAGCACCGCGACGTGCATTGCCTTGTCCGCAACGGGATCGAGCGCCATGCCCACGCCGCTTTGCATGTCAAAACGCCTTGCTATCCAGCCGTCGAAAAGGTCGCTGACCGCGGCGATGACGAACACTCCGAGCGCAATGTACAACAGCGTGAAGCTGTCCTTCACGCCCGCAAACGCCATCAAAATGACGAAAGCGGGGATACAAAGCACGCGGAAATAGGTGATGATGTTTGGGATCGTAAACAGATCCTTGCTTGTGAGTTGTCCGATTTTTACTGCCATAAGCACTCCGATCTTTTAAGTGGACCTCGCGTACGCTCGCATATGCGCACGGCGCGAAAATCTAAAATAGTATATCATAAAAATTTATGTATGTAAACCATAATATCCCGCGGGTTGCACAAAATATTGAAAACGGGCGTAAATTGGAGGGAGAGCAAAAAATGAAAAATTGCCTTATCATCATCAATTCGGCGGCGGGGAACAGCAAAAAGATCACCTTTGAAAAGGTGGAAAAGTGCCTCGGAGAGAAATATGCCTACACCCGCTTTTCTCTTCCCGAAAACGGCGAACCTAACGTGGACGGCTATGACGCCGTCGCGGTCTGCGGAGGAGACGGCACGCTGAGCAACGCGCTTGCTCTGACGCACGATCTGCCAATAGACGTGTTCTACTTCCCCGCGGGCACACTGAACGACAGGGCGAAAGCGACAAAAAGATACGCGCACGCCCGCTCCCGCTGTCCGTCCTGCGCGCCGACTTCAAAAGGAAGCCCCGTTGTCATAGGCAAGTTTTCGGAAAACGACGGAGTATCCGTATTTTCCTACGTATTGGCGGCAGGCTCTTTCACCCCGATTGGCTACGCGGTGTCCCCCGCAAAAAAGAGGAAGCTGGGAGTTTTGGCGTACATTTTTGACATCTTGAAGGAATACAGGGTCCACAGGATCCCCGCGGCAATAGACATAGAGGGCAAACGCTATGAGGGGGAATTTACGCTGATCATGTTTCTGAAGTCCCCGCGCTGTTTCGGCTTCGGCTTCAACAAGGCGTTCGACGCGGAGAGCGAGTCGGGACACCTCGTCGCTATCCGCGCTCCGAAAAGGGGAGGATTGCTCGGGATGATACAACTCTTTTTTCCCTTCTTCCGCGTGTTCTTTTTGGGATTGAAAAAGGAGAGGGATGGTAAGATAATCTTCAAAAATTTCCGTTCCGCCCTCCTCACGCAAGGCGAGGAATGCGTCTATTGCAGGGACGGAGAAAGACAGCCGCTAAGCGCGGGCACGCATGAGATATCCTTTGCCAAAACGCGATGCGCTTTTTACGTCATAGACAAATTCAAGTGACAAAAGGCGCAAGTTTTCAAACGAAAAATATTTCACAATGCGACGTTTATACACTGCAAATAAGAGTATAAAACGTCGTTTTTGTAGTTTTGCACACGTTTTAGATTTGCCGAACGGGATTTCAAAATGGGTTTCGATTTGCCGAACGGACGCGCCGAAAAGGCATGTTGCGTGGACTTGTAGAGCGAATAAAAAGGCTTGCCACAAAGGTTTGTCAGCGGCGAGGTGAAGATTTCTGTTCGGCAAAAGGACTTGTAAAAATGATTGTCGAAAATGTCTTATTCGTTGAAAGGACGCGCCGAAGAGGCGCGTCGAAAGGGCTTGTCATAAAGGCTTTTGGGGAAGGCTTTTGTTTGATTGAAATGTTTGTCGACTTGTTGAAAATGTCGGTCAAGAGGCTTTCTAAGATGCTTTCGTCAATCGTCCGAGCGCGCGGTCAAGGCGGACGCGAGGTCGCGAGGCGTATCCAAAATGTATTCCGCTCCCGCCGCCTTCAACTCCTCCTCGGAGCCGTAGCCCCAAAGTATCGCCGCGCAGTCCACCCCCGCGAGCTTTGCGCCGAGGACGTCGTACTTCCTGTCCCCAACCATCAGCACATTTGACTTGTCAGAAATTTTCAGCCCGTCCAAAACGTAGCGGATCACGTCCGCCTTGCTGTCCCTGCTGCTGTCCGATGTCGCGCCGCCCACAAAATCGAAGTACGGCGCAAGCCCCATCTCGTCCACGATCACGGACGTGTACTTGATGGGCTTCGAGGTGGCGATGGCAAGCGTTTTCCCCGCCGCGCGCAGGCTTTTGAGCATGTCGAACACGCCGTCGTAGACCTTGCACTCTCTCCAACCTCCGCCGCTGTATTTGTCTCGATATATCGTGATGAGGCTTTCGATCAGTTGATCGTCCAGCCCCAAAAACTCCTTCATGGAAACGCGAAAAGGCGGCCCTACCATGCCGTCGAGTATCTCTTGAGTGTGCGGCACGCCCGCTTGATTTAGGGCGTAATCAATGCTATGCACGACCCCCGGCTTGCTGTCGAGCAGGGTCCCGTCAAGATCGAAGAATACAAAATCGTAGTTTCTCATATCTGCTCCGTATTGATTGTAGCGCATTCCCCGCAAAAAAGGCAAGCGTGTGCGCCAAAAATCCGAAAGCCGTATGCAAAACCTCGATTTTTTGTATTTTCCTAAACAAACCTCACGGAGTCACCGTCTTGTAGCGCGCTCACGGGGACGTCGAGAATGGTCCTTGCCCCGCGCTCCCCCGCCTTGTACAACTTGTCAAGCGCAAAGGCGTAACTCATCATGACGCTTGCCGTGAAGTCGGGATTGCTTTTCATGGAAAGGGACAATTCCATGCCGCAATCCGTGCCGCCCGCGTTTCCCGTCCTGAGCACGAAGCCGCCGTGCTCAAGCCCCGAGTGTTCCGTCAAAAAGGTCCGCTCGTCCACAAAGACGACCTGCGTGTCGTAGGGCGCGAAGTAGTTGGGCATCTGCTTTATTCGACATTCTATTCGTTCCTTTTGCTCTTCATGCTCCGCCACGACGTAGCATACGCGCATATGTCTGTCCCGCTCGGACAGCTCCCCGCCTCTGCCCTCTCGCGCAAGCGCGATCGCGGCGGGCTTTGGGACGGTATATTGCTTTGCGTACTTGACGCCCTCTATATGTCTCACCGCCTCGCTGTGCCCCTGCGAAACGCCTCGCCCCCAAAAGGTGGACGTGCACCCGTTTGGCATTATCCCCTCGCCGAGAGCGCGTATCAGGGAAAACACCCCGGGATCCCAGCCCATGCCGACAAAGCCGAGGTGCCCCGAGCGGGAGAGGATATCGTCCATTTTGGTGACGTATTCGCGCATTTTTGCGTGCGTATCGAAGCTGTCCAAGGTGTTGACGCGCTCCGCAAGCCCGTAGGCAAGCTCCTCCACGTCGTTTGCGCTTCCCGTGCAGATCAGCGCGACGTCAAACTCGCGCTCGAACGCCTCGCTTTGGCGGAAAAACCTGCTCCCGTAAGGGGACGCAAGGCTTTCGGGTTCCCGCCGCGTAAAAATGCCCTCTATCTGCACGCCGCGCTCATGTGCCTGCTTTTCGCACGCCCGCCCTATATTGCCGTAACCCACAATTGCGATTTTCATGCCACATTATATGCGCCCGACAGACGGATTGCGCAAACTCCGCGCAATATCTCGAGGCGAGTTTGAGGCGCTATCTCATGCGCGCGGCGCCCCATGCACGGCGGGTTTTGAAACTTTCATAATATAACAAGGATAAAACGCCGACCAAAGGGCAACAATTAAAAAGCTATGGACGCAGTGAAAAGAGGCGATTTGTATTATGCGGATCTAAGTCCGGTCGTGGGAAGCGAGCAAGGCGGAGTGCGCCCCGTTTTGATCGTTCAAAACAACGTCGGCAACCGCTATTCCCCGACCATCATCGCGGCGGCGATCACCTCGCAGCTTGGCAAGGCGAAACTGCCCACGCATATCCCCCTCCCTGCCAACCAATACGGCTTGCCGAAGGATTCCGTCGTGCTTCTCGAACAGATCCGCACGCTTGACAAGAGCAGGCTGAAAGAAAAGATCGGCGAGCTTCCCTTCAACATGATGGCAAGAGTGAACGAAGCGTTGCTGATATCTCTCGGCTTTTTCGAGACGTGATCCGCAAACGCTTCACGAAATTTACATGTATTCCCGCGTCAAAATCTGATTTGAAATTTGTGTGGTCGGAATGATTTGACACTTATGCATCAAAAACGGAATGATAGCCGTATCCGAGATAGTTTGACATTCATTATCAAAAACAGTTTGAAATTTTTTATCCGAAACGGTTTGATATTTGTGTGTTCAAAATGATTTGATATGCTTTGTCTCCCGCATATGATTTGACATGCTTCGGCTCTCCGCCCAACATAAAATGCCCGCTAAAAGGGTGTATTCCATAGGGAATCAAAAAATAAAAATTTTTTATCGGAATACACCTTTGGGCGAGCCAAAGAAGTCAATTTGTTTTCCGCAAGCCCAGACGGCGGTTAAGATCTTCAAGATCTGGCTCGCCGTCTTGTCCCGACATTTCGGAGACGAAATTCATTCCCATTGTATTCCGTTCTATAAACGGATCATCTGTTTTGTCAAATCCGTTTTCGTCAATCATATCGAGTTCCCAGCTTTCAGCAATATCAAAAATATCATAAAATACATCTTCGTCTATAAAGTCGATATGTTTAACGGGAAGGATGTAGGTGCGGATAAATTCAATTGCTTCTTCACTGACGGAAAAGAGCGTTGCTTCTTGTTCTGTCTTTTTATTTCTTTTTTTCATTTTGTTGCCTCCTTATTTCCTTATCCGAATTATGCACTTTGTGGATCGTTTTCACCACATTTTTATCAGAGATATTCGTTTTAGTTCTGCTTTTTTTGTGAATGCGGCTATATTGTTTTTCTCCATGATAATCGTACAATTCGGTTTGAAAACTTCTCCCAAGTAGATTCCGCACCATATCTGTCTTTTTTAGATCCCGCTTTGGATCGACAACTCGATTTTGTGCGTGCGAAGAAACGGTATATTTTCCCATACGCACACGCGGCGTACCTTTTTTAGCCATTTCTTTTTTTGGCTTAAAAAGAAAACTTAATATGCTCATATTCTAATACCTTCCTAAAATTTTGTCAAGCAGAGGGGCGCCTTGTTCCACTTGCAACAGTATTATAGCAAAAGGAAAACGGGTTTTCAACAAAATACTGTCTACCATGTTTTGGCATTTAGAGGAGACAAAACAATTGATTTTATGCATTTTTCTTGACATTTAGGTAGACAGTTTGTATAATTTGTTCATAGGAGTACCTCATGAATGATAAAATCAAGGTGAAAGTTTCGTCCTTTGTGGCGGACATTTTAGAAATCGACGCACTGTGCTTTGGTTTTATAAAAAACGGAAAGTCCAATAAGAACGGGCTTTTGAACAAGCTCATTCCCACGCTTGTGGAAGCGCGCAAAGAAAGACGCAACCAAATTGAGAATATATTAAAAGATGAATATAATCGTTCAGACAGTGAAAATATATATAATGCCGTGAACGCCGTCATTGACAGGGTGTATTTCAACGACGAAAACTTGGGAGAATTGGAAGAATATATTTGGATCCGCCCATCAAAAGAAAACATTTCGGTTTTTGATGAAATAGAAACTTCGGAAATCACTATAACCGCGCAAGAGTTATCCGTATATATCCGCGGACTATTGAACGAATACTGCATGTTGCCTTTATACAAAAGAGAGACATTGATTTTCGACAACGAGCTTGATGTTTTTTCCACCGCTTGTTATTCACACCAAATACTTCATTTCAGAAGCCGATCCACAAATGAGCGGCGCAAGGTATTTGCCTTTGATTATTTTTACGGATATTGGATGAACTCGGGCAATTACTGCATTTTTTATGACATCAACGAACGTAAGATCATGGCAACGCCGCTATACGAAATGCAAGACGTATATATCATCAAGCAAAAATTTAAGCCGAGTGAAATACTGATAGAGCAATTGCGGGCTTACTGTGACGAATGCGACTTTGAAGCAGTTGTGAATATGGAGGGCGAACAAGATGTTCTTTAATAAAGAAAAGAAGAAAAGCAACTATGTAAAAGCAAAAACGCCCGAAACGCGCAAAAAGCAAAAAGCGGCAATTGCAGCATACTACGCCAAAAACAACGGGTCGACAAAAAAGAAAAAATAAGCGGGTTTCCCGCTTGCTTAGGGGCGATTTGGGCCGAACTGCCCACGATCCTTATCCTGCTTCTACTTGAAAGAAAAATCTGCCCACTTTTGCGCTACGAATAAACAATTTGACTAATCGCCAAACCGCTTAATTCCGAATCCCTATGAAAAACACACGAATGCGAGCGATCTTGATTTGCCCTCCATGGGCACAAAGCTGTTCGTTTACCTTGGCAAAATGCCGCGTCAAAACAGATCCGAGTGCGACCCCGTCCTCAACAAACACAAGATGATCTGCTCGCTGGTTTTGCGATAGATGAGCAGCCAATCCGGCTCGATGTGGCACTCGCGGAAGCCGACGTAATTCCCCGACAACTCATGGTCTTTGAACTTCGCTTCAAGCTCCTCGTCATTTGAGAGCGATTCGACGACGGCAAACAATTTGTTTAGGTCTTTGCCCTGCTTTTGCGCGAGCTTGATATCTTTTTTGAACTTTGACGTAAAGCGAACTTCGTATTTCATACGCCAAGCGCCTTCTTCAAGGAATCAATGTCATTGTACCCCGTATAATTTTCGGGATGTTCTTCCATTTTTTTGACCTCATCCATCGCCGACAACGTATCCCTGTTCCCTCGCGAAACTTCAAAAGGAATGCCCTGTTCCGCCAGCGCTTTTTTGAGGTAGATATTTATCGCGGTGGACAGGTCCATGCCCAAATCGGCAAACAATTCCTGCGCCTGCTTCTTCACTTCCGCGTCGATAGTGATATTTGTGGACACTTTTGCCATATTCATGCCTCCTTTTTTCGAATATATTTTAACATACAAAATGAAATATGTCAACATATTGTATGCAATATGTCAACATATTATGAGCATGAAATATTGAATTATCAACATTTAATGCGTATTCAACGCAAATCAATCTTCGTATTCGTCGAAGAGGTCGGAAAGCACGCTGTTGATCATGTCGAAATCAAAGCCCTTTTGATAGAGATATGTGGAGAGCCTGTGCGCCTCGGACCTGTCGTTTGCGCCCCGCCTCATATGCTTTTTTGCGAGGGACTCGCACAGTTCGCGTTGCATATCGTCGCTGAGCAAGTCCTCCAAAAGGTTTGCCGCCAGCCTGCCGTCCACTCCCTTTTCGTGCGTGAGTTTGTAGAAGATCAAGCGTTTGCCGTAGCGGGAAGAATAGCTTGCAATATAGCTTCTGACATATTCTTCGTCGTCGATATAGCGATATCTTTTCGCCTTGTCTATCGCCGCTTGGATCTCGCCTGTCCGAAAGCCTTTTGCATACAATCTGTCCCGACACTCGCGCTCGGAATGCGGAGCGGGAGAAAGATATGCGCAAAGCGCGTCGAATGCTTTTGCCACTCTCTCTTCGTCAAGTCTCCACATATCGTTGCCGTCTGACATATATCCCTCGTTTTTTAAGATATTTTTCAAAAGCCGAGTTCAACCGACTTTTTTGTACTGATAAACCCCCGTTTGCGTCACGATCGCGCGCCCCGCCGTAAGCTCGCTTACGCTCAGGGCAAAGGCTTCGACAAGGTCTGTCGGCACAAACACGCGCGCCTCGACAGACGAGCCGTACTCCGTTTCGAATTGATATGCGGAGTGCCTGACGAAGCCCTCGAGCGTCGCCGCGTCCGAATACGAACAAATGACGCGCAGTTTTTCGCACTGCTGCTTGAGCGCGATATTCGCCGCTTTCACGACCTCCGCCGCCGCCCCCGAATACGCTCCGACAAGCCCGCCCGCGCCGAGTTTTATCCCACCGAAATAGCGCGTGACGACGATCGCGGTGCGCACAAGTCCGTTTTTGCGGAGCACGTCCAAAATGGGCTGTCCCGCAGTGCCGCTAGGCTCGCCGTCGTCGCTGAAGCGCGTGCAGTTGCCCAGCTCGTCCGAGATGTACGCATAGCAATTGTGCGTGGCGTCGGGATAGAGGCGACGGATCTGTTTGACCCACTCCTCCGCGCCGTCGGCGTCAAGTTCTCCTTTGACGGAGGCGATAAACACCGAGCGTTTTATCTCCTGCCGCACGCTGTATTCGCCGTCCACGCACCTGTAGCTTTTCATGCCTCTTGCGTGACCTTGAAGAAGTTCTTTTTGCCCTTCTGCAAAACGAAGCCTGCTTTTAGCTGTTCGTCCGAAACGACGGCGAGTATGTCCGTCTGTTTCACGCCGTCAACGTAGATCCCGCCGCCCTGTATCAGCCTTTTCGCCTCCCCCTTCGAGGGGACCTTGGCGACGGCGACGAGGATGTCCGCAAGCTGATTCATGCCTTTGGGGACGCATGCGCTCGGCATATTTTCCCCGTCTCCCGAAAAAGCCGCTCTCGCCTTTTTGAGCGCGAGGTCCGCTTCCTCTTTGCCGTGGACGAGGAGAGTAAGTTCATACGCCAACCTCTCCTTTGCGGCGTTCATGCGCTCATCCTTGAAACGAGTGAGTTCCTCTATTTCGTCAAGCGGGAGGAAGGTCAAAAAGCGGAAAACGGTTTCCACATCCCCGTCCGCGATATTTCTCCAATATTGGAAGAAGTCGTACGGCGAGGTCTTTTGGGCGTCAAGCCATACGGCGCCCTTTGCGGTCTTGCCCATTTTTGTGCCCTCGGATGTGGTGAGCAAGGCGAAAGTGATCGCAAAAGCGTCCTTGCCCTCCTTGCGCCTGATGAGGTCCGCGCCCGCGAGCATATTGCTCCACTGATCGTCCCCGCCGCATTGAAGCACACAACCGTATTTGCGATTGAGGGTCAAAAAGTCGTAGGACTGCATCAGCATATAGTTGAATTCGAGGAAAGTCAGCCCCTTTTCCAGCCTCTGTTTGTAGCACTCCGCGGTGAGCATGCGGTTGACGGAAAAACTTGCGCCCACTTCCCGCAAAAAGTCGATATAGTTGAGGTCCAAGAGCCAATCCGCGTTGTTGACCAAGATCGCCGCGTTTTTCCCCTCGAAGCGGATGAAGCGAGCCATCTGCTTTTTGAAACATTCGACGTTGTGGGCGATGGTCTCCTTTGTCATCATGGCGCGCATATCCGTCCTGCCCGTGGGGTCCCCGACCATAGCCGTGCCACCGCCGATAAGGATGATGGGCGTATGCCCCGCGTCCTGCAAGCGTTTTGCGACGATCAACTGCATGAAGTGTCCCACATGCAAGCTGTCAGCGGTGGGATCGAACCCGATATAAAAGGATTGCGGGCCGCTGTCCAGCAATTTTTTCAGATCCTCTTCGAAAACCACCTGCTTGACAAGCCCGCGGTTTCGGAGTTCGTCGATTATGTTCATAAGCAACTCCTTGCGACTTTTTGCAAACTCAAAGAATAAGGCTATTATATCAGTCTTTTTCGAGAATTTCAACCTAATTCTACCCTGTTGCGCGAGTTTTCGCAAAATCGGAGCTATGCAATTTTTATACATAAAATCGGCGTTTCGGCATGTTTATGCATAAAACCCGAGGCTTTATCCTTAAATTTTGAGTTTGGGAGCATAATTCATGGACAATCGCGGAAATTTATTATAATATTGATATACATATACATAGCCAAGATCAAAAAAGATATCTTCAAGCCGTCTATGTCAATCTCAAAATCAACTCTAACGTTCGAAAAGAAGGAGATCATATGAAACGAAACAAACTCATCGTCTTTGCCGTTGCCGTTCTGGTCGCGCTTGCGCTTACGCTGACGCTTGCCGCGTGCGACAATGCAATCGGTTTTGAAATCAAGTTGGATTACGACCCCGAGCAAGGCAGCGTGACAGTAAGCCAACCGGCGGTCGGGGACAAATATCAAAAAGGCGAGACGGTCACCGTCGAAGTCACCCCGAACGTCAATTACGAAGTGGCGGAATTTTCGGTCACGGGCTTTGAATACGCGGCGCTGAAAGACGGCAAATACAGCTTCGCGATCGTGGACGACGTGACGATCAAGGTGGAATTCGCGTCAAAATTCAAAGGGGAATATCATTCGGTGTCCGTCACTTCGGACGAACACTCGAAGTTTAAGTTGAACCCCGCTTCGTCTGACGGGAAATATGCGGATGGCACGAAGGTCACCCTTTCCGTGACCCCCGACAGCGGCTATAAGGCGGAAGTTTCGGTCAATTCCGAGCCCGTCAAACTTGTGAGAAGCAGCTATGAATTTGAAGTGAACGCCGACGTGCAGATCGTGGTAACGTCAAAGCGCACCATACCCGAGGCGGTGCTGAACTCTTTGCGCGGCAACGTCAAATTCGAGGGCACAGACACGCAGATATACCTTGTCAACGGCGACGACGGCTTGGTTTCGGACGGAGATCCCATAATCTCGCACGTGGTCACACAATTCGACGACGATCGCAATCTGATCATGCAATATGAAGTTGACGAGCACGACGGCACGATCTACAGCTACTTTTTGGTGGGGCTCGGCTCGGGAGGCAACGCGTATGCTCCCGTCCACTATCTGGACGGTTCGGTCAGATGGGAAGTTCCGATCGTCACCGACGCATACGGAAATCAATATCAATTGAATGAAAAATACGACGATCTTGCAAACGTGTTTGCAAAGCTGAGTCCGCAGGACCTTTCCGAAGTTGAGGAAAACATCTACACCATAGACGACCCCGAGCTTGCGCTTGAAATGGCGTATGCGCTTACCGGTTACAACTACGGCGGCATTGTCGATCTGAGGATCACGGCGGAAAACGGCGTTGCGGTAAAGATAGAGTTCAGCACGCCCATCAGCTATATGGAAGGGTACACCCTTTACGACGATGTGGAGTTTGACGTCACGCAAGGCGTGTCCCTCCCCGAATATGTCGACAAACCCTACCCCGCGCAGACCGAATTGGAAAACGCGCTTAACGCGGCGGCGCAGGCGGCTTCGTACAAGTCGGCGCATAACAGCGACAGCTACAACTACAACTCCTACTTCGTTCGGGACGCGGGCGACGGGCTTGGAGCGGTCGTTTGGATAGAGCAAAACGAGTTTTCAAACTCCTTCGGATATATCGCCCGCCCCGACGGCAACGCATACGCCTTCCGCTTTGCAAACGGCGGGATAGAGTTCAACGAAAGTCCGACAGCCTCGGACATGGCTGAGCTGTACGCGAGCTTCGATCTGTTGGGCGAGGTCTCCACGTCCATGTTCGTCAAAAACGAGGACGGCAAGTACGTCCTGCGCGACGAGGACTTGAGCGGAACATACGCCGAAATGCTGTTGTACTATTGCGCGCAATCCTTCTCCACGGGAGTTTACGAATTCAACGAATTTGCCTACGCAACGCAGATCGCGATATCCTTGACAGACGGCAAACTCGACAAAGTGGAACTCACCATTCCCGGGGAGGAAGACGATTATGTCGTCACCCTCACCTTCAGCGACTTCGGGACGGCGACCCTCCCCGACGGCGTAAACCTCGAAAGCTCGGATCTGGATGGAATATTCACCACCGACTATCTCGGCACATGGCTGGACGACGACAACGGAATTCGCGTGGACATCGCCCTTGACAGCATGAGTTTGAACGGCGTAAAGGCGTTGGGGCTCGGCAAGCAGGAGGGCAAATTTGTCGCCACAGTGGACGGCACAAGCTATACGCTCTATCTTGAGGATGGCAAGTTGAAGCTGGTCTCGCAAGGGCACGAATACACATTGCGCCACAGGGATTGCGCATGGGAGAACATGTTCGGCACCTACAAGAGTCAAGACGGCTCGTTGACAATCGAGATCTCGGCAGAAGGTTTCCAACTGACCATCGGCACCGACACGGGCTTCATGGAAGCGGAATATTTCGAATTTGACGAAACAGACGGACTCGGAGTGATCTCTTTCACGATAAACGACCCCGATTACGGATACGTGGAAGCGTATATCTCCTTGCTTGCGAAGAACAAGGCGGTCAACTTCCTCATCATATACGACGAGGAGACCGCGGAAAGCGTCAACGCGTATGCGGACGGCTATGACTTTTTCGACTGGACGGATTTTGTCGGCGAATATTCGGACGGCAAAAACTCGCTGAAAATCGAAGCGGACAAGATCACTCTCAACTACGACGGACAGGAGCTTGTGTTTGAAAAAGCCGACATCTTGTACGAAGCAGTCGAAAACGTCGTCCCCATCTTCACGATGATCAAAAACGGCTGGGAGTACACCCTGCAACAATACGGCTCGACCTTCTGCAAACTCTCACTGTACACCTACGATCAAAGCTCAAGCGTCGCCGAACATAGGCTGCAAACCACCTTCATCCGCAACGATTACGAGGACAATCGCCTGTCTTGGGAGAAATTCGAGGACAAGTATTTCGGAACGGACGAGGACGGCGTTGCCTACGAAGTGCGCGTGACGGCAGAAGGATTGGTCGTGCTGAAAGACGGAACTCAACAGACGATCTCGGACGTGGATTTCGACAGATACTACTACACGGATCAATCGACGGGCGATAAGTATTGGCTGTATCGCTTCAACTTCACGATGGAGGACATTGCATATCGCATTTTGCAAGCCGCCGAAGACGACTACACCCTCTTCTATCTCCAAGAGGAAGTGCCGAACACGTCCGCGGTCCTGCGCTTGTGCGTGCTCGGGCGTGACCGCTATGCTCATCTTGATGATTGGTCCGATCATGTCGGCACATACGAGGGAATGGACTATACCATAGAGATCACGCAAGACGCGATCAACGTCACCATCGGAGGCGTAAAGAAGGCGGCGACGGAAATCGACTTCTTCTCCAACTACGACTACGACTTCGAGATGACCTACTACGGGTTCACCTTCAAGCTGGACAACGAGGAATACGCTTTGAAGCTCGCGGAAAAAGCGGCGCTTCTGACCCTGCCCTCGGGCGGCAAATACGTGCTTGTGGCAAGCGACTACGCCCTCGAAACCGACTACACCGACTGGTACGGCTATTATGCGTCATCCGACAAACAGGTCGTCATTCAGATCGTCGAGGACGACGGCGTTTACTTCACAAAGGACGGCGGAGGACTCCAAAAGGTGGACGTGACCTACTTCGGGGACCTCGGCATGGCGTTTGAGTTTGACGGGAAGCAATACGTCCTGTCCCTGACGATAGAGACAGTCTCAATCTACAAAGACCATATCGACGTGACAGAGGACGGCAAACTGTTCGCTTCCGCAGAAGAGGGGGATCCGCCCATCGAGACGGATTGGACCATGTTCAACGGCACTTGGCACGGCAGCAGTTACGACTACGTGTACGACGTTGTGATAAACAACGGCACGATCACGCTGTCACGAGACGGAGGAGCCGCCGTCACCGCAACGCAAGTCAGCGTAAGCTATGACAATACTTGGCATGAATATTCGATCGAGTTCTCAATAAACGGCAAGATATATCATCTTGTGATCGCGGAAAACGATATGAATTCAGCCAGCTTGACAAGCGTAGGCGAAGGCAACGCCAACATGAAAAAGCAAGCGGCGTAAGTCGTCAACCGCCGAAAACAACATCATCAAAAACGGCTCGCGCCATGCGAGCCGTTTTCCTTTACCCCGCAAATCAAGCCCCAAAAGCAGAAGTCTGTTCGCTTATTTCTGTTTGAGAGTTGATTTTCGTCAGCAAGCCGTTCCCCTCTGCCCGCGCTTCAAATTCTTGCAAGCGAGGGACTGTTCGTTTATCCCCCGCTTGGGTTTTTGATTTTCGGTAGCAAGAGCCTTTTTCTTCGTCACACTCTTCAAACCCTCAAAAGCGAAAGTATGTTCACATATTCCCGATTGAATTTTTGATTTTTCGGCGGTTTTTTCAATGATATATATTGAATTTTTCTTACAATTGTATTATAATATCTGTTATCTTTAAGATGATTGGTCTTATGCCAAATCAAGGAGGAATTATGAGAGCCAACTTTGCAAAAAGGGTTTCGTTCGTGCTCGTCGTGCTGTTGATAGCGGCGCTTGCGGCGGGAATGTGCGTTTCCCTCACATGCGGAGTCGCCGTTGCGGAATCCACTCTCACCCAAACGGGCGTGATAGATTTCGTGCACATGAGCGACATCCACTACTTCCCCATTGACTACTGCTATCAGAACGTCGCGTCCGCGGACTATGAGGAAAGCGAATTTTTCCATTCCATGACGGGCGACACGAAGCTGGTGCTTGAAAGCGGCGTCATCCTCAACAACGCGGTGAGGCAAGTGATCGCGGAGGCAAAAGACGGCACCGCTCCGCACTACTTCCTCGCGACGGGCGACCTGTGCAAAAACGGCGAACGCGAAGCGTTGATCGACGTGGCAAACGCACTGCGCTATATGCAAAATCAAGTGCGCACGGTCAGCGGATACGAAAACTTCCAAGTGCTCGCGCAGGTCGGCAACCACGATCTGTACAACACCGACGCAGCGCTCTATTCAAAGGACGACGGCACAGAGCGCGTCGCGGACACTGTGACGGCGGATCAATTTGCGCTGATTTTTGCGGGTCTGGGCTTCCCCAACGCAAGCCTTGACGGCGACGACAGCCATGTCGGGCTGAAAGATTATTTGCCCGAAAAGTATTGGGCTTCGGAGTATACGGACGGATATCAACAATCCGACAACGCAAGCAATCTGACCATCACCTACTTCAATCAAAACCTTGCCGCAGTGCAGGATATGAACAAGGCGAGCGGAAGCGAAAATTCGGCGAAGTTGGAAAAATACTTCAGCATCGGCGACGCGATCAATCAGCTCTCCTACACGGTCAAGATCAACGACAATCCCAACTTCGGCTTTATGATCCTCGACTCCACGGACAGAGAGGCGACGGACGAGGGCAAACCCGTCCGCATGAGCGAGAGCGAGTACAAATTTTACAACAGAACCGATCTTACGGTTTATATCGGCGAGGATGACGGATCGATCGACATGTCCAAGTCGTTCGACATATCCAAGGAGACAGATAAGAAAGCTGTCACAGCAGCGTTTGCGGCTGGCAAGGCGGTCTACCGCGCGACGGATTTTGCGCATATCACGGGCGGAAGGCTCACGGAAGGCGTGCTGAACTTCGCGCAACAGTTTGCAAACGGCATGCCCAAGGACAGCGACAGCACTCTTATTGCCGCGTGCCATCACAACATACTCCCCCACTTCGAGCAAGAGGACGACATCCTCAAGGACTTCACGCTGTACAACTGGGAGTACACCGCAAATCGCTTCCTTGACATGGGAGTGCGCTATGTGTTCACGGGGCATCAACACTCCTCGGACATCGCAAAATACACGGACATTTTGGGCAGAACGCTGTACGACAGCGAGACGGGCTCCATGGTCTCCTACGAGTCCCCCCGCCGCTACGTCACCATCACAAGAAACACCGAGGCGGGCAATGAGGAAAACATCGAAAAGATGACTTCCCTCATTCGCGCGACGGACGAGGGCATGAGGGCGACGGACGAGGGCATGAGGGCGACCGCCTCCACGCACATCACCACCGCCTCTGCTTGGAACGACAAAGCCTACAAAGATGCATACGCCGCGTACGAGCAAAACCCCAACGAAAACACTTGGAAAGCCGTTGTGGATGCAAACCCCGATTATCTCGCATACACGCTCAAATATGACGAGATCAACAAATTCACCTACAACGAATATATCGGCAAGGACATCTACACCCGCTTGGTGGACAGAGTCCTCGATCACTTCCTGTCCGACAGCACGGTGGACGGATTGGTAGAATCCTTGGGCGACATGATCGGCGGCCTCAAGATCGAAGGCGCGATGAAGACTGCGCTTGAAAACTTCTTGGGCTTGACCCCGGGATCGAACGGCAGCCTCAAAAAGGTCGCGATGTATGTTGTGGACCTCCTCATCAATGACCTCTACCAAGACGGCGAATATCCCTACAAAGGCGAAACCTACCACGGCATTGTGGAATGGCTCAGAGCCATCGTGGACGACCTTGTAAACATGGAATTCGGCGACGCGAGCATTCAAAGCGAAGCCAATCCCACAAACGCGGGCAAACTCACCCTCAAGGAGATGGCGGGCTTCATCATGATGGCGCACTCCACAGGCACGGAAGTTTCCCTTTCGGACACCTATGCCGAGATAGACGCAGAGTTTGATGAAAAGCAATACGATGACCCCTCTCAATACAAAAATCCCCTTGACAAGACCTATCGCAAGCGCATGGTCGCGGCTTTGAAGGACGCGCATCAACAGCTTACGGACGGCACCTTCGCGGGCAACCTGTTTGACGCTTTGCTGGATCCCCTGTTCAACAACGAGGATTCCCTGCTGAAGAGATTGCTCAATATGAACATTGACTTCGAGGACGCGGTGGACAAGGGCTTCCTTGACTATTCCGAATTTGTCATGTTCCAAGACGCCATGAGCGAACTGCCCACGACCTTCAACGAAAACTCCGAGTTTATCATCGCCATGTTGGGCGGACTGCTGAAAGCGGACATTCAAGTCCCCGACGATTTCGAGCTGTCCTCGATCGACGTGACGAAGTTCAACCTCGGCACTGTCATCAACGAGCTGTTGCCCGTCATCAAGCCTCTTGTCGCAAACATGATAGGCTTCAACCTTGACGGACCCGACCTCATCACAATTGTGGAAAACGCCCTGCACGGCTACATCACGCAGAGCTTCAAAGTGGGTCTCGGCGGCATTGCGGACAAGATCGTCATGTCCTACGCCACGGACGACTTCCCCGACGTCGCGAACATCAAGGCCGCAAGCAAACCCTATCTTGTCACCCCGCATGCGGACTATAAGAAGGGCGGCGAGGCGGTCACATACGCAAGCTCGCTCGACTCGAAAACCGCTGTCGGAAACTCTCTCAACCCCGCCACGCAGGACAACGGCAGAGTTCCTTCAAGGATCGTCGCCAACTTCGACACCGTAAACTCCACAACTTCCTACACCTTCAAGTTCTACACCGCGGAAAACGTGTACGGCACCTTCAAGTTTAAGGACAGCGTAGACGGCGAGTGGAAATCCGTTTCCACCAAAAAGAGCGGCGCAAGCGGCAGTACGGACTATTTGGACTCTAAAGCGGAAGCCCAATTCGGAGACGTCAAGGTGACGATGCTCACTCAAACCAAGCCCGCCTACGTGCCCCTCATCGACCTCGGCCTCGCCTGCCTCACTCACGGCGAGATCGTGTATGAGGACGCAGATGGCAACGAGATCCCCTTCATTTTCGGTCAGCGCGACGACGCGCCCAAGGCAAGCGTGATCTATTGGAACGTCACAACAGTCACTGTCACGGGGCTCAAACCCGCAACCACTTATTACTACGACCTCGAGGGCAACTTCGAGCTTTCGGACGGCTCCATTCAGATGTCTGCGGTGCAGTACGCCAAACTGAACGGCTATGACAAAGATCATTACACATTCAAGACCGCCGCGGACGACAAGGTGGAAGAGTTCGAATTCCTCACCATCGCGGACATCCAAGGCATGATCCAAGGCATGTACGACGACAGCTATGCCGCCGTCAAGGCCCTGCTTGCCGACGAGCGTACAAACAACTTCGACTTCCTGCTGAACGCGGGCGACATGGTGGACAACGGCAAAAACTTCAATCAATGGGCAATGGCGCTTGACACCTATCAAACCCTGTTTGCAAACACTTCGCAATTCTTCGCGGCGGGCAATCACGAGGACGGCAAAAACGCCTTTGCGACCTACTTCAACTACACCCTCCCCGTGGACGAAGAGAACAACCGCTTGCAAGATGACATCACGGACGGCGCGTTCTACTCCTTCAACTACGGCACAGCGCACTTCACAGTGCTCAACACAAACGACGCGACCTCAAACGGCTTGGGCGAAATACAGCTCAAATGGCTGGAAAAGGACCTGTCCGAATCCAAGGCAAAGTGGAAGTTTGTGCTGATGCACAAGAGCATCTTCAGCGGCGGCTCCCACTCCACGGACGCGGAAGTCGTGGCAATGCGCGCGCAACTCGTGCCCCTGTTCAACAAATACGGCGTGAACATGGTGTTTGCGGGACATGACCACACCTACACCACCACACACCTAGTAAAAGCCGACGGCAGTGTGGAAAAGCGCGCTTCTTTGGACGGCTTGCGCTATACGGGCGACGGCGTACTGTTTGTCACGCTTGGCACGCTGGGCACAAAATACTATGAGTACGGCGAAAATCCCGACGTGACCCCCAAGTTCAACAAGGACGACAGTATCCTCCACACCCTCGACTCGCAGACCTTCGGCAAGGTCAAAGTGACAAAGGACGAGATCGTGTTCACGGGTTACTACTACAACCGCGAGACGGGCAAGCTGGACGTCATCGGCTCCGAGCTGACCCTCGTGAACGAGCCCGTCATGTACGCCTCCACCCTGCTCGGCTTGGCGATCGGCATACCCGTGGCAGTGGTCGTCGCGGCGATCGTGGTGGCGGTCGTGCTTATCCTCAAAAAGAAGGGCGTGATCGGCAAAAAGGCGGAAGCCGCAGAGCAGACCACAGACGCGGAACAGGCCGAGGAAACGGCTGAACTCGAGGAAAACGAGGAAGCCGCAGGCGAAAACGGCGAGGATACGGACGGCGAAAACGCCTGACCCCTTCCCACTTAAACTCAAAAGCGCCGAGCGTTTGCTCGGCGCTTTCTTATGCGCAATATGCCTTTCAAACTCCTACATTATGCCCTTGAAAACAAACGTTATACCCCGCTTTATTTTCTTTTGGGAAAACATTCTTTATATCCCTCTTCATGACCTTGTAAAATCCAAACCTCATGCCCTTGAGATACGCTTTTGCCCTTAAAACCGGCATTATGTCAGTATAAAACCTAATTCTGTATAAATCCTAAATCGTTATAACTTATATTAAGTTTTTATAACTTAAATTCCGTTTTCCAAAATTGCTATATGCTTCTGCAAAAACAAACCGCCCGCCTCGCTTTTCCAAAGCGTTTCAAATCCTCGAAATCATATCTTTCAACTGCTATATAACATCCCTTATGTTATTTGAATATCATTTGATATCATATATATCTTTTCTACCGCTCGAACTTTCGGCGTTTTCGTATAGGAAAAGCCCTCCCGCTTTGGGAGGGCTTGAATTTTGTGATGGCTCAGAAGCGAGAGCGCGGCACGTAGGAAGTGTGCAGGATCTCGTGAGCTTTGTGCCCGTTCGGCTCGCCCAAAAACTCGGAATACAGTTGCTGTATCGCGGGATTGGCGAGGGATTTGCGCAATTCCATATTCTTGTCCTGCTCATAGATGGACTTTGCGCGCATTGCCTTGACGTCGTAGTTGTTGCGCACAAAGGCGCTCTTGATGGGCTGTCCGCCGCCGTTTACACAGCCGCCCGGGCAGGACATGATCTCGATGAATTGATAGTCCGCCTTGCCCTCTCTGACTGCGTCCATGATCTTCCTTGCGTTTGCAAGCCCCGAAGCGACGCAGACCTTGACCTTGACGCCGCCGATGTCGTAGGTGGCTTCCTTGATGCCCTGAGTGCCTCTGACCTCCACGAAGTCGAGAGAGGGAGCCTCTTTGCCCGTAACCAACTCATACACGTTGCGCAGAGCCGCTTCCATCACGCCGCCCGTCACGCCGAAGATGACGCCCGCACCCGAGAAGATGCCCAGAGGCGCGTCGAATTGCTCGTCGGGAAGCTCCTCGAAGATTATGCCCGCTTCCTTGATCATCTTGGCAAGCTCTCTTGTGGTGATCGCGTAGTCGATGTCGGGTACGCCCGCGGCGTTTTGATTTGCTCTGCCCTTTTCAAACTTCTTGGCGGTGCAAGGCATGACGGACACCACGACCAGATCCTTCGGATCCATGCCGAGTTTTTGCGCGTAATACGTCTTGCACACCGCGCCGAACATCTGTTGCGGCGACTTGCAAGTGGAAAGGTGATCCAACTGATCGGGGAAGTTGTGCTCGCAGAACTTTATCCATGCGGGCGAACAGCTTGTGATCATGGGAAGAGTGCCGCCGTTTTTGAGCCTTGCCAAAAACTCCGCGCCTTCCTCCATGATGGTGAGGTCCGCGCCGAAGTTGACGTCAAACACGTCGTCAAAGCCGAGTCTGCGCATTGCGGCGACCATTTTGCCCTCAACGTTTGTGCCGATGGGCATGCCGAATTCCTCGCCGAGGCCCACTCTGACGGAGGGCGCGGCGGCGATGATCACTCTCTTTGACGGATCCGCGATCGCGGCAGCGACTTTGTCTATCTCTTCGACCTCGTGCAGAGCGCCCACGGGGCAAGCGACTATGCACTGCCCGCAACCCACGCACGCGGTGTTGCCCAGAGGAGATTCGAACGCGCACGCGATATGCGTGTCAAAGCCTCTGCTGTTTGCGCCGATGACCGCGACGGATTGATACTCCTTGCAGACGGCGACGCAACGGCGGCAAAGCACGCACTTGCTGTTGTCTCGAATGAGGTACGGAGTGCTTGCATCCACAAACGACTCCGACTTCACGCCCTCGTATTTGTGAGAGGAGCAACCCAACTCAAGGGACAGCCTTTGCAGTTCGCAATTGTTGTTGCGCACACAGCTCAGGCAATCCTGATTGTGGTTGGACAGCAACAGTTCGACTGTGGCTTTGCGGGACTCTCTGACCGTCTTTGTGTTTGTAAACACTTCCATCCCCTCGTTGACGGGATATACGCAGGCGGCGACGAGGCTTCTTGCGCCCTTGACCTCGCAGACGCAGACGCGGCAAGCGCCGATCTCGTTGACGCCTTTAAGATAGCAAAGCGTGGGAATTTTGATCCCTGCGATCCTTGCCGCTTCGAGGATGGTCGTCCCTTCCTCGACTTGCACGGGGATATTGTTTATTTTTACGTTGACCAATGCCATAATACACCTCGTTTATTCCTTGATTATCGCGCCAAAGCGACAGGTTGCGATACACTGTCCGCACTTTATGCACTTGTTTTGATCTATTTCGAACTTCTTCTTGATCTCGCCCGAGATAGCGGTCACGGGGCACTTCCTAGAGCATGCCGAGCAACCCTTGCAGGCGTCCGTGATCTTGTATTGGATCAGATCCTTGCACACATGCGCGGGACAACGGCGCTCCTTGATATGCGCTTCGTACTCGTCGCGGAAATAGCGCAGAGTGGACAGCACGGGGTTTGGCGCGGTCTGTCCCAGCCCGCACAGCGAGTTGGCTTTTATGTAGTAGCAAAGCTGTTCCATGTCGTCGAGGTCCTGCATTGTCGCCTTGCCCGACGTGATCTTTTCGAGATACTCAAGCAAGCGGCGATTTCCTATGCGGCAGGGAGTGCACTTTCCGCAACTCTCGTCCACCGTAAATTCGAGGAAAAATTTTGCGATGTCCACCATGCAGTTGTCCTCGTCCATGACGATCATTCCGCCCGAGCCCATCATGGAGCCGATCGCGATGAGGTTGTCATAGTCGATGGGGACGTCCAAATGCTCCGCGGGGATGCATCCGCCCGAAGGACCGCCCGTCTGAGCCGCTTTGAACCTCTTGCCGTTGGGGCAACCGCCGCCGATATCCTCGACGATCTCGCGCAAAGTCGTGCCCATGGGGATCTCCACAAGCCCTGTGTTTGTGATCTTGCCACCAAGCGCGAACACCTTTGTGCCCTTTGACTTCTCGGTGCCCATGGAGGCAAACCAATCCGCGCCCTTCAGAATGATCTGGCAGATGTTGGCGTAAGTTTCTACGTTGTTGAGGATAGTCGGCTTGCCGAACAGACCCTTGACAGCGGGGAACGGAGGACGGGGACGAGGCTCGCCGCGATGACCCTCGATGGAAGTCATAAGCGCGGTCTCCTCACCGCAGACAAACGCGCCCGAGCCGAGTTTAAGCTCTATGTCAAACTTAAATCCCGTGCCCAAGATGTCGTCGCCCAACAGTCCGTACTCTCTTGATTGCGCAATCGCTATGCGCAGTCTTTCCACGGCGATGGGATATTCCGCACGCACGTAGATATAGCCCTGATGGGATCCTATAGCATAGCCCGCGATTGTCATTGCTTCGAGCACTGCGTGCGGGTCGCCTTCGAGCACCGACCTGTCCATAAACGCGCCGGGGTCGCCCTCGTCCGCGTTGCAACATACATATTTTGTGTCATTGACTTGATTTTTTGCAAATTGCCATTTTCTTCCCGTGGGGAAGCCTGCGCCGCCTCTTCCGCGAAGCCCGGACGCGGACACAATGTCTATGACCTGCTGAGGATCGAGCTGAGTCAAGCACTTAATAAGAGCCTGATAGCCGTCGCGCGCGATATACTCGTCTATCTTTTCGGGGTTGATCACGCCGCAGTTGCGAAGCGCCACACGGGTCTGCTTCTTGTAGAAGTTGGTTTCGGCAAGCGAATGTACCGCAACGTTGCCCTTTGCCTTTTCGTGATAGAGCAACCTTTCCACAAGCCTGCCCTTGACGATATGCTCCTCGACGATCTCGGGGACATCCTCCACCTTCACGTAGCTGTAAAAGGCTCCTTCGGGATAGATGATGATGATGGGGCCGACCGCGCAAAGTCCGAAGCAACCCGTGCCGACCACGCAGACGTCGTTTTCAAGCCCTCTTTGCTTGATTTGCTCCTCGAAAGCCTCGCGGACCTTGCCGCTGTTGTTTGAATGACAGCCCGTGCCTCCGCAAACCAGAATATGAGTTCTGTACATAATACCCTCCCTTATGCCTTGACAAGTTGTGCTAAGATCTCAACGGCCTTAGCGGCGTCTACCTTTTTGTAAACGACAGGCTCTTTGCCCGGGACGTGGACCTCGATGATGGGCTCGTCCTCGCAATCGCCCATGCACCCCGTCCTCGTAACGCGCACGCCTCTGAGCTCCTTGGCCTCTACCTCGTCCACAAGCGCGTTGAACACCGTGCGAGCGCCCGCGCTGATGCCGCAAGTGCCCATGCCCACGATTATGTGGATCTCCTTTTCGGGGTCCACATTGTCGCGCAATATGATCTGAGACTGCATGGCCGCTCTGATCTGATTGATGTCCTCTATGGTCTTTTTCATAACAATGCTCCTACTCCTATATGTTGTATTGTTTTGTTGACATTTTGTCTGATATCTCTCAGGATAAACGGCGTTTGAAGGGACCATTCTCCTTCGAGTTCCGCCGTGTCCAGCGAGAATATATCCTCTCCCTTGACGATATCCAGCCTGAGCCTGCACTCGTCGCATATCAGCGTCGCCACTGTTGCGCCGAGGTCCCCCGTCGGGACATCCTTGGGATATTCGAGCTCTATCCGCGTGCCGCGCTTCCCTTCGGTTTGGGACAGGACGGCCATTTTGCCGCCGCACTCTTGCGCCTCCCTCATCGTCAGCGCAAGCCCAAGCCCCGTACTGCCTTTGGAACTGCCCTTGCCCAAGGTCGAGACGTCGAAGCCGCAGCCGTCGTCGTCAATGTTTATCCTCGTTGTCCTTTCGCCGTATTCGAGGCGCAAAAACAGGTTTTTCGCGCCCGCGTCCAGACTGTTGCAAGCAAGCTCCAATATGACAAGGGAAAGATCTCTCACTACAGCGCCCTGTATTTCGCCACAATGTCGGGGACGTCCTTGACCGTAAGTTTGCCGTAAACGTCCTTGTTGACCGTCATGACGGGCGCAAGACCGCAACAGCCCACGCACCTTGTGGAGCCGATTGAAAACTTTCCGTCCGACGAAGTTTCGCCGTCCTTCAAGCCGAGGCATTCTTCAAGTTTTGCCTGAATGTCTCCCGACCCCTTGACATAGCACGCCGTGCCAAGGCAAACGCCAAACGCGTACTCGCCCTTCGGATTGAGAGTGAATTGCGAATAGAACGTCGCAACGCCAAACACCTCTTCGAGGGATACGCCCATATAGTTGGCAATGATCGTCTGAACTTCGATGGGAAGATATCCGTAAATGCCCTGCGCGCGCTGAAGCGCCGTCATCACGCTGGGATGATCGGATCCCCTGATTTCCATCAAAGCGTCTCTGAGTTGCTTTTCTTGCTCTGCCGTACCTTTGAAGGCAACGGTTGTGAGTTTGATTCTCGACATAGATTCCTCCATAAATAACGCTTTGAGTCATTTTAACACAAAAAGTCCCACATATGCAAGAGTATAAATATATATTTATAACAAAATAAACAAAATAAAACGGGTATGCCCGAACAAATCCGCTCAAACGAGCCCTCTCAAACGGATATAACCAAACGAATGTGCGGAAACTTAACGTTTGCGGGAGCAATGCGTTTATAAAAAAACAGGCGTTCTAAACGCCTGTTTTTGTCCGATCTTGAAAAATCAATCTCTGCCGTAGGCAAGGGGCAAGCGGCGTTTGTGCTCGCTCGCCTTGTACGCGCGCTCTATCTTCCTCTTCGTCACTTCCGAGACCTCTCCGCCCTTCAAATAGGCGTCCACTTCCGCATACGACACGCCCAGCTCCTGCTCGTCCGTCTGACCGGGATACAGCCCCGCCGAGGGCGCCTTGTTGATCACGCTTGCGGGACAGCCGAGATAGGACAAATGCTCGTAAATCTCCCCGACTGTGAGGTCGGCGATGGGGTTGAAATCGTAGGCGCCGTCCCCCCACTTGGTGAAATAGCCGAGGGTCGCCTCGTCAAGATTGCCCGTGCCCGCCACGAGATAGCCCCTCGCCTGTCCGAGCGCGTAGAGAGTGGTCATCCTCAGCCTAGGATTGATGTTTATGCTTGCCATATGCGCGGCGTTGTCGCTGAGCTTGCCGTTTTCGAGGCCGTCCCCGAGCGCGGAAAGGAGCGCGGATTTGACCTCGCTCAGATCCACCTCGGTCTGGCTGATGCCGAAGTGCGCGCCCACCCACAGCGCGTCGTCGCGATCCGAGCCGTAATTCTGCCCGGATTGGCAGGGCATGATGACGCCCAAAACGTTGTCCGTCGCCATCTTGCAAAGTATGCCGACAAGCGAGCAGTCCTTGCCGCCGCTGTTGCCGTAGATGATCCCCTTTGCGCCGCTTGACGCGAGAATGGATCTTATCCACTCGACTCTGCTTTCCACCGATTTTTGTATATCCATATTATCCTCCAAACACAAAGCGCTCGATCTCCAAACGCTTGCAACAATATTATACACCTTTCAAAAACAAGCACAACGATTTTCGACAAATTCCGAAAATTCGGATTTTTCGAGCCTCGGACGAACAAAATAGGAGATTTTGGCAAAAATTCCGCTTCAAATCTCCGAATTTTCGTAAAATCACTATTGAAATATTGTTTTTAAGGTTATATAATATGGTTATCAAATAAAACTCAAAAAGGAGAAACTTTATGAGAAAAGCATTTATTTGCCCCACAAAGTATGTCCAAGGCGAGGATGAACTCCTCAACCTCGGATATTTCGTCAGGACCTTCGGTAAGAAAGCCCTTCTTATCGCGGACCCGTTCGCAGCAAAACTTGTTGCCGACAAGCTGGAAGCCACTCAGAGGAAGTTCGGCGTTGAGTTCGTCTCAAGCGGCGACCTGTTCAAGGGCGAGTGCTCCCGCAACACAGTCAAGGCTTTGCAGGATTTCGCAAAGGCCAACAAGTGCTCTTGCACGATCGGTCTTGGCGGCGGCAAGGCGATCGACACCGCAAAATGCGTTGCGGCGGGAAGCAATCTGATCATCTGCCCAACTATCGCGGCGACAGACGCTCCCACGTCCCACTCCGCGGTGCTGTACACCGACGATCATCACTTTGACGACTATGCATACTTCAAGCAGAGCCCCAGCGTGGTGCTGATCGACACCACCGTCATCGCGGGCGCTCCGACTCGCTTCCTCGTCAGCGGCATGGGCGACGCTCTCTCCACATATTTCGAGGCAAGAGCAAACGTCCGTTCCTGCTCCAACGTCAACGCGGGCCTTCCCTGCGGCGCCAACCGCGCGAAGGGCACGATGCTCGGCTACGGCACAATGGCGGCTTTCGCGCTTGCCGAACTGTGCTACAAGACTCTGCTTTCCGACGGCGCAAAGGCAAAGGTCGCTTGCGATCTGCACGCTGTCACTCCCGCATTCGAGAGGATAGTTGAAACCAACATCCTGCTCTCCGGCCTCGGCTTCGAGAGCGGCGGACTTGCCGCGGCACACGCCATCCATGACGGTCTCACTCTTCTGCCCTCGCACACGAAGTTCTATCACGGCGAGATGGTGGCTTTCGGCACGATTTGCCAACTCGTGCTTGAAAACAGCCCCGAAGAGGAACTGTACGAAGTGCTCGGCTTCTGCGAAGAGGTCGGACTTCCCGTCTGCTTGAAGGACCTCGGCACGGACGAGATCGACGACGAACTGCTCACCGCTATCGCCGAAAAATCCTGCATCCCCGACGAGTCCATCCACAACATGCCCTTCCCCGTCAACGCGGAGATGGTCAAAGCGGCGATCAAGACTGCGGACAGGATCGGCTATGAGTTCAAGTACGGTTGCGATTGCGACGAGTGCTGCTGACGCAAAATCTATTCTCTCCCGCCCTGCGCGGGAGAGAACTTTTGAAATAAGCGCTTCGGCGCTGTGATAAGGAGAATATTATGAAAAAAATAATGAACACCCCCGAGAGCTTCGTCTATGATATGTGCCACGGTCTCGCCGCCGCGCATCCCGAGCTGGAGTTTGTCGAGAAATTCAAAATCGTCAAAAAGAAGGAGATCAACGACGAGAAGGTCAGCCTGATCTCAGGCGGCGGAAGCGGTCACGAGCCCGCGCATGCAGGCTTTGTCGGCAGAGGAATGCTTGACGCGGCGGTCTGCGGCGACGTGTTTGCCTCCCCCTCTCAGGTGCAGGTCTACAACGCCATCAAAAAGTGCGCGACCGAAAAGGGCGTGTTGCTCATCATCAAAAACTATTCGGGCGATTGCATGAACTTCAACAACGCCATGTCCGACGCGCAAGAGGACGGTATAAAGGTCGACGCGGTTTATGTCAACGACGACATCGCCGTCAAGGACTCCCTCTACACAGTGGGCAGAAGAGGCGTCGCGGGCACTGTGCTCGTGCACAAGTGCGCAGGCGCCGCCGCCGAACAGGGCAAGGAGCTTGAAGAGGTCAAAAGAATTGCAAACAAGGTCATCGACAACGTGCGCTCCTTCGGATTTGCATTCACTTCCTGCACGGTTCCCGCGGCAGGACATCCCACCTTTGAAATCGGCGACGACGAGATGGAATTCGGCGTTGGCATCCATGGCGAACCCGGTCGTTTCCGCGAGAAGATTGACTATTCAAAGGGCACGTTTGCGGACGACCTCTCCCGCAGGATCGTCACAGACCTCGAAGAGGACCTCAAACTCAAAAAGGGCGAGGACGTCGTGCTTCTCATCAACGGCTTCGGCGGCACGCCTATGCAGGAGCTATACATACTCAACAACTCCGTCACAAAGGCTTTGACGGCGGACGGCGTGAACATCCATCGCACGATCGTCGGCAACTATATGACCTCCATCGACATGGCGGGCGCTTCCATCACAGTGCTCCGCGTTGACGACGAGTTGAAAGCGCTTGTGGACTACCCCGTTTCCACTCCCGCGCTCTGCTGGGGCGCCGCAATGGACGAGCAGGCAGCCGCGGCAGTCGAGGCGGTTCAGGCGATCGGAAGAGCGCTCGGCTATGCCCCGCAAGCCACTCAACCCAAAAAGGCAAAGAAAGTCGCCGCGGAAGAGAGCGACGACGCAAACGCGGTCTATGAAGTCGTAGGCGAGCCCAAGGTCGGCGAAACCATCAACCTCCCCGCATTTGTCAAGATCGTCGAAAAGATGGCGGACATCATCATCGAAAACGAAGTTCCGTTCTGCGAAGCGGACAAGATGGGCGACGGTGACTTCGGTATGTCCATCGCAAAGGGCTTCAGACAGCTCAAAGCTGACTGGGCTACGCGCAAGAAGGGCGACATCGGCGAGTTCCTCGTAAGCTGCTCGGAGATCATCAAAGAGTATTGTGGCGGCGCTTCCGGACCCATCTGGGGCTCTGCGTTCAAGTATGCGGGCAAAGCGGTGCTCGGCAAGAAGGAAGTTGGGCTTGCGGATATCGCATTCCTGTTTATGGAAGCAAACCGCGGCGTCTACGAGACGGGCAAAAAGTCCTTCGGCAAGGGCGCTGATATCGGCGACAAGACTCTTGTTGACGCGCTCAAACCCTGCGCTCTCGAGCTCACAAAGGCGGCGGAAGAGGGCGTCAAATTGCAAGCGGGCCTCGATCGCGGCGCAAAGGCGGCGCATGAAGGCGCAGAAGCCACAAAGACTGTTGTCGCAAGACTCGGAAGAGCGGGCACGGTCGGCGAGCGCAGCATCGGCTATCCCGACGCGGGCGCACACGGCCTTGACGTCATCTTCAACGAACTTGCCGCTTACATCAAAAAGATGAAGTAAGCCTCAAAACCCAATCTCGCAAAAGGCGTATCCCATGGGATACGCCTTTTTTTGACGATCAAATCGTACTCTTTCGCCCACTCAAACTCGGAGGTCGCCTTGCCCCTCACCGCGCGAGAATAGCCCCCCCCTTTGGCGTGCAAATCGAATTTTCATTAGTAATACTAATCGTCTGAACAGCGCAAATTAAATTGCCATTGCCACGCGAATTGAACAGATATTTCATTATTAGAATAGTCCACTTGCCGCGTAAATTGCCCCTCGCCTCGCAAATCGGCCAAATCCGCGCGAATTGGATTGTCCTTTCACAGCCCAAACCTAATTACAATTCGCGACGTAAATCGCCCGCACGCAACATATGTCTAGCACTCAAAATTCCGCAAAACCGACATTCTAAACGCACAAAGCGGCCTGAATTTCTTCAAGCCGCTTGCAATTTTTTTGTTTCCGCTCCGTGCTCAAAACTCAGATGATGCGGATGTCCATATCCTTTTGAATGATGCCGAGCTTTTCAACCGTAGGCGCTATGAAAGCGTTCACGGGCGCGTCCTGACCCTCTTTGAGATCGACATAGACTTCCTTCCCCGCGCACGCATACACGCCGAAGCGCTCGGAGCCGTAGTCCGCCACGCGCACAAGCTGAGCGGAGATACCCTGCTCCGCGAGGTTGAGGTCATAGGGAGTGCTTTCAAACAGCAATTCCTTTTCAAACGCCTTGGAAACGCCGAGCGTAGTGATCAGTTTTAGCGCAATGTTGTCGGGAGCGACGTATTTTGCGCCCTCTATGTCGAGGACAAAGTTTATGATCGTCTTATGCTTTGTCACGGTGTATTGCGAGCCGTCCTTTTTTGTCTTTACGATCTCGACGTCGCCCTTTGTTTTGACCTTTTCGAGCTTGCCGTCGAATCTTACGAATTTGGGCATGGGATCCACAATGGGGCTGCCATCGCGCAGGACAGAGATCTTTTTCATGTCCAACTTCACCTTGACCGTATCCCCGATCTGCTCCTCGCCGACGATTGCGAACAGCCTTCTGCCGCCGATCTCGAAACAGAGCAAGCGCGTGTCAGCAATGACCTCGACGCCTATCGCCTTTGCCTCTATCCCCTCATCGCCCAAAATGAACGCGTCGGTCGGGATAAGCAATTCGCCCTCGCCGTCCTCGCACTCGATCGCGGAGGGCAGCTCCAACTCCTCGCCGAGGAAGCGCAGTTTCCCGTCAGCGATCTCGCAGTCGAGATAGTTGTATTCGGGCACTCTGGGGATGATCGTGACCTCCGTCTCCTTGTCGAAAAGGTGGATATGCTCCAAATCGAGCGCCGCGTCGATGACGTCGCCGTCCGAATAGTCCACATCCTCGTTGCACTTGATGATGACGCGCGTGGAGCTTTCAACATATCCGTCCCCTTCCATGTTGATATCGCCGTACAGCAAGGTCTCGTTGCCGAGTTCTTCCTTGTGGGACACGCGCACTTTGACGACTGCGTTTGACGCCCTGACGGTCTCCTCGTCTATGGAGATATCCTCCGCCCTGAGCCCGATGTACACGGGCACGTTTCCGTTCAGATAGGACGGGCGGGTCTTGTAGAAGTAGGCAAAAGGCACGACGACTTTCGCGTCCGAATAGGCAAAATTGATCTCCACATTGTCCCCCACCTTTTTGAGCGTACCCTCGAAGAAGTTCATCTGCGGAGTTCCGATAAATCCCGCGACAAACTTGTTGCCGGGATAGTTGTAGAGGTTTTTGGGAGTGTCTATCTGTTGCACGAAGCCTTCCTTCATGACGACGATCCTCGTTCCCATGGTCATAGCCTCGATCTGGTCGTGCGTGACGTAGATGAAAGTCGTGTTCAAGCGCGCGTGGAGTTTGGCGATCTCCGCTCTCATCTGCGTCCTGAGTTTGGCGTCGAGGTTGGACAGCGGCTCGTCGAGCAACATGACCTTAGGCTCGCGCACGATGGCTCTGCCGAGGGAGACGCGTTGGCGTTGACCGCCCGACATTTCCTTGGGTTTTCTTCCCAAATACTCCGTAATGCCCAAGGTATCCGCCGCCGCGAGCACTCTTTCGTGCATTTCCTCGCGGGTGTAGTGGCGCATATACGTGACAGGTTCGCCGTTCTCGTCCAAAACGGGATCGCCGTTCTTATCCTTTTTTACGTCTTGGATCTTGCGCATTTTCAAGCCGAAGGTCATGTTTTCATAGACGGTCATATGCGGATACAGCGCGTAGTTTTGGAAAACCATCGCAATATCCCTGTCCTTAGGCTCCATATCGTTGACCACCACGTCGCCTATGGTCAGTTCGCCCGCGGAGATATCCTCAAGTCCCGCGATCATGCGGAGCGTCGTGGATTTGCCGCAACCCGACGGCCCGACAAACACGATAAACTCCTTGTCCGCAATGTCCATATTGAAGTCGTTGACGGCTTTTGTGCCGTTTGGATACACCTTGTAGATGTGTTTCAGACTTAAATTTGCCATAATCTTCTCCTTTTTATTACGCAAGAATTGCTATTGAATATTTCGGCATACTCAGCGTATTGCCGTTTTGTTTGACCTCGCCCTCCACGCAGACGCCCTTTTTGAGGCTGCCTTCCACGGCGACGTCCTTAGTCGAGAGGTCGAAATTTATCACCACCGTGACGCTCTGTCCGTTCCACTCTTTCGTGAAGATCAGCACTTTGGGATCCTCGTATTCGACACGAGTGGGCTTGCCGCGCATGAGCGCGGGGAACGCGTTGCGCACGTTGTTGCACTGTTTGTAGTAGTTCAAAATGCTGTTTTTGTCCTTCAACTGCTCCTTTACGCCGTCGAAGATATACTCTTGTATGGTGCTTCCCGGAGGAGGCGTGGTGATGTCCGTCTGTGCGTTGTCCCACAGCATGCCGATACGCTTGTCCGGGTCGTTTGCCGAGCCAACCATGCCTATCTCGTCGCCGTAGTAGGTGAACACGTTGCCCGTACACATGCTTATCAGCCCGTAGGCAAACTTTATGCGATCCTCCATTCTGTACATCGCGCCCGCGATACGTCCCGTGTCGTGGTTGTCGAGCATGGGCGCGGCAATGTGCGAGCCCGCGGATTCGTACATATCCCGCATATTCGCCCAAAACAGATTGGCGGCGTACGGATTGTTGGAGTTTATGATCGTTGAGATAAACCCGCTGCCTCCCGTTGAAGCGGGAAACCAGAAGAAGCTGTCGCTGTCGCTCTCTTGATAGTATTGCGCGATCGTGCCCGCGCCCGTCCAAACTTCGCCCACGATATAGGCGTTCGGATTGTACTTGACAGCCTCCTGCTTGATCCACTTCACAAAACTTGCGGACATAGAGTTCCTGTCCGTATAATAGCTCGTGCAAGCGTCAAGTCTGAAGCCGTCCACGCCCTTGTTCAGCCAAAATCCCATGATGTCGGATATCTCCGCTCTGACCTGCTCGCTGTCGAGGTTGAGGTCGGGCATTTCGCTGACAAACCTCGCCTCGTAGTAAAGAGAGGTGTTGTTGTAGCAAGCATAGCCCACGGGAGCGGGAGTTCCGTCCGCGGTGCTTATGACGTTGTAATAGTCGCGATATTTGGCGTTTTCTCCCGTCGTGACGTTCATCAAATTTGCGTCCATGCACTTCTTGAACCAAGGATGGTCCACCGAGGTATGGTTGACGACAAGGTCCAAGATGATCTTGATGCCCTTTTCGTGCGCGGCTTTCAGCAAGGCGTCGAAGTCCGCCATTGTGCCCAAATTCGGGCTGATCGCCTTGTAATCGCGCACGTCGTAGCCGTGATAGCTGAGCGACGGATGAATGGGCATAAGCCAGATGGCGGTGTAGCCCATGTCTCTGATATAATCCAGCTTTTCCGTGACGCCTTTCAGATCGCCTATGCCGTCGCCGTCAGTATCCTTGAACGAGTAGGTGAATATCTCGTAATAGTTGTCATACATATCGTCCACGATATTTTCCTCGAGAAGCTCTATCGCCGACTTGTTGCACGCCGTCAAGGAAACCAACAGCATGAGCAGCACGGCGCACAGAATGACGGCGGAAAGTTTTTTAACGCTTGACTTCATCATCCTTTGACCGCGCCTCCCGTCACGCCTTCGACATAATAGCGCTGCAGGAACATGAACAGCAACACGATGGGGATGGACACCACGACCGCCGCCGCGCAGAACACGCCGAAGTAGGAGTTGACCATCTCTCTGCCTATCCACTCCTTCATGCCGACCGCGACCGTAAATTTGTCGGGATCGCCGAGCATGAGGAAGGACGAGAACATATATTCGCCCCATGGCGCCGTAAACGCCATCAAGATCGTGTAGATGATGATGGGTTTTGCGAGGGGAAGAATGATCTTGAAAAACACCGTGGCGCGGTTTGCGCCGTCAATGCGCGCCGCCTCGTCCAACGACTTTGGCACCGTGTCGAAGAAGCCCTTGCAAATGTAATAGCCCATTGCGGAGCTTGCCGTGTAGACAAGCATAAGCCCGATAAGGTTTTGCGTGAGCCCCATCTCTTTCAAGATGAAGTAGACCGCCGTCATGGACAGGAACCCCGGGAACATGCCGAGGATCAGCATCAAGTTCATAAGCGGCTTCCTCATTTTGAAGCGCATACGGCTGAACGCGTAGCTTGTTGCAAGCACGATGACGGTCTGCACCACCATCACGACAATGGACACGACAAACGTGTTGCCGTACCACGTCAAAAACTTGGTTTCGGAAAACAGCCTTACATAGTTGTCGAAGGTCCATTTTTCGGGGAAAACTCGCGTAATGGAATAGCCCGTTTGATCGCCGCTGAAAGACTGTATCAAAAGCAGGACGAACGGGATCAGCCACACAATGGATATGATGATGAGGATCGCATAGACGACGACGTTCGAAGTCTTTTCCATCAATTTTTTGCTGCGAAATCTTTTGACCTTTTCCATTACATGAAATCCTCCTCGTTCTTGACCGATCCCGATCTGTTGTAGAGTATAAGCGAGAACACCGCGACCACTATAAACGTGATTATGCCGATGACGGACGCTATGCCGTACTGCGACTGATTGACGGTGAGCTTATACAGCCAAGTGATGAGAAGGTCCGTCTTGCCCGCGTATTGATAGTCCAGCGACAGCGGCTCCCCTCCCGTCAGCAGGAATATGACGTTGAAGTTGTTGAGATTGCCGATGAATTGCGTGATGAGATAGGGCGTGGTGACGTGTAGCATATACGGCAACGTGATCTTCATATACATGCGCACGGGGCTTGCGCCGTCAATCTTTGCGGATTCGTAAAGGTCGGCGGGAATGTTCATCAAGATGCCCGTGACGATAAGCATGGTGTACGGAATGCCTATCCAGATGTTGACCAAGATCACGGTGATCCTCGGCAACAACCCCGACGGATCCGACAAAAATTGAATGGGTTTTGATATTATGCCCCAATTGATCAACAGATTGTTGAAGATGCCGTGATCCTGCAAAAATTGCGACATCAGCATGAGGGACACGAATTGCGGCACCGCGACGGTGATGACAAGGATGGTCCTCCAAAACTTTTTCAGTTTGATGCCCTTCTTGTTGATCATGATCGCGACCAGCATGCCCAATATATAGTTTGAGAAGGTGGCGAAAAACGCCCAGATCACAGTCCAGAGCAAGACCTCTCTGAACGTGAAGGCAAAGACCTTGCTGTTTGCGGATATGCCCGTGCCGAACAGGGTCTTGAAGTTTTCAAAGCCCACCCAAGTGAACAGGTTGCCGGGAGGCATATGCGCCTTGTCGTAGTTGGTGAAGGCGACAAAGATCATGAAGATGATGGGCAATACTGTAAACACAAACACGCCGAGCATGGGCACGGACAGCAAAGTTTTGTGATATTGCTCATCCGCGTAGGAGCGCAGGTCGTCCGCGGTGGAAGGC